>JALOPH010000166.1 GCA_025453995.1 Desulfobacterales bacterium
TCAGCGTGGTAACGGAAATTTCAATGCAATCCCGCCATTGACTTTTGCGGCGCCCGTTTCGTTCAGAAGAAGGATTTTGTGTCAGAATGGCTCAGTTCAGCAGGTACCTTAGCCGAAAATATCAAATGTGGCGGGTCTTTTCGATTTCGGTCAAAGATAGCTCAAATTATGGTCAATTAGCACTTACAAAATAATTGCGCATCATTCCCATATCCTCATGCTCCAGGTTGTGGCAATGATACAAAAACATCCCTGGATAATCATCAAAATCAACCAGTATTCTTATTCGTTCACCGGGCATCAGCAAAACCGTATCTTTCCATCCTTCATCCACATAGCCTTCATGTGCAACGCCGCTGCGTTCAATAACGCGGAACTGCTTGCCATGCAGGTGAATGGGATGGGGCATGTTCATCATATTCATCATACCACCCCCGGTGTTGTTGAATTCCCAAATCTCGGTTGAATCCAACTGGACCATCTCGTCGTCTGCCACCTCCTCCATTTGAAACACCCGCCCGTTGATCGTCCATTGCATATGCCGCATCGTGAGATAAAATTGCCGGGGACGAAAATAGTTCACAGCGTCTTTAGGACTAGCAGGCCCGATCTCGGAAAGTGTCTCCGGGAGACGGTAAATTGTTTTGACAGGTCGGATGACCTTCACTTTGAATACGGAAAAGGCAGCACCATTTGGAAGGTTTAGATTTTGGCCCGTTCGTCCGCCCATCATCATGCCGCGGCCCATTCGCCCCCCACCCATGCCACCGACATCGAAGGGAAGGCTCAAAAGGGATGTCGTATACCCGACCGGATTGTCGCTGAAATCGGCCCAGATCTCCAACCGTTCTCCCGGGCTTAAAAACGCATACTTTCTGAAGACCGGCCTTTCCAGGAATCCACCGTCCGTACCAATAATGGTCAGCGGCCGGCCGTCTTCCCACGCCAACTTATAAATACGAGAATTGGAGCCATTCAGCAGGCGTAACCGATAGGCACCGGTCGATACGGGGAGCGTGAAATCCGGCAGCCCGTTAACCATTATCATATCGCCCAAAAAACCGGTCATCCGCTCCATTCTGTGGCCCGACATGTACACCAGCTGATTACCTGAATCGAATGTTCGGTCCTGAATCACCAGTGGAACATCATATTCGCCATCGGGCAAGCCAACAGCTTGCTCTTCCTCGTCGGACACGAGAAATAGGCCTGCCAGACCACGATACACCTGTGGGCCGGTTCTGCCGTGTGGGTGTGGATGATACCAATAGGTGCCGGCTCTATTCTTGACTTCGAACTCATACAAGTAGGATTGCCCCTGCGGAACGACATAGCGCGGGTGTCCGTCCATGATCGCGGGCACATGCAGGCCGTGCCAATGCACAATAGACTCTTCAGGGATGGCGTTTCTGAAGCGAACCCGTATTTTTTCACCCTGATTGACTTTAATGATCGGGCCAAGATAGCTGCGGGGTATTTCAGCGATTCTAGCACGGTCGCCTTTGTGCACCGTCGCATGGTAGCGCCAAACTCCAGTGGGATCGCCCGGCAAAACGGGGACCTCGCCGGGGCGGGCGGAAAGGGTGATGTCGAGGTCGGGGATGAATTCTGTATCAGGAGTTTGTCCGGCTGCGAAACCATCGAATCCAGGCCAGAGCCCGCCTGCCATCAATCCTAGGGTTCCATAGCCGGCCAACTTCAAAAATTGCCTTCTGGAATGCCTGCTATCGAATCCCAGGTCTGTGTTTCTGCTTCTCATTGTCGGTCTCCTGTGGGGCCTATCGGAGTATCTCTTTTTTCATGGACTCAAATTCATCGTGGGTGATTTCTCCTTTGGCATAGCGTTCCTTTAAAATATCCATTGCCTGAGAACTTGTGCCGACACCGGAGGAACTTCTGCCGCCCGTGTTTTGAACCAGCCAGCGAATCAGAAAAACGATTCCGACGATGACTAAAACCCAAAAAAGTAACATGAATATCATACCGAACCACCCCATTCCCCAGTCGCCCATCATCCATCGTCCCATGTGCCAGTTCCGGTACCCGCCGGATTGGGCGAATGCGGGACTTAACAAAATATTGTTCAGACCCCATATCGCAAGAAGCCCTAACAATGCCTTGTAATTAAAATATTTAGCGATCATAGCTTTTGCCTCAATGCCAATATAATCTGAGAAGAGTTAACTCCATCACCATCCGCAATATCCACCTCGGCCGTCCCCGTAGCCAGGTATGCGACGGTGGTAGACTCTGCCGTCGGGATCATACGTAGCTCCGTAGGAGCCACTATTGCGGTAATCATCGCCGCTTCCAGCACCATGATAATTATTGTAACCATGCCGGTATGGCCCATGGCCGATTCCGCAGCCAGCCAGCACCGTTAGTGCAAGACCCACAATTGCGACAAGCATGATTGGCTTTATCGCTGTTTTCAAAAAATTCCTTTTCATCAGCTCACCTTTCTATCGATTCTATCGCGTCGTCCTTTGATGCAGTCACCTGCGGATTCCCTGTTGGTTTAGTGCATGACAGGGCGGCGTTTACCGCCCTGTCATACCATTTTCGTTGCGTCTTGGCTTACCACCCGCAATATCCGCCACCGCGGGGGCCGTAACCCATCATCGAACCGTATCCTCCTCTATAGCCGCGGTTGTAGTTGGGTGCTGATTTGCGGGCCTGGATATCATACTCCAATCGTTTTTGATCAAGATCGCTTTGCAGCTTGGAAATTTCGCCCTGAAGCTTTGATGCCTTGGCGGTGTCCGGATTTTCTTTAGCCAGTTCGCTTTGCAGAGCCAGATTCTTCTCATACAGCTGTTGCCTGGTATTTTCTGTCGCCCGGAAGAATTCTGCGCGCTGCTGTTCCAGTTTCGCGATTTCATCTGCGGAAAGATTTCCGTAATAGCCACTTCCCTGCTGCCAGCCAGGCCCCATCATGCCGGGCCCCATCATATGTCCGTATCCGTCGCCCCAACCGGCAAGCGCGATGGTTGAGAATCCAAAAACGGCCAATACGGCCAGCATCATAATCCCTTTGGTATTTCGTTTCATTTTGTGCCTCCATTATGTAATACGTTGCGATTTGTTGTTCCCAATCAAAAAAGCGGCCGCTTTCTGAAAGCCATTTGGCTTTGTCTTAGGATAGAGCAAACATGATGCCATCACGCTGTCATGCCGGCTCAAAATCAATATATATACCTGTAATAACTAAGTTTTAAAAATATTAAGTGTGCGGTAGGGCAGGTCGTATTAAGGCATGTAGGTGGGGAGTATGGTTCAATAATACCCACTTTAGTCTGTCAAGAATTGCATTGTGGGGTTAAAATGGGCAGTTTATGGACCGTTAAGAATTCGCTTTCATTAGGAAGCTCAACCTATTCCATAATCTTTGAGTTTCTTGTGAAGGGTTTTGCGGTTGATTGCGAGCCTGCGTGCGGTTTCGCTTTTATTCCCGCCACTGTCATTAAGTGTGGCCAAAATGGCCTCCTTTTCAACTTCTTCCAGGGGGCGATTGGCTGCAACCGGTGGGGGCGGAGCCACCCATTCGCTTTTTTCGGCATAACTTGAGGTGATGGTGACAGGCAGCTCTTTCTCTGTGATGTGTTCATCCGGCAGGAGAATCACGGCGCGTTCAATGACGTTTTCAAGTTCCCTGACATTGCCGGGCCAGGCGTATTTGAGTAGCATATCCATTGCCAGCGGAGAAAAGCCTTTGACCTGCTTGTGATTTTTTTTCGCGTACTTCTCCAAGAAATGCTGGGCGAGTAAAGGAGTATCATCTTGACGCTCGCGTAGCGGCGGGATACGAAGCGTGACGACGTTCAGTCTATAGAAAAGGTCTTCACGGAATTTTCCGTTTTTCACATCCTCCTCCAGGTTTCGGTTGGTCGCGGCAAGAATCCGCACATCCACGCTCAACGTTTCTTCCCCGCCGACCCGCTGGATTTCCCGCTCTTGAATGACCCGCAGCAGCTTGGCCTGCATCGCGGCGGAGGTTTCGCCGATCTCATCCAGAAAAATGGTTCCCTTGTCAGCCTGCTTGAATCTGCCTTCGCGGCGTTTATCGGCACCGGTAAACGCACCTTTTTCATGGCCGAACAGCTCCGACTCCAGCAATGTCTCGGTAAGTGCCGCGCAATTGACCACCACCAGGGCGCGATCCTTGCGCTGGCTGTTGTGATGGATGGATTTGGCGATCAGCTCTTTGCCGGTCCCGCTTTCCCCGGTGATCAGCACGGTTGCCTCCGAAGGCGCAACCATGGACATCATGTCGACCAGTTCCTTCATCGGCCGGCTTCTTCCGATGATATTTTCCAGCTCGTAATCTGCGCTCATCTTTGATTTTAAGGTTGCATTTTCCGCCTTGAGGCCGGAATGCTCCAAAGCACGCGCTAGGCTGATTTTGAGCACTTCAAAGTCCAGGGGTTTGGTCAAATAATCGTAAGCCCCGGATTTTAAGGCCTCTACCGCCGAATCAACCGAAGAGTATGCGGTCATGATGAGAATCGGGATGGCCGGATTGTACTGTTTAATTTGCTTCAGGGCCTCGATGCCGCTCATCTGAGCCATGCGCACATCCATCAAGATCAGGGCGAACGGTTTTTCCTTGACACTTTCAACGGCCTTGACCCCGTCGTCGGCCGTGGACACCTGGTAGCCCCAACTTCTGACGATGGTTTGAAGCGTTTTCAAGTGGTTTAGATCGTCGTCGACAATCAGAATGTGAGAAGGGTTTTGTATGGTCATGATAACCTCATTTCGCTGTCCCCAAGCGGCAGGGCAATCGAGAACACGGTGCCCTGACCAATGGTGCTTCGAACTTTGATTTGCCCCTGGTGGGCTTCGATAATCTTGTGCACAATCGCCAAGCCCAAGCCGGTGCCTTTTGGTTTGGTGGTAAAATAGGGGTCGAATATCTTGCTGAGATCTTCTGCGGATATCCCCGAGCCGTTATCCTTGATGTCAATTGCAACGTTCCCGTTTGCGCCTGTGGAGCTGGAAACGGTCAACCGGCCGCCGCTTTCCATGGCTTGCAAGGCATTCAGAAACAGATTCAAAAAGCACTGGGTCAGACGATCCGGATCGACATCGGCCTCAATGGATTCGGATGTAAGATTGAGTTGAATATCGACTTTTTTCGCCGCTGCTTCCTGCTCGACCAGCCGGGTTGAATGTTTCAGCAGTTCATTCATATCGGATAGCTTCCTGTTTAATTTCGTCGGCCTGGCGAACTCCAGCAGCTCGCTGATGACTCGGCTGAGGCGATCCACCTCCTCGATCATGACCCCGGCCATCTCTTTGTCCTCGCTGCCGTCCTCGAACTTGCTCTTGTAGTAGGAAGCGATGCCTTTGATGGAACTCAACGGGTTTCGGATTTCATGGGCCACGCCGGCGGCGAGACCGCCTATTGCCGCCAGTTTTTCCTTGCGGCGGATTTCATCCTGAAGGCGGCGAACCTCCCCAAGATCTCGGATGATCAGAACCTGCCCGACAAACTGACCTTCTTCGTTGATAATTTTCGAGGCGCTGATGCTCACCGGGACAATCTTGTTTTCGGTGAACTCACATTCCATTTCCTTTTCGTTTATCGACTCCCCAAGATCCAGGGATTCCTTCAACCCACATAAATGCCTTGGCAGAACGCTGTCGGGTTCTTTCCCCCGCGCCTGGGCCAAATCAAGCCCGGTGATCCGCTCGGCGGCGCTGTTGTAAAATGCGATTTTCCCGTCTTTGTCCGTGGCAATCAACCCCACGGGAAGGCTGGTTACAACTTGGTCCTTAATGGCGCTGGTGTCCTGAAGTGATTTTTTAGCCGAGCGGTATCCTTGCATCCAGAACATCGAAATAAAGCCGGCCAGCCCCAGTAAAATCAAAACACCTGATATGATGGCCGTGTTGCGGATGTCCTCTTTACGCCCTTCTTCAAATGGTTGAGGGTCCAAACCAACCAGTATGATTTGGTCGCTGTCGCCGCTTGAGGTAGGAAAGCACCAGTCGTTATCGGACCCCATCATCATGCCGCGCCCTCGCATCATTTGGCGCATACGGTCGCCCATCCAAGTGTCCTGATGAGAGATCGGTCGAAAATGCCGGTACACCTCAAAAGCGCTCCGCTGTTCATCGATGCGCTTATACCGCCAGTTGATTTCCTCTGGTTGATCAAGTCCTTTTTCGGGAAAACCGCTGTTCATTTGGGTGCCGATCAATCCGCGATTGCTGCTGGCCAGAACCAGGCCCTCGCCACTTGCCACTGTAATATAGAGGACATCCGAGAGCTGGGCGGTTTCCTCGATCAACGACTGGACCTGCTGTCCGCCCCACATCATCCCCATCATTCCCGTACGGGCTCCGGCTTCCACCGCCTTGATGATGGCAGCCCCTTTTTCACTTAAAATTCGGGACATGTATTTTTTTTCGCGGCTGTAGTTCTGATATGCCAGGACCACCACGACGATCAGCAGGATTCCCACCGATCCGATGATGATCCAGGGTGATGTGTGAAGCCTCGTCCGATTTCGATGAATTGTTTTTGTATTCATAGCGCCCTCAAATTTCTGTTGTCTAAGTATTATAAACCCGATTGGGTATTATGGCAACACCTCAATCGTGCCTTGATAGCAAGATGGGTAATAAAGCCACAGGTCGTACACCCGTCGGTTTTGGCGGATGCTCGGCAGCATAGTTAATTTATGCTTTAATAACAAATTGTTCCATATATCTAAAGGTTGCTGGCACGCAATTTGATAATCAACTTTAGCAACGGCGACCATGGTGCCATGGGCATTCACTTTCAGTTGAAAACCAACACGACGGAGGTAAAAAAATCATGAAAAGGACGATTCTCATTGTTGCGGCGACGGCGCTCATCGCGTTCACCGGAACCCAGGCATTCGCCTGTTATTGGGACGGGTACTGGGGCGGCCCCATGGGTGGGCCGACGGCGGGTTATTACGGCGACAATTATCAGGGGTTTTACGATCAAACCGTCCAGCTCAGGCAGAACCTTGCCGCCAAACAGGGTGAGTACAACGCTCTGCTGGCAACTTCCAACCCCGATCCGAAGCGAACGGCGGGGTTGAACCGTGAAATAGCCGTCTTGCACGATCAACTCCGCGCCCAAGCCCGTTCCTTCAACCTGCCGCCTGCCAATGCCGGGTACCACGGCCGCATGGGCGGATACGGATGGTGCTGGTAACACCAATTAAACCGATGAGACGGTCGGACCGTAGCTGGCTGTCTCATCATTAAACCTGTAAGGAGATTTGATCATGTGGGGCTGTGATTATGCACCGCTGTCGGGAGGCTGGTGGGGAGGCTTTTTCCCAGGTAGTTTATTGGCCCTGCTGATATGGGGCTTGGTTCTTTTCTTGATTGTTTATGTCGTACTTCGTATCTTCAGTTCACAGACCCAAGCCTCTCAGGGGCCGTTTCGGGATCGATCCGACTCCGAGGCGATTTTGAAGGCGCGATTCGCCAAGGGGGAAATTTCGCGGGAAGAGTTTGTCAAAATGAGGCAAATCCTCTCCCAGCCATAAACGTGATCCTTCACTGCGAAGCTCGAAAGGAAGTGTCGCCATGCAATCAAAAAACGTTAATCAAAAAAGCAAGACCGAAAAATCGACTGATGAAGAAACAATAGAGGATGGGCAAGATCCCCTGGCGAGATATTTTGACGGCATGGGAACTGCCACTGCCAGAATCATCATCAATCGGCATCTTGACGACGATCAATGGGAAAAATACGGCCTGAAAGATCTGAAAAACACCGGCCGATATTACATTGCCCGGCTTGTTGAAAAGGATGGCATCGTCATTGATGAGGTCTTGATCGACAAACAGTCCGGAACGATTCAGTCGCTGAGAGGGCGAATCGGTGCCGGGGGATTAAAACGATAATGG
>JALOPH010000167.1 GCA_025453995.1 Desulfobacterales bacterium
CGGATGGCCTTTGGACAAAAGGCCGCCGCTGGGGTTGATGGGTATTTTACCGCCAACACGCGTCTGCCCTTCAGCCGCGGCAAACCCGCCCTGTCCTTTAGGGAAAAGCCCCAGGTCTTCGCTGTCCACAATCTCTGCAATCGTAAAGCAGTCATGGAGCTCCACCACGTCAATGTCCGCGGGTTTTATTTTAGCCATGTCAAACGCCTGGGATGCGGCGATGACCGTGGCATCGAGGGTGGTGGCGCTGGGCGTGTTGTAGAGGGAATTATACCCCGTGGTCTGGGCGCTGCCGATAATCTCCACCGGGTTTGCGCAGTATTGTTTGGCGATTTCCGTCGGGCATAATACAACCGCCGCCGCGCCGTCGCTGATGGGACAGCAGTCAAACAGCCTCAAGGGGTCTGAGATCATTTTGGATTTGCGCACTTCCTCCATGGTCGCGGGCTTGCGGAATCTCGCCCTTAAATTATGGTGCGCATTCTCCCGGTTTTTCAAGGCCACATGGGCCAGGTGATCCGGCGTGGTGCCGAATTCATGCATGTGTCGCTGGGCCACCAGGGCGAAAAATCCTGGAAACGTCAGGCCGGTTTTGCCTTCGCTGCTTTCATGATCCATGGCAAGGGCCAGGCCTTCGGTGTTTTTGGCAGTGGACGCATGGGTCATTTTTTCAACGCCCAGCACCAGGACGAATTTCGCCAGGCCGGCGCTGATCAGAAACATGCCGTGGCGCAGGGCGATGCCGCCGGAACTGCACGCGCCTTCCACCGTAGTGGCGGGAATTTGCTTGCGAAGTCCAAGCAGATCGGCGATCTGCGGGGCAATGGTTTCCTGGCCGGCCAGAAAACCGGAGATGAAGTTCCCCACATAAAACGCGTCGATCTCCTCTTTGCCGACGCGAGAATCCTTGAGCGCGTCGGAGCACGCGGCAATGGCCATGGATTTCAATGTCCCCTGTTCATGAACGCCGAACAGGGTGGATCCGATTCCGATAATTGAAACGCTTTTCATTCTGTTCACCTTAAAAAAGCTGGGTGGCCCCTTCGAGCCCTTTTTCCCGCAGCTTAAATCTCTGCACGCGGGCGGTCGCGGTCTTGGGGAGCTCTGATTGAAATACAATATATTTGGGCCGCATGAACCGGGCGAGATTCTGCTGGGACCATTGATTAAATTCATCCAGCGTCATTTGCGCGCCGGCTTGCAGCACCAGATGCGCGATGATCTCATCTTCTTTGAGCGCCTCTTTTTCCGGCGGGCGGAATCCCACGATGGCGGATTCCGCTATTTTCTCGTGGGCGTTGATCAGATGCTCGATATGCTCCACGGAAACCATCTCGCCCCTGACTCTCAAAGCGTCTTTCTTTCGGCCTGCAAAATGGAGATGCCCCTTATCATCTAAAAATCCGAGATCGCCGGTATACAGATCCGTTCCCTTCAGGGTTTTGGCCGTGGCCTCATCATTCTTATAATAGCCTTTCATGATGACCCCGCACCGGCACCGGCAGACGATCTCGCCGGTTTCGCCGGTGGGAACGGGTTTCCCGTCATTGTCTAATATCAGTATCTCATCCGGGTATTTGGGAATGCCGTCTGATCCCGGAAATATCTGGTCTGCGGGAACCTCCGTGATAAACGGATGCTCCGTCTGGCCATAGAGGCTCTGGAAACTTAGTTTGGGCCATTTGGCTTTCATGGTGTCATAGAGCGCGCCGAAAGTGCCGAGAATCTTGATGTCGGCCTTTTTTTCAAAATCCGTCTCAGGCAGTTTCATCAGGGTCAGCGGCACCGTGCCGGTCCAGTGATCCTGGGTTACTTTGTATTTTTGAATGGTCTCCCAGTAAGTGTCGGCGTTGAACCGGTCCTCCATGATCATGGTGCAGGTGTGATACTGTGACCCGAGCATGATCAGATACGCCCATCCGTGAAAAAACGGCAGATATACATGGATCCGGTGGCCGCTGTCGGTTCCCAGAGCCTCCAGTCCCCTGATCCCGGTGCGGATATAGGTGTTGTGGGTGTGCATCACGCCCTTGGGAAACCCCGTGGTGCCGGATGTGAAAATGATCATGGAAATGTCATCGGGCTTCGTGGGGCTTTTATATTCGGGCGACTTGTTTTTGGCCATGTCCGCCAGCTCGAGCACCGGCAGCATTTTCACCGGATGGCCGACCCTGTCTAAAACCGCGCTGACTTCAGCTTTGTACTTCTCCGTGGCGCACACATACCGGGCGTCGGATGCCTCAATGATGAACCGGAGACTTTCGCCCACCAGCATGACGTTGATGGGCACCCATACAGCGCCGATATTGGTGATGGCCATGATGGTGTAGAGCAGTTCGGGAACATTTTCCGCCATGGTGCAGACCTTGTCCCCCTGCCGGACCCCGTATTCTTCTATGAGCAGGTTGGAGATCCGGTTGACGGTGGCCGCAAAGTCGGCAAACGTAATCTTCGCCTCATTTCTTGGAATATAGATAATATAGGGCTTGTCCCCGGCTTTTTCCGCGGCCCGGGTCATGAGCTCCCATGTGGTTAAGTTGACGTTTGTAATATCAATGCCCTTGGTTTGCTGCATGTTTCTCTCCGTTAATTGATAATCTGATAAAAAGCTTCGGATTCCGCTTTACGGTATTTTACCGAAAATAACTTTAAATCTCGTGCTCGTACTCCTTCTCGTGCTCGTACTCGGCTTTTTTTACATCGAGTACGAGTACGAGTACCGTCCAAAACCGGACTGAGTAGGACAAGTTCCTTGGAAGCGTCCGCGCATTAACACCCCAGCGACCGTGAAATGACCAACCGGCAGATTTCGCTGGTCCCTTCCCCGATATCTAAAATTTTGACATTGCGATACAGGCGGGAAATCTCATATTCTTTGACAAACCCTGACCCGCCGTGAATCTGGAACCCCATCATGACGTTCTTGTTGGCGATTTCAGACGCCACCACCTTGGCCATGGTCGCCTCTATTTCATGGGGCTTTCCGCTGTCCTTGAGCCATGCCGCACGGTAGGCGTGCATTCTGGCAGTCTCCACATTGGTGGCCATGTCGGCGAGCATGAACGCGATCACCTGGTTCTTGCAGATAGGCTTGCCGAATTGAACCCTTTGTTTGGCGTATTTGAGCGAATGATCCAGAGCGGCCTGGGCCACGCCGGTGCCGATGGCGCCGAAATCGATCCGCCCCAGGTTCAACCCGCCCAGGGCCTGGTTAAGTCCTTTGCCGCGGGCGCCGAAAAGATTTTTTTCCGGAACCCGGCAGTCCCTGAAAATCAGTTCACGGGTATCCATAATGTTCCACCCGACTTTCTTGAATTTATTTCCCTTGGTGAATCCCGGGGTTTCCCGGGGGACAATGATGCTGCTGATTTCTTTTCTGCCGTTGGCGTCTTCGGCCGTGACGGCCATGAGCATCACGCCCATGCTGTTTTTAAGGCCCGCGTTGGTGATGAATATTTTCGTTCCGTTGATCACCCACTCGCCGTTGATGAGTTCGGCGCGGGTCGTAATGGCCCGGGCATCCGAACCGGCGTCCGGCTCGGTCAACGCAAACGCTCCCATGATCTCCCCGCTGGCCAGTTTGGGCAGCCATTCTTTTTTCTGTTCATCGCTCCCATATAAAAGGAACATATCCTGGATCAGGTTGTGCACCTGGAAAGAGGTGGCAAACGCATCATCAGCCCTGGCAAATTCCTCCAGAACCAGAATCGAATCCAGATACACGCTGTTTCCAAATGCTGACCCGCCGTATTCTTCCGGGGTAATCAGCCCGGTATACCCCAGGCTTCTCATTTTTTCCCATACTTCATAGGGCCATTCACCTTTATCTTCCCTTTCCAGCGCATAAGGGGCCAGTTCTTTCTGGGCAAACTCATAGGCGCTCTGCTTGATGCGTTTCTGTTCTTTGGTTAACTCAAAATTCATCGATCGCTTCTCCTTAATGTGATTTGTCTTTAATATTTTTAATCCTGAAATCAGGATGTTCTATCAGCGTATTTTTTTTCGAACAGTGTTTCACTGCTCGAAAAAAAATAATAATCACTTCTTTAAAGCCTCCGGCTTTTTCATCCCCACACGTTCATAGTACTCTTCAGGGACGTCTTTGGGGTCTTTGTAAAAATACCACCGGCAGGGCGCGTTGGGGTCCTCGTTGTAATCGGTAATTTTCGCGGGATAACCCAGGCGCTCGATCATCATGATCTCATGCCAGACCGAGCAGTGGAGGCAGTAATACGGAACGTTCTCTTTGCCCCATGACCAGGAATAGGCTTTCTGGGTGCACCCCAGGTTAAACGGCGGCTCACTTCTCGGCGGCAGGCCGTCAAGTTCGCCGGTCCGGCGCTGTCTTCCGCCGCTGCCGCAGGGGTCGAATTCCATGACATAGCGGTCTTTTTCCTCCCAGATCTTGATATTGCCGCTTTCTCCGGGACCGCACCGGTGGGCGCGCATCCCTTCGGCAAAGAGCCGGATATTGTCCAGCGGGGTTACTTTCCCCTGTCCTTTGTAGGCCGTTTTCATGAGCACTTCCCGGGCGTACCGGAGCATCTTCTCGACTGCCTCCTCGCCATAAGTCTTGGCCACATAATCCAGGTCCGCCCATGCCCAGTCGCAATACAGGTCATGGAGCCATTTGAATTCATGCTGGACATAATCGACAAATTTCAACGCTTCCTCGGTCTTTCCTTCCCGGATCAAATCGCGAAGCACGTCATAACTGCTCCGCCCCAGCTCCTCCAAAGTGTCATCGGTTCTTAAATTCCTTCCGAAAGCTTCGACTTTTTCCACTTTATGCGCCATTTTCAACCTCCATCATGCTAAGGTTCATGATTGAATGTATGAACGTATTTATCTTTTCACCAAATCTTTGCCGGTCGGGCGTAAAGCCCGACCCTGCTTAAAACCGGTACCCGCTGTAGTGCCGGGGTTTATCCCCGCCCTTCAACAGGCTTTCAACAGGGCGGTATATGAATCGCCTCTCCTTTGGCATCCAACGCCGCTTCCCGGAAAGCTTCAGACAACGTCGGGTGCGCGTGGATGGTTTCCGCCACCTCATCGAGCGTCGCTTCCATCTGGATGGCCATGGTGGCCTCGCCGATCAGATGCCCGGCCTCCGGGCAGACAAAGCTCGCACCCACGATGATTTCCGTTTCCATCTCGGCAATCACCTTGACAAACCCCTGCTGGGCGCCGGACAGAACCGCCCGGCCGTTGGCCGCCATGGGGAATCTGCCAACAAGTATCTCGCCATATTTTTCTTTGGCCTGTTCTTCGGTTAAACCCACGGCCGCCATTTCCGGATAGGTGTACATGACGCTGGGCACCGCGGCATAGGACATCTCATGGGGACCTTCAATGATGTTGACGGCCGCGCATTCCCCCTCGGCAGTGGCCTTGTGGGCGAGCATCAGCCCGCCGGCCACGTCGCCGACCGCGTAAATTCCGGAGACGCTGGTTTCAAGGAACTGACTGACGGCGATCGCGCCCTTTGCATCCATGCGAACGCCGATCTTGTCCAAATTCAATCCGTCGATTCTGGGTTTCCGGCCCACCGCCACCAGCACCGCGTCCACTGACAGGGTTTCTTCCTTCTGTCCCGCTTCATATCGGACGCTCAATTCCGAACCATTGCGTTGAATTCTTTTCAATCTGGCGTTGGTGTGAATTTTAATGCCATGGGAATTCAAGATTTTCTGCATGGCTGTGGAGATTTCCGGGTCTGTGCCGGGCATGATGTGGGGCATCATTTCAATGACCGTGACCTTGGCGCCGAACATCTGAAAGATCTGGGCGAATTCCAGCCCGATGTACCCGCCCCCGATGACCGCCAGATTCCTGGGGATATGGTCAATATCCAAAATGCCGCTGCTGTCATACACGCCTTCTAATTCCATTCCTTCCACGGCAAGGGCGGCGCTCTCTGACCCCGTGGCGATGACAGCGGATGAAAAGCCGATGGTCTCGCCCGTCTCTGCCACGCGGATGGTTTTTGAATCGGCAAAACCCGCGGTTCCGGAAATGACCCGAACGCCGTTTTTATTGAGCAGCATGGCCGTTCCGGACGCCAGCTTGCCCACCACTTCGGCCTTTTGCCGCATGAGGGTTTTCACATCCACCGGCGGGAACGGCATGTCGATTTTTTTGAAAAACTTCAAAATTGTGTCATTTTCCTTGGCCGCTTTAAGCAGGAATTTTGTGGGAATGCACCCCCGGTGCAGACAGGTGCCGCCCAGGCCGTTTCGATCAACCAGCGTGACGCTGGCGCCGAGCTGGGCTGCTTTGATGGCAGCCGGGTATCCGCCGGGTCCGCCGCCGATAATTACGATATTTTTTTTATGTTCACTCATCTGAACCTGAATTCTCCAGTCACTTAAAAATATGAGATAATGAGTTCCGGATTCTCCACGATCCGCTTCATCCGGTTCCTGAATTCGCCGGCTGTGGCGCCGTCGATGATCCGGTGATCAAACGTCAGGCTGATGGGCATCATTTCCCGGATGACGATCTCGTCGTTTCGAACCACCGGTTTTTTCTCCATGGCGCCGATGCCCAGCAGCGCGACTTCCGGCGGATTCAAAATCACCGTTTCCCACTGGCTGCCGTAGCTTCCGACATTGCTCAACGTAAACGTGCCGCCGCCCATATCATCCGGCAGCAGCTTTTTATTCCGGGCCCGCTCGATCAGATTATCCAGGGTGATCTGGATTTCCTTTAGGGATTTGCGTTCCGCGCCATGCACCACCGGCACCACGAGGGTCTCGCCCACGGACACGGCCACGCCGATATTCACATCCGCCCAGTACTGGATGTTTTTACCGCTCACCGAAGCGTTGAATACCGGCATTTCCTTTAATACGCGGGAAAGGAAAAAGACCATCAGACCGGGGAACGACACCTTGTAGCCTTCTTTTTTGGCCTCTTCGTTGATGAGTTTTCTCAACTGCTTGATGCCGGTGATGTCCCATTCCCCAAATGCCGTCATCTGGGCCGAGCATTCCAGGCTCTCCATCATGCGACAGGATATGGTGTTGCGGATGGTGGACATGGACTCTTCCTTGAGCAGCCGCTTGCCCTTGAAATCAGGCGGAAGCACCGCCGCAGGCATTCCGGGGGATGCGCCTTTCATGGCCTCGATCACATCCCTCCGGGTAACGGTGCCGTTGGGTCCGGTACCGTGAACCTGGGTAAGGGATATGCCCTTGTCTTTGGCAAGTTTCCGGGCGCCGGGGGTGGCTTCCACTTTTTCCGGTGTTTTTACGGGCGCGCCAGCCACAGGCGCTGACGCGGCTTTTTGAACATCCCCGGTCGTGATCCGGCCCTTCGGGCCTGTGCCCTGGCAGGATGCCAGCGCGACGCCCAGCTTCTTTGCAAGGGCCCGTGAAGCCGGCGATGCGCGCAGCTTTCCGGTTTCTGACGGGACAGCCGGGCCGGCGTTATCCAGCCAGCAGGCCGCTGATTTTTCCGGCTGGGGCGCGACCTCTGGCTGGGCGGCACCGCCGGGCCTTTTGCCCTGCTTTAGCTGGTCATACTCTGCCTGGTTTTCGGCGATATACCCCATCAGGGTCCCCACCAGTATATTCTCCGCCGGCTCCATTAATATAAGGAGAATACCGGTTCCCGGGGATTCCACCTCGAAGGTCACCTTGTCGGTTTCGATGATGCAGATGATCTCCCCTTTTTGAACCGTGTCCTTTTCGCTTTTTGACCACGAGACAAGCTTTCCCTGCTCCATGGTCATGCCCAGTTTCGGCATCAATACTTCAACAGCCACGTTTGTCTCCCTTTCACTATATACAATAACACGCGATCAATTCATGTCAGATGCTTAGCGGTTCGAAATTCCTTGTTCGATAAT
>JALOPH010000331.1 GCA_025453995.1 Desulfobacterales bacterium
ACTGACGATGAAATAATTGCAAGTTCAAAGCATTAGGCAATGATCTTTCCGAAGACCGCCCCGTTTTTCATCACCTCCGAGATGCGGCATCGGACCAGTCGATTTTTCAGCCCGTCCTTACCATCAAAAAAAACTTTCACATAATTCGCGCTGACGCCCTTGAGAAATCCGGTTGCATGATCTCTTTTATTTTCAGCAATTACTTCAAGAAGCTGACCGATCATTTGTTGATGGAACCGTTCTTTTTTGCTTCGGCTGATATGGCTGAGAATTTTAAAACGGGATTTGATGATATCCGGCGGAACCTGATCTGGAAATCTGCCGGCAGGGGTTTGCCGTCGCCGTGAATATGGAAAAACATGAAGATAAGATACCGGCAGAGACTCAACCAAAAATACAGTGTTGGCAAACGCGCCGTTTGTTTCTCCGGGAAATCCCACCATGACATCCACGCCAATGGCGGCATGCGGTATCCGCTGATGAATTTTTTCGATCAATGTTTTAAATAACTGAGGGGAGTAGGGTCTGTTCATTTTTTTTAATATCTGCCCATCGCCGCTCTGGAGGGGAATGTGAAAATGCGGGCATATTTTATCAGACCTGGCGGTCAATTCTAATATGTCGTCGGTGAGTTCGGTGGGTTCGATGGAGCTGAGCCTTATCCTGGTCTGGATATTCTTTTCAAGTAGAAGGCGCAACAGATCCAAAAGGCTTGACGGCGGAATCAGGTCGGCGCCATATCGACCGATATGTATGCCGGTCAGAACTATTTCGTGAACTCCCGATGAAGAGAAGTGAAGAATCTCGTCAATCACATCCTGGGCAGGGCGGCTGCGGCTTGGGCCTCGCGTATAAGGAACAATACAGTAGGCGCAGAAATCATTGCAACCGTCCTGGATTTTAATAAACGGTCTTGCCCGGTTTCCTGTTGCGCAGTCGGTCAGTCTTGCAAAGATCCGTTCTTCACGGATATCACCACAGAACATAGAGGGTGTAATATGTTTTTTATTTCGATTGGAAGTTAAAATCTCTGGCAGAAGGTGTTTATGAGAATTTCCGATGATAAAGTCAGTTCCTCTTATGTCAGCGATTGAATCGGGTTCGGATTGGGCACAACAGCCTGTGGTGCAGATAACCGCATCCGGATTCTCCCGGATCGCTTTTCGGATGGCTTGTTTTGACTGCAGGGCGGCCTTATGGGTTACGGCACAGGTATTAATGATCATAAGGGTCGGATTTTCTCCGCTATCAGACGTTTTGCATCCGGTTTTTTTCAGCCCGCCAAGAATGGCTTCGGATTCATATTGATTGACCTTGCATCCCAGCGTAATGATTTTGACTTTGATGGGAGTGTCGCATAATTTATTCATCAATGAATCCGCCGCAGATGATGTCGTCATGATGGTAGCAAACAGCCGCCTGTCCGGGGGCAATGGCGGCTTGTGGTTTGTCAAATTGAATAACGGCACGATTCTCAGATATGGGAATCAGGATTGAAGGTGCTGCCAGATGGCGATATCGGATGCGCGTTTTGACTTTTATTGGGAACAACGGCTTCGAGGCAATCCAGTTCATGTTTGAAACAGTTAATTCCGACCTGTACAATTCTTTTTTAAAACCGACCACCAGCGTGTTTTCTTTTGCATTTATTTTTAATACATAATAGGGCTCTGACGCCGGGCAGTTGATGCCGCGCCTTTGTCCGATAGTGAATTGGTGCAATCCATTGTGGTGTCCCAGAATTTCTCCATGTCTATTCTTAATGGGACCTTTCAAGGCTGTAAAATTTTCTTGTTCTGTGAGGAACTGGCTATAATCTTCATTGCGGATGAAGCATATATCTTGGCTTTCTTTTGTCAGAACCGCTGATAAACCTTGCCGCATGGCCAGCTCCACCGTCTGTTTTTTAGTCATTTCTCCTAAAGGAAACAAGGCCGAGGATAATTGCTCTTGCGATAGCAATGCCAGAAAATATGATTGATCCTTATTCGAATCAGCCCCTTTTTTCAATTGATACAGACCGTTACTTTTTTTTCCTATTTTCGCATAGTGCCCGGTCGCCAGATGAGATGAGCCCAACTTTTGGGCGGCTCTTAAAATAATTCGGAATTTAATTTCCGGGTTACATACCATACAGGGGTTAGGTGTTTTCCCGGCCAGATAATTGTCGATAAAATAGTCGATAACTTTTTTTTTAAAAATGTTTCGGCAGTCGATTAAAAATACGGGGATGCTTAGTTGCTGGGAGATTTGAAAAATCGGGTGATCTTCAGGCGCTTCAACAACAGAAGCACCTTCGGTTTCGGTCAAGCGGTAGTTTTGCGATATTGAAACCGGACTTGATGTCTGTTCAAAACCTGTCAGAAAATGCAATCCAAAGACATTATTATATGTTTTTTTTAATAGATACGCTGCGACAAGAGAATCGATTCCCCCGCTTATGGCGACTGCAATAGCCGATTTCATTCAAAAAAGGTTTCAGACGTGGGTTGTATTTTCATGGCCCGTGTCAAGCATGTTCGCAAGCACAATTCACAGACGCTGCATTTTTT
>JALOPH010000168.1 GCA_025453995.1 Desulfobacterales bacterium
CGCTTGCCGCAGCGCTCGATTTTCAGGAAACAGCCCTGTCGGTTCATGAAGGACATTCCGGGGTCTTAATACCAGCTTGAACATGGCAACAATAGGCTGGGCGAAAGAAGACGCGGTATACTGCATGCGCGAAGTCGGAAATGCGTACCCGCAATCCCAGGTAACTGTTTGGCGGACACTGCGGCGGGCAAGAAGTGTTCGTCTTATCAACGTAAAACAGGCAATTAGAAGAATTAGAAATAGAGCCGCCAGGCTGATGCGCGTCAAAAGACCGGGAATCATTTCCGGGAATGCGGCTTTCATATCAGGGGGCAATATCTGAACGACTGCCGGCAGGATCAGTCGGATCATGGCCGGCGCCGCCAACCCTATACCCGCGCAGAAAATCGCCAGGCCGACCATTGGGTAAAGCATGGCAGGCGGCGCATCGTGAGCTTGAGTCGCAGATTTTTCGCGGGGTTCTCCCAGAAAAACAACTCCAAAGGCCTTGGCAAAACAGGCGGCAGCCAGGCCCCCGATCATTGCCAGGGACGCGGCGACAATCAAGCCGGCCCATACCCCGCTGCCGTCGCTTAGCCCCATAAAGGCGGCCATGTAGACCAGAAATTCGCTGATAAACCCGTTCAACGGCGGCAGCCCGCTGATGGCCGCAGATCCAATGAGAAATGCGGCGCCGGTGACCGGCATTTTTTTCATCAGCCCGCCGGTTTTATCCAAATGCCGAAGTCCCGTGGCATGGAGGACCGATCCGGCGCCCATAAACAAAAGGCTTTTGAAAATTCCGTGATTGATGACATGCATCAGCCCTCCGCATAGCCCCATCAACGCCATGACCGGATGTTCCAAAGAAATGCCCAGAACGCCGATGCCCAGACCCAGACAGATGATGCCGATATTCTCCACGCTGTGATACGCCAGCAGGCGTTTTAAGTCATGCTGGGCAATCGCAAACAAAACGCCCAGAATTCCGGATGCAGCGCCGACGACCAGCAGCGTCCATCCCCACCAGGCTTCGGGCGCGCCTAAAATCATAAGAACCCGGAGAATCCCATAAATGCCGGTTTTGATCATCACTCCGCTCATCAGCGCGGAAACATGGGACGGGGCTGCCGGATGGGCTTCCGGGAGCCATACGTGAAGAGGAACAAAACCGGCCTTAACACCAAAGCCGATCATCGCGACAGCAAAGACAACCGACCGCAGGTGGCCTGAAGCGGACAGAGAGGCAAAATCAAGGCTCCCTTCGCGCGACAGCAAAAGGAACATGACCAGAAGAAAAGCAGTGCCGGCATGGGAGGCCACCAGATAAATCCATCCCGCCTGCATCACGCCTTTTTTTTGGTGGTCGAACATCACCAGGAAAAAGGAAGAGATCGTCATGATCTCCCAGGCGACCAGAAACAGGAACCCATCCCTGGCCAGCACCACCACCAGCATTGCGGCAAGTAAAAGGTTGTACCAGCACCAGCTTATTCGGAGCTTTGCGTTGCTGTGAGCCCCGCCCAAGTATCCAATGCCATACACCGCGGACATCGCGCCTAAAAGGCCGATCAGAAGCACAAACAGGGCGGACAAAGAATCCATGGCCATGTGCAGAGATCCCAAAGGGAGTTGCCATGATCGGATGATATCCCATGTCGCGTTGCCGCTAAGCACCTCTAAACCGGAAATGGCGGCGGTCAATCCACCGGCTGCGGCACAGAATGGGGCCATCCGCCAGATTCGGGTATTTCCAGAAAACGCGGCGCACACCATCCCGATCATGAAAGCAAACAATGAAAAAAAGATCATGCCCATAATCAGTTGCCTTTGCTGGTGGCTGACGCCGCTGCAACTATTTTATCAATAGCTTCCGCCTGATTGAGGATCTCATCCCGAAGCAACTGGCGTTCGATGATGCTTTTGAATTCAGTCTGCTGCAAGGCAAAGGAAAGCCGGGCCAGCAAATGCAGGTGCCCCCGTATGGTGGGGCTGACGATGGTGAACAAGGTGTGAACCGGCTTGCCGTCAATGGCGGCGAATTCCACCGGTTTTTCCAGAAAAAACAGAGCGATCATGGGCTTAGGGATATGCAGGACAATGGGATTTCGCACATGGGGAATGGCCACGCCGTTGCCGACCCCGGTGGACCCCAGGGATTCCCTGGCCAGGAGCACTTCCAGAAGAAAGGCGCGATCCACTTCATCCGGCAAGGCAAGCATGGAGACGATTTCAGACAAGACCGAGCCCTTGTCATTGCCGCTGACCCGGTAAAAGACTCCTCCGGCGCGAAGGGCTTCGGCCAATCCCGGCAGGTCTTCGGGATGTTCTTCTTTTAATATATCAGCGGACAATGGCACCCGGTGGGTTGTAGCCCATTCCAGCAATTCATTGCGGTTGAACCGATATTGACCGCTGATCTTATGAACCGGCATACGTCCCTGGGCAATCCAGCGATAAATCGTTTTTTCAGAAACATTTAAAAGGGTTGCGGCTTCGCGAACCATGAGTTTCATGATACTGTTCCCTGATCGATCCGGGCATTCTTAAAACTGGACACAGGTTCTATATTTTAGAACATTAGCTGTCAATTAAATTTTTAATTAAAATCGATCAGGGATTGATATCAATGGTGGGATAAAGTCCTTTCATGGGACCCATGGGATAGGGCTGGATAATGTTAAAAGAGATATTCTGGCCTTTCTGGGCATGGCCATTGTCTTTCTTGCCGTCAAAATAAGCGCCGTTTGCTTCCAGGATATGCTCGATCCGGTGTTGGAACAAATTGACAAAGCTCATGCCGTCGCCTTTAAACCGCATGCCGCCAATACGGATTTCTCCATTGGTCTGCATCAGGTCTTTTAGTCCGATGCTATGGGTTGCAATGTCTTTCTGGCAGGCGATATGCCCCCAGACCAGTGTTTCCGGGGGAATGGATACGGATTCTTCAAGATCAATAATGGTATGGGGCATGATGACGCATTTTTCACCGATGATCAGGGGAGAGGCGGGCGTGCCGCGCAAAAAGGCATTAAAGCCCACAAACACTTTCTTGCTGAGTTTCGCGTGGATAATTTTTGCGCCATGGGCGGTGACGTTGAGACCATCGAGCCGGGAGTGCGAAATGTAACAGTTTTCCTGGGCGTTGGCCCCTTTTCCCATCCACGCGTCTTCCAGATATGCCCGCTGGGCGACCAGCACGTTTTGACTGATATGGCATTTGCCCTTAATCACCGAATAGCGGTTGACTGACGCGCCCGGCGGCACGGGGATGTCTGACTTGCGATGAACCACATCATAGACTTCCTGGAAGTCAGGTTCTTTTTTTTCAACAAACTCCATAATAATTCCAGAAGGTTGTTGTCCAGGCGTATAAGAAATGTATTTGCCGAGAACGGATTCGGGGAACGTATACTTAAAATCGAAAATGTTGCCGTTTCCCACCCAGATAACGCCGGGGCCGATATTCTGCTTGTACAGCTCTCCGGTCTGGATGTATGAAAAAGCGCCGACCACGGAGTCGCGCAGAGCAGTGAGATCCACGGTTGAAAGCGGCCCCAAAAAACACCCCACCATGGGCGAGCCGTGAATATTGGCATAATGCATGGCTGCTGAACATTTAATGAGAAATGTCTCCGGTTTTTCCGGATCATGGGAGTAGCTGTGAACCAGGTTTTTAATCAGAAAGCTGTCTTCGATCCGGATGATTTCATCCCGCTCAATGGGGATGGTGATACCCCGATATTTCATGATATCACCCTTGGCCTTGAGTTCATCTCCCCGAATATCGCTTTTATACAGGATGGAGTTATCCACCTTGCATTGGCCGAGAAAATAACTGCCGGCCAGATTGGAATGGCTGAAATGAAAGTGGATGGGGTGATGGGCGGTGACGCCGTAAAAGCCATAGAATTTAGTGAAGCGGCTCAAGGGAATGACTTCTTCAAGATGCATGGCTGAGTCAAAATCAAAATTTCTAAGATAAATATTGACGTGGCGGATAATCCGGTCAATGAGATTTTCCAGGTGTTTCATCTGCTTCCTCCTCGGATCGGCTTATCTTATGCCGGCCCTTAAAATTTATGAAAGATAGCGGCTGTTTTCATTTAATTGAAAAGTATTCTAATATTTTACAGCACGCGTTATTTTTTATGGACTTTGTCAAAAAGTTTGGATAGAGATACCAGCTAATACTTTGATAATCAATATAAAACAGGCAATCTCAGACTGAGCAAACGCTCAGTCTGAGATTGCGGTTGATAATAAAATTGTGTCAGAAAACTCACTGGTTATAATTTTAATCATAAATTTTTGAAACAGTATCAAAAAGGAGGATGCCCATGTTATCCACCGTAGTATTGCTGGTTGACGACGAGGTTCCCTTTGTGGAGGCGATGACCAGAAGACTGGCCAAAAGAGGTCTGGATGTGAAAAATGCCTTCAGCGGGGAGGAAGCCCTGCAAGCCTTAAAGAAACTCAAGCACGTGGATGTCATCATCTTAGATGTCAAAATGCCCGGTATGGACGGGTTGGAAGCGCTCAAGGAAATCAAGAAAGCCTATCCCATTGTGGAGGTCGTCATGCTCACAGGCCACGCCACCGTAGAAAGCGCCATCGATGGCATGAAGCTTGGGGCTTTTGACTACCTCATGAAGCCCTGCGACATGGATGTGCTCATGAAAAAACTCGATGAAGCCAAAAAGAAGAAATCAGAGCATGAGCAGAAAATCATGGAAGCCCAAGCCATGAATATAGCCATGCGGAGGGGGGATTGAATACTAATTTAACAGAAGGCCATACATTATCCCCCCTTTCAAAAAGGGGGGCAGGGGGGATTTAAAGCAAGCATATTGAAATCCCACTAAATCCCCCTTTGCACAGGGGGACCTAAACGGGCCTCTTTAGTTTTCGCTCACACATTGACTTAAGAATTTACATAATTTGAGCAATTGGAGAAACACCATGAAATCAAAATTGGTGAAAGATTTGATGATTCCGTTGTCGGAATATGCGGTGGTTTCAGAAGACGACACCCTTTATGAGGCGGTGCTGGCCCTGGAAGAAGCCCAGGAAGCATTTGAGAAAAACAGCTATATTCACCGGGCGATTCTGGTCAAAAGCAGATCCGGAGACATCATCGGCAAGGTCACGCAGCTGGATGTGTTGATGGGGCTTGAGCCCAAATACAAAAAGATCGGGGAAATGCAATCCATATCCAACCTTGGTTTTTCAAAAGATTTTTTGCAGGGGATCATCACCCAGTATGGGTTGTGGGAGGCTCCTCTCGAAGACATCTGCCGAAAAGCTTCAAAGATCATCGTTAAAAACATCATGTACACACCCACCGAAGGCGAATTTGTTGAATATGACGCTACCATGGATCAGGCCATTCACCAGCTGGTCATGGGCAAGCATCAGTCCCTTCTGGTTACCCAAAGCGGCAAAATCGCCGGAATACTGCGGCTGGTGGATGTATTTAAAGAAATATTTGAGCAAATTAAAACTTGCAGAGTTTAATATTTATCTGAGGAGAAATTGAATATGACTGGCGTTAAAATAGACATCAAACGCATAATTTTCATCTTACTGGGATTAACGCTTTTTTTTATTGTGTATTATGCCCCTCCCTGGCCGGACGCCATTGATCCGGCGGGCAAGCATTTTCCTTTATCGACCCAGGGCAAGGGGGCCATTGCCGTTTTTCTGCTGGCCAGCACCTGGTGGATTTTTGAAGTGGTCCCCATCGGCGTGACCAGTATCATGATCGGTGTCATGCAGACCCTGTTTTTAATCCGCACCGCCGAAGAGTCTTTTAAAGACTTTATGGACCCGTCGGTTTTGTTTATTTTCGCGTCCGTGGTTATCGGCATGGTCTTTACCCGCACCGGCCTCACCCGACGCATCGCCTACAAAATGCTGACCATTGTGGGCGAAAAAACCAGTATGATCATGCTGGGCTGCTTTGTGCTCACCGGGGCACTGACACTGATCATGGCCCACACGGCCGTGGCCGCCACCATTTATCCACTGTTGATTTCCATATACGCTCTCTACAGTGAAGATGATCAGCCTTCAAAATTCGGGAAAGCCCTGTTTATTGGTATGGCTTACGTGTGCGGGGCGGGAAGCATCATCACCCTGCTGGGCGCGGCCCGTGGCGCCGTTGCCATCGGATTTTTCAAAGATATGTGCGGCAAGGAGATCGGTTTTTTTGAGCTGTCCTATTATATGCTTCCCATCGGCGCGCTCATGATCATTCTATTATGGGTCTTTTTTATGATTTTTTGCAAACCTGAAAAATCAGAAATTCCGGGCCTTCGCGAGAAAGCTAAAAAATTATCAGCAGACCTGGGGCCGTTGACCCGAAATGAAATCCTGGCTTCGATAATTATTTTCTCCTGCATTCTGGTGCTGGCGCTGCGGTCTTTTATCCCAGCGTTAAAACCCATTGACAAAACCGCCATCATCCTGGTCTCCACCATTCTTTTTTTCATCGTTAATATCCTGACCATTGACGATCTGGAGGCCATTCCCTGGAATATCATCCTGCTTTTTGCCGGCGCCATGAGCATCGGGTTCTGTCTGTGGAAAACCAAGGCCGCCGAGTGGATGGCCGTGAACTGGCTGGTCATGTTCCAGAGCGCCCCGTCTTTTGTGTTTATCATGAGCATCGCGTTTTTCGTCATGATCATGACCAACTTTATCATGAACGTGGCGGCCATTGCCATCTCCCTGCCCGTGGCCCTGGTGATTGCGCCCTACCTGGGAGTCGCGCCGGATGTTATATTGTATGCATCTCTGGTGACCGCCGGAATGCCGTTCCTGCTGCTCATCGGCGCGGCGCCCAATGCCATTGCCTATAACTCCAAGCAGTTTACCACCGGGGAATTTCTGATGTTCGGGATTCCGGCGAGCGTTCTGTTGATGGTGGTGGTGGCGTTTGCGGTTAAGATTTTATGGCCGCTCATGGGCATGCCGGTGCTGATTCCGAAATAATAAATAAATCCCTCCCGACCTCGCTTTTTCAAAGGGAGGAGTGATTCCCCCTTTGAAAAAGGGGGATTGAGGGGGATTTTTGAATCTTACACATTCATCAAAAAGGATTTTTAATGAGAAGAAACGGGGCGTCATAAATATGACAGCCCCTTTTGATTTAGCAGGCTTGACGGGATTTGTACTTCCATGCCACAAAGATGATCAGGTTCAACACCGCCAGGATCAGCAGCAGCAGCATGCGAAACCCGCCGATAAACAGGATTTTTGAAATGGTCAACCCGAATAAGGTAATAGTTTCATCCGGCGGAATATAAGACAAGGTGATAAAAGACCATCCCTCGGTGAAAATCCAGCTCACGAGAATGATCACCAGGTATGTGGGCGTCACATATTTACAGATATATTTAAAAAAAATTGGTATTTTAATTTCCGCGCCCCGCATGAGTTCATCCCAGCCTTTATCAATGTCAAAAATCCAGGCGAAAATGATGGCCTCAATGGTTCCGAACAGAACAAGGGAAAACGTGCCGCCCCAGAAATCCAGCTCATCCACAACCCCGTAATTGAGTCCGAAAATCGCGCAAATCCCCATCAAAAAGCACACAACAGCGCATGTGCTCACGGACTTCTTCTTGCTCAAACCCATTTCATCTTCAAAAAATGAAACCGGAGGCTGAAGCAGGGAGATGGAAGACGTCACGCCGGCAAGGAACAAAAGAAAAAACCAGATGAATTGCAAGAGTTGAGGCAGCGGAAGATGACCGAAGATAATGGGCATGGAGTTAAAGCCCAGGCCGAAGGTCCCCATTTTGGCGATTTCTTCAATATTGGT
>JALOPH010000169.1 GCA_025453995.1 Desulfobacterales bacterium
AAACCGCAGAATATCGAACAAGGAATGTCGAAATTCGAAGTGACCTCCTTGCTTCTGCGGTTCGAAATTCCTTGTTCGATATTCGTAAGTTCAAATATCTTTGGCTAGTTTTTAGGGCAAAGAGTGGCATGAAAACCATCAGGAAGTATTACGTGAGCCTTTCCAGATTTTTTTCCAACGATATCTGGCAGGACCCCAATGATGCCGGCGGATTCAGGATTCACGCATATCAATTCATGCGGATCATTCTGCTGACCATTAATGGACTGAGGGATCATTTCATACTGCTGAGGGCCTCCGCTTTAGCCTACAGCACGATTCTGGCGATTGTGCCCATCCTTGCCATCGCTTTTTCCGTCATGAAAGGGCTGGGTGTTCAGACGCGTATTGAGCGGGTGATGATCAGTTATCTTACCGCTGATCAGGAAGAGTTGACCAGCCGGATTTTTGATTATATTACAAAAACGGATTTCAAAGTCCTTGGCGCCATGGGAACCGTCATGCTGATCTACGCGGTTTTGGTCATGCTGGGGAATGTGGAGAAAACATTCAACCATTTCTGGGGGGTGACCCGCTCAAGGAGATTTGTCCGAAGGCTATCCAATTATTTCAGCATACTGATCCTGGGGCCGCTGGTGATGGTGCTTTCAACGGCCATGATCGCTTCTTTCCCTTCATCGATCGCCGCTCAGATCCTTTCGCGATATGAGTTTTTTCAATGGGCGTTGCGCCTGTTTGATTCAATGCTCCCCAACGTATTGCTCTGGACGGCGTTTTCGGCCATGTACATCCTGATACCCAACACCAGGGTCAAGCTGGTTCCCGCCATGGTTGCAGGTGTTGTCTGCGGCACCCTTTGGGAGATTGCGTTTAATGTGTTTACGGGATTTAATGTCGGTGTAACGAATTACAATAAGATATATGGAACTTTTGCCGTTTTGCCGGTTTTCATCATCTGGCTGTATATCAGTTGGATTATTGTGCTTATCGGCGCCCAGCTCTCCCATGCGATTCAAAATATCGCTTCGCTCCAGCAGGAATTTGATGGCGGCGGTTTCAGCTATCACCAGAGGGAGAAAATGGCTTTTATGATCATGCTTAAGATATCGGAACACTTCCACAATGGGGCTCCCCAGATGAATATGGAATCCTTGGCTCAAGCGCTTTCCATCCCCTTGCGTCTGATGGCCCAAACCATTCAAGCGCTTTGCGATCAGGGGCTGCTTCAGAGTATCCACGGAGATGAACCCATCTTTCAGCCGGCCAGAAATCCTGCACTGATCACGCTCTATGACATCAGCAGGGCCATGCGGCATGATGGAGCTAAAGAATGGCGGATGCCGGATACGCATCAAAACAAACAATTATCCAGGATAGAGTCTGAGAAGGCGAAAAATGACGAGGTTTTTTTGGGAAAAACCACTCTTCTGGACCTGATGGGAAGGAGCGAAACGCTTGTCGCGCGCTGATTGCGTAAAGAAAATACTGGCGCTGGCGCTGTTCCTGCTGGTGGTAATTCCCAAAGTGTTGTCCGCCTATGACGGGGACTTTCAATTTAAGATCCGGAATGTGGATTTTTCCGGCGTCAAAAGCGTAGAAACAGAAAATTTTTCCGAATTGCTGACAGTTCAATCGCCGCCGGCCTGGAAAATCTGGATTCCACATAATGTCGCCGCAATAGAAGACTTGGAAGAGGATCTGCTCAAAATCAAGCAGTATTACAGAACCCAGGGATATTATCATGCCCAGGTTTCCTATTCCATGAAACTCTCCAGGCCCGCGCCTGTCAGACGAACGGATATCCAACAAAACAGTCATTCTGATTCATTTCAGGCGGCTGCGTCTCCGGTTGACTTTCTTGACGAATATCATATTACGTTTGAAGTCAAAGAAGGATCTCCAGTAATCGTCCGGAATATTGATGTCAATTATATCCCCGATGAGATCATTGTTGATGTGGCGCAATTGAAAGAGGCGCTGCCGCTTAAAATAGAAAAGACGTTCAGGACCGAAGATTATGATGATGCAAAAGCCGTCATCAAACAAATTCTCCGCGACAACAGCTATCCCTTTGCCGAGGTTAAAGGACGGGCGAAGGTTGATCTGAATCATAATTCAGCGGATATATCTTTTGATGTGATACCGGGCGATTCTTATTATTTTGGGAAGCTAAATATTTCAGGACACGAAGACTTTATGAGCCCGACCGTCGTTGAGCGGGCGATGAGATTCAGGCCGGGTGACAAGTTTTCTGCTGAAAAAATAAGTGAAAGCCGGGTCAATCTGTTTGACCTGAATGTATTCCAGACCGCTTCGATAGAAACCGGCGAGCCAAATACCGCCGATAAAATTGTGCCCGTCAATGTTTCCGTCAAGCCCCGGAAGAGACAGGGGGTTGGTTTGGGCGTCGGCTACGGCACGGAAGATAAATTGAGGCTTCAGGGAGGATGGGGTTTTCGGAACTTAACCGGCAACGCTGACAGAATCTCGATCAAAGCCAAGCGGTCCGATTTGACGGAAAACATTTCCGGTGAATATCAATATCCCTATTTTTTAAGCGCCCGGAACAACCTGATCGCCGACAGCGGCTTCGAGCGCGAAAAATCAGATTATTATACTGTTCGCAATGTATATTCCCGTGTCAATGTATACCGGAAGCTCACATCTTTCTGGACATCAAATGTCGGCTACAATCTGGAAGTCAACCGACCCGAAGATATTAAAGTCGGGTATGTCGATGAAGACATCAATGACACCAATGATGAAAATTTCAGGGTTTCATCTGTCCTGGTGGGAATCGAGCGCAATACATTGGATGATGACTTGAATCCGACCCGTGGAACGGTTCTGACTGTATCATTTGAAACCGCCGGCGAAACCATCTGGTCTGAAATAAGCTATATCAAGCCTGTGACTGAAGCCAAGTTCTTCTATCCGGTCGTCAACGATCTTGTCCTGGGGACAAGGGTGAGGTTTATCACGATCCAGGAGGTGTATGACACGGACGACATTCCAATATACAGGCAGCTTTTTCTGGGGGGGAGCAAGACAGTTCGGGGGTATGACTACCAGAAACTGGGAGTCATAGATGAAAACGATGAGCTGGTCAGCGTCGGCGGACAGTCTTCGTTTGTCGGAAGCACGGAGCTGCGTTACCCTTTTTACAAAGACTTTTCAGGCGTCACATTTCTGGACATGGGGGTCATGGACACGGATGCCTATCGCTGCGAATTTGACAACATGCGGTATACATGCGGGATGGGGCTCCGATATGACACCGTGATCGGGCCGATTCAGATGGATGTCGGGTATAAGCTCAATCCGCCCGATAAAACCGACGCCGATGATTCCGACACCACCGAGCAGGCGGATACAGACCGCTGGAAGTTTTATTTCAGTATCGGACATGCATTTTAATGAATAATATTCAATCCCATCAGATGAAGAAGATCAGAAAAAATTCAGGCCATCAAGATCCGCCGATGCACCAACATCCGATAAAATTTCGTTCAAGGAGCTGGATTCGAGGCATTGTGTATTTTTTCGCGACAGTGCTGATCATCATTGTTGGATTTTTTTTATATCTCCAGACGAATCCTGCCAAAAACATGATAAAAAAGCATATTGCCCATATATTATCTCAAAACAGCCAGTTGCAGTTTAACATGGGGCGAATCCGAGGCAACATGTTTTCAAGTTTTGATATCGATGATGTAGAGGTTCTCGATCCGGAATCCAAGATTCGCCTGATTTCAGTCGAGCGGGTTCATGTTTCCTATAGCGCGCCGATGGCGCTGTTCAAAGTTCTCTGGATTCACAAAGTGGAAATGCATGGAATGAACCTGAGCCTGGTGCAGGGAACTGACGGCGACTGGCTTGCGGGGCCATTGATCACCGCGGGGCCCGCTGATAGCCGCCCTCTCTCAGAGGACTTTAAAATTTTCATCCGAAAAGCAAGCGCCTACGATTCCGTTGTTTCTATTACAAGACAGACTTTGGCCGGAGAGGAAACAAATCGTTTTAAAGGAATTGAATGTGACGCAAGCATTGACATTGGCCCGGTCATATCCGTTGATGTCAGGCATCTGGCCGTTGAATCTGAAAAGCCGAACTTCGCGATCACAGAACTTTCAGGGGATGTATCCTTCGACACTGAAACCAGTCGGCTGGAAGTCAACAACATCAATATGAAAAGCCGGGAATCTCAGCTCGCTTTCAGCGGCTGGATCGGATTTGCCGGCGACAGCTATGAAGTTGATATGAATGCGGATATTATCGAGCTGTCTTTAAAGGAAATCGGACAAGTGCTGTCATTCAACCTGCCTACGGAAGGTAAGATTACCGGGGCCGTTTCTGCAACTGGGAATTTGGACAGCCTCAACCATTGGTTAGATTTAAAATGGAACGACTGTGAAATAAAATCCAGGGGGTTGGCCAGCATCAATGAAAAAAAATTGTATGAACTCGATTTCTCCGGCCAGATCCGGCAGATCAACCCTGCATCTTTTCCGGTGTCGGGAATTGAAAATTTTAGCGGCAGCATAAACGCTGATATCGATTTCAAGGGCCGGAATTTCAACATGGCCGATCGATGGTGTCAGTCTCATATTCATGTCGGAAAATCGGACCTTGCCGGATATTCGATAGAAGAGGGGAATTTGACCGCAACCATTACCGGATCGGATCTGACCCTTGAATCTTTGCAATTGAAAACGCCATACGCTGGAATATCAGGAGATGCTTCGGTTCAGGCATTACTCAAAGATGCCTCGGATAAGCAGATCCATGTCAATGTTGATATCGAAAAACTCAATCCTGCAGGGTTTTTTCCTGACAAAGGGATTAACGGGAATATCAATTTGAGTCTTGAATCAGACATGAGGGTTTCTCCGACATTTTCATGGATGGGTTCCTCCGGCAGCATCTCCGGCAATATGATGGATTCAACGATAAATGGTTTTGCCATCGGGCAGGGGGCAATGGATGCGACGTGGAAAGGCGGGCGGTTCATGGTTAACCGGATACAGATCCAAAGCGGCATCGGCCAGGCCGATGTTTCCGGGATACTATCGGCTCCGGAAAGATCATGTGATTTTAAGCTGGCCGTGGATCTGCCGGATCTCAAAATGGTTGAAAAGGCTTTTCCCAAAATAATCAGGGATGCAGCGTTGTCCGGCAGCATAAAAGCACAGGGAGACATCAGCGGCAGTCTGGATCAGCCCCATGCCGCGGTTGAAGTTGACGGCAAAGATGTCGCATCCGGAGACGTCCTGGTGGAATCTTTTAATTTAAAAGGGGTATGGGACGGGAACGCAAGAAATTTTTCAGGTACGGGTGAATGCGCTTTAAACAACTTGAGATTCGCCAGCCTGCAGATACCGGCCGTTGATTTGAAAACCCAGTTATCAAATGACAATGCCCGCATAATGCTCAATCTGCAGGGTGGCCTAAATGACCGATTCCGTCTTTCCGGCGATATTAACGGGTGGTTAAAACCTACAAAAGTCATTTCCATAGATCGGATTGAATTTACTTCCGATGACTTCCCGCCTCTGGTCAATGACGGGCCGGTAAAGATGAGCGTTTCAAAGGATGGATTGGTTGTAGATGCGCTCCGTTTAGACTCGGTCGAAGCTTCTTTGGAATTGAAGCGATCATTGGTTCTGACCTCAGACCAAAATGTGTCAGCCGAACTGGCATTGCGTGATTTCGATTTAAGGCGCGTTTCTGATTTTTGGGTTCAGGGAGAGAAAATTAAGGGACGGTTATCCTCTGACATTCTCCTGGCCGGAACAGCGGCGAACCCGATCATCAGCATCACTGCGACGTTAAAAGACGCGGCATACGATAATTTCATGTTCTCAGAGATCAGGACTTCAGCCCAATACAGAGATTCAAAAGCGCAGGCTGAGGTGTCAGGCTTTCAGGGCGATAAAAAAATTGCCCTGATGGAGGGGACACTTATGCTGGACGTATCATTTTACCCATTTAGATTAAGGCCTCAATCGGACGGTCTGGATGTCAGATTAGCCGTTGAAGATATCAGCGTTTCTGAACTGCCCGGGTCTAAGAACAGGGAATATGCGGTCGAAGGGATTTTGAATGCAACGGCAGCGTTCTCCGGCAGTCTTGAAAATCCGAAAATGGAAGGAGAATTAAAGTTTTCCGAGGGTTTTTTGAACCTAAGAAGGCAGAAGTTGACCTATGAGAATGTAACGGCCGATATCCGTTTTAATCATAATCAGTTGGAAATCGTCAGCTTTCAAATGAAAGGTGAAAAGGAAGGCGTCCTGGATGTAAGCGGTTTCATATCCCTTGACTACTTTCATCCCAGGGAATTTAATCTCCATGTAACGGGCAGAAATTTATTTATCCCTTATCAAACAGCGATTGCGGCCAAAGTCATCCCGGATTTGAAGCTGACGGGAACATGGGATGCGCCGGACATTACCGGCAGCCTCACCATTACCCAGGGCAATCTCAACCTGGATTGGTTTTATTCAGACGCCCCAGTCGATATTGAAATCATTGAGGTGTCGACCCCTGATAACGGCACCATCGATCTGCCAGACAAGGGAACAGAGCCTTTGCCGTTTTTTGATCCTTTGTTCATGGATATCAGAGTGAACGCTCCGGGAAACACCTGGCTGAAAGGGACCAATGAGAATATCGAAATAAAGGGAAGTTTTTCGATTAAGAAAAATCGCTGGGAAATGATCAAGTTCTACGGCCCGCTGAAAGCGGTTCGGGGAACCTATCGTTTTTACGGCAAAGTCTTTAATATCACGGAAGGGGAATTGACCTTTATCGGCCAGGAAGTGGAAGACAGCAACCCGCCGTGGAACGCCGTGGGTGAAATAAAAATCAGCGATGTCACCATCATCATCCGGCTGGCGGGAAATTTTGAAAAAGTCAATCTTACGTTAGACAGCGACCCGGTCATGGATCAGGTGGATATTATTTCATATCTTGTATTCGGCCAGCCTTCGGATTCTCTATCCCAGAAGGAGAGTTTTACGGCCGGCGACGCGGCTTTAAGCATCACCGGCCAGATGGCGGTGGGTGAAATCAGGGACATTCTCGGAGAGAAGTTTGCCATCGATTATCTGGACTTAAACACCGTGGGCGGCGATATCCGCCAGGGTTCCCTGGCTTTGGGAAAATACGTGGCTCCCAAGGTCTTTGTCATTTATCGTCACGGATTTTCACAAGAGAGTCCCCGTGAAGTGGAAGTGGATTATGAGATCAACCGGAACTTCACGATACAAAGCCAGATTGATAATGAAGCGACCTCCGCAGTGGATTTGATCTGGAAATACGAGTTCTGAGGAGAGGGCGCCTATTTTTTGATTTCTTTGAACTTTCCGTTCCAGGCGCATTGGTCGCAGTATATGTGGGTGTCGTCTTTTAAATCGGTCAGGGAAGCGTCGTCAATTCCCGGATCAAAGCATACATCACCGGATTTGCAGTCGAATCCATAGGTCTCAAACTCGTCCGACGAATCTTTGATATAAAACCGCTGATATCCGCAAAACGGGCATTGCATGGTGTCTTTCCTTTTTTTATGAGTTGTTGGTTTGCGTCAAGCCTGACTCGATCTTATAATTAGACTAATACAGATTAAATAAGTTGTAAACAATCAGCTGGAGCAGGTTATGGAAAACATCCTTCATGAGGTCGCACCCTTGAAAAAGGTTTCACTGTTTCTTTCCGTCGACGTGCCGGATGGGTCCGGAGAAAGCACCGAGACTTCTCATCCTATGAAGTTTATCTTTGGCATCGGCACTGATGG
>JALOPH010000018.1 GCA_025453995.1 Desulfobacterales bacterium
TTATACCAGCGGTTTAAAACTGACCTGGAGTTCGGCTGTTCGCGATGATTACCCGGATGTCTGGCCGCACCGATGGTTCTATCCGGTCATCCGGTATCTACCTTTTGAAAAAACGCCTGACAGAAGAAGAAACATCAGCGTCTCTCTGGGACAGAATATTTACACCCCTCTGGACATCGAAGCAGAAGAAGTGATCGAAGATGACCGCCCTTATGCGGGGATAAGTTATTTCAGCTTCGGGTTTCACAACAGGATTGATCGGGATATGGATACTCTTGAAATGGTGCTGGGTATCGTCGGTCCGAGTTCCTATGCCGAAGAATGTCAGGAAGCGGTTCACAATATATTTGATGATATTGACCCCAAGGGATGGGATAACCAATTAGACAACGAACCGGTACTCAACATCATCTATGAGCATAAAAAAAAGATCACTCAATCCGGTCTGGCTGGCGGGTTCGGGCATGATCTTATACTCAATACAGGCGGCACTTTGGGCAATGCCATGATTTTTTATAACCTTGGACTTAATCTCAGGCTTGGCTGGAATCTTCCGGATGATTTCGGCAATTATCCGATTCGTCCGGCAAGCGCCATCAATGCGGCTTTTGATGCAAAAGACCCCCGGTATTCTGCTCAAAATCAAATCGGTATTTACCTGTTTGCGACGACTGAGGGCCGTGCGGTGATGCACAATATTTTTCTGGACGGCAACACCTTTACCGACAGCCACAGTGTTGATTCCAAACCGGTTGTTGCCGACTGCATGGGCGGCCTGGGCATCATTGCAGGGCCGTCCCAGATTTATTTCGCATACGTGTATCGTTCAAAAGAATTTGATGACCAGGAAGAATCCCAAAAGTTCGGAAGTATCAATATTTCATATTCTTTTTAACTCAAACATACTCACAGCATTATGACCCGTTGCGTGTGATAAATGGTCACAATTAATGATAAGGGGGCTCCATGCGAATCGTCAATGAACCACAAGTGTATCTGGTCGCCAAAACCCAGCTTGTTTCCGAAGGATTGAACGCCTATCTGAAGGACATCGGAAATCCGGACTGGCAGGCGGACCCGGCGGTTTCAGGGGGAGAAAATCTCATCGAGGCCGCGGGACGTATGTGCTACCGGAGCTGGCAGCCATATGACCCGAAAAAGCCCGAAGCCACCAACCCCAATGTCACCCAGGTCCGCAAAGGCAATGAGCAGTATGTGGCCAATGTGCTGAAAAGCGGCCATGGCTCCATTCTGGAGCATGTCAGCATGACATTCATATGCCGCAATGTATCGCGCGTCTTTACCCATGAACTGGTCCGTCACCGTGCCGGCATGGCTTACAGTCAGGAAAGCCTGAGGTATGTGAGACTCGATGATATTCCCTTCTGGCTCCCCGAAGAAGCCAAAAGCAACCCGAAAGCAGAGGCCAGATTCAAGGATGTTATCGACTTTCTGGAAAAGACCCAGAAGGAACTGTCCGATATTTTCGGCATCAAAGACCTAAACGACTTCACCACTAAAAAGCATCTCACCTCCATGTTTCGCAGGCTGGCTCCGTGCGGCCTGGGAACATCCATTGTGGTGACCGGGAACCTGAGGTCCTGGCGGCACATCATCGCAATGCGCACTTCGCCCCATGCAGAAGCGGAAATCCGCATCGTTACCGGAAAAATCGCCCGGATCTGCAAAAATGAGTATCCGAATGTTTTTCAGGATATGGAATTCGATTCTGATGCCGGCGAATGGACATTTAAATATCCGAAAGTGTGAAAATCAAAAAATGATCTTTGAAAAGAAGATTCAGGTCCGTTATGCTGAAATAGGCATCGGGGGCCGCTTGAAGCCGGTCAGTATCTTCAATTATTTCCAGGATATAGCCAGCGAGCATACTGCGGAAATGGGTGTTTCCGCGTGGGATCTTCTTCCAAAGGGGCTTGCATGGGTGATATTCAAATATGAACTTGAAATTTATCGGTATCCGATCTGGAAGGAATCCCTCAACATCCGAACCTGGAGATGCTCGCTTCAAAAATTATATGAGCTTCGCAAGTACGAAATATATGATGAAAAAAAAAACCTTCTGATCGATGCCAAAAGCTCCTGGATATTAACAAGCCTGACGTCCAAGAAGCCTGTCAGAATCGACCGCCACCTGCCGTTCCTTCTGACAGAGCATCATCTTGAAATTAATAATGATCTGCCTGCGCTTGAGTCGATAAGCCGTGCTGACTTCAGCCGGACGTTTCAGATCCGACTGCATGACCTGGATTTTAACCGTCATGTCAACAACTCGATTTATCCGGTATGGGCTATTGAAAGTGTCCCGGCCGAAATTTTAACCACTCATGCGCCGCAAAAAATCATCATCAATTATATCGGCGAATCCTTATATGGCGATCGGATTCTTTCCTTCACCCAAAAACTGGATTCCGGTTCGACCGGATCATTTTTACATTCCCTTGCCAGTGAACAGACGCAAAAAGAAATCACCCGGATCAAGACGGTTTGGAAAGAAAATGATGAAAATTCAATAAACGAACCAGAACCGAGCGCATAGGCGACTGAACCTATAAAAAATACCCGCTCATTCATGGAACCCAATTTAATCCATTCTTTCACCTCATCGTTTATCTCCATCGACAGGTTTAACATTCATTACGTACATCAAGGGGATGGAATCCCTCTGATACTGCTCCATGGCGGCGGCACTTGGCTCTATTCGTTCAGGCACAATATTGGCGAGCTTTCACGCCATTTCTCAGTCTACGCCATCGACCTGCCGGGCCACGGCTATTCAAAACCGATGGCCGGGCAAATCCATTACAACATGGATACCGTCTTATCCACACTGACTGTATTCATGGAAAAACTTGGCATATCTGCAACACATCTGGCCGGCCACTCTTGGGGGGGCGGCTGGGCGATCCATTTTGCCGCCAGATTCCCGTCAAGGGTTTCAAAAATGATCCTGATAGATTCCAGTGGGTTAAACCGGCATGAACATCTTCTATGGGAGATCATGAAAATCCCCATCATTGGCGAGGTCCTGTTGAAATTTATCAACACGCAAGCCATCAGGAAAGGATTAAATGACAGTTTTTATGATAAAACCCGCGTGACCCCGGAAATGGTCTCCCGAATCCTTGTACCCCTCAAAATCAGAGAGATCAGAAAGGCTCAGTTAAGCTATGCCAGAAATTCAGACTGGAGAAGAACCGAAAAATGTCTTACACATATCAGACGCCCTGTTCTGATCTTGTGGGGGCGCCATGACCGCTATATTCATCTGAAATACGGACAGCGGATGGCTGATCTGATGGCTGATGCCCGGCTCGTGATTCTGGAAAACTGCGGACATTCAAGCCATGAAGAATGTCCTGACACGGTCAACCGCCTGATGGTTGAATTTTTAAAATAACTTTATGGATTTGGATTGACATGGGATTCAATTTTGAACTAAATTTAATATATGAAAATTTATTATGTTTTACGGCATCCATCATAATATCAATATAACTTAAGGAGACACCATGAAAACCGGAAAACCGAATTTTAAAACCGTTTCAACGATCCTCATGATCGTCTGCTTTATGGGCACCCTTTCCTGCGCCAGCTGGGAAGGCGCTTCAAAAGAAACCAAAGGGACCATTATCGGCACCGGCGCCGGAGCAGCTGTTGGCGCAGGCCTGGGCGCGGCGCTTGGCGGAAATACCAAATCCACCCTGGCCGGAGCAGGGATCGGGGCGCTTGTGGGCGGGATCGCCGGCAACCGGCTCGGCGCTTACATGGACGAGCAGGATCAGAAACTTCAGGCAATTGCGGCGCAATCCGATGCCATGAGCTATCAAAGAAGCCAAAACGTCCTCACGGCTACATTTAAATCCGACTTGATGTTCGATCTGAATTCAGCGACAATCAAGCCGGGCGCCTATGCGGACCTCGACCGGGTGGCGACTGTTCTGAGGGATTATCCGGATACCCGGATTCAAGTGGCTGGCCATACCGACAAGACTGGATCTGAAACATACAACCAGGAGCTTTCCGAACGCCGGGCCATGGCAGTTAAATCCGCGCTGATTCAACGGGGCGTGGCGGATTACCGTATCGACACCATCGGGTTTGGAGAATCCATGCCCATATCTTCCGAGGACGCGATCAACCGGCGGGTTGAAATCCGAATCACGCCGGTGCAGCAGGGATAAGCCCGCGCCACCTTTTTTTCATATTTTTTGGGCATAAATCATTCATTTATGCCCAAAAAATACACCTGCAAATTCTTCATCAACTGATGAGCCGCCATCTGGTTATGAATCGGCGCCGCACGGTCGTTTATGCGATACCCCCCTTTTACCACCATCTGAACCCCAATTCGTAAACCTTTACGTTCATGCCGGAACCTTGCGTTTCAAGGTCTGACCGCGCCCATGCCGGCCGTATAAGCGCAGACAATGACAAGATCCATAACCAACTCTTTTTATTTTTCATAAATAAATCGCCCGTTGTTGTTTGGTAAGATCTTTTCCTATAGAGAAAGCGCAGAGAAAGACTCAATAGAGGTAAAACGTCAAATTAACGCCATAATGAAATCAAGACCAATTGATTCGTTGTCTATCATGACGGTACCCTTATAAATGTCACGCACCCGCTGTCTATTGTCACACAAAGTTCACTTGACTCAAAGAATGAATTTATATAACCATTAATATATTATCATCTGACATGGATAATCGCTTGCATGTCATTGGTAATTACCCTGATTATTGGCAGCATAACTGTTCTGTAGAAAATGTCTCCTGTTTCGCATAAACCATTTAGGATTTAGACGCTTAAATCAGCCAATGCATGCCATCCAAATGAATCAATCGCCGGAGCCCGGCACCCATGTGATCAAATTCAGGGGAGACACCATAACTTTTACGCTGGATTTGAGTGAAACCCTTTCAGGCCGTGCATGGTTGCGGACCAACCTCGGCCAGGCCGGCGAAGTCCGAAAAGAGATCATCCGCGCCATCACCCACGATGAACCGCTGCTCGGGCATGGGTGGTATGACATTCCCATGATACCGGTCAATTCACGCAGTTTCAGGCTCACTCTGGGAATCTATGAAACCGGTCATTTTGAGGCAAAATGCTTTTTCCTGCCTGTCCATGAAAAAACACCTATTTGGCCGCCGGGTGAAAATCTTTCCATCAATGTTCAACCGGCAGACACTTGCTGCGCCAATATCATTTACAATGCATTTGTTCGGCAGTTCGGCCCTAATAAAAATGGCGCGTTCCGGACTGAACGTGAAAACTTGAATTCCGTCAAACTCCTTGATGAAGCCGGATACACGGTTATTCCGCCTTCCGGAACTTTCCGGGATTTGATTGCACACCTTGACTTTATTATCGGTTATCTGGGATGCAGGATGATTCATCTTCTGCCCATCAATCCCACCCCCACCACTTACGGGCGAATGGGCCGTTTTGGAAGTCCGTATGCTGCCCTTGATTTTACAGCAATTGATCCGGCCCTGGCAGTATTTGATCCAAAGGCGACACCGCTGGAGCAATTCATCGAACTGGTGGACGCCGTTCACGCCAGAAACGCCAAGATAATGATCGATATCGCCCCAAACCATACCGGCTGGGCGGCGGACCTTCATGAGACCCACCCCCAGTGGCTGGTGCGGGACAAGGAAGGAAAAATCGAGGCTCCGGGCGCCTGGGGCGTGGTGTGGGAAGATCTGACCCGGCTTGATTACAATTTTAAAGAACTCTGGCAGTACATGGCCGATGTTTTTCTGACCTGGTGCCGGCGGGGCGTAGACGGATTCAGATGTGACGCGGGGTATATGATTCCGGTTCCTGCATGGTCTTACATCATTGCTTCTGTCAGGGAGGAATTTCCGGATACCATTTTCTTTCTGGAAGGACTGGGCGGTAAAATCTCCGTCACCAGAGACCTTCTGAATACGGCAAACTTTAACTGGGCATATTCAGAACTTTTTCAGAATTATGACCGCGGCCAGATTGAGCGCTATCTGCCCGAGGCCATAGAAATATCCCGTCATGACGGCATCATGGTGAATTTCGCTGAAACCCATGACAATAACCGCCTCGCATCATCTTCGCTTTCATATGCATCCATGCGCGTGGCCCTGTGCGCGCTGAGCTCCCCAAATGGCGGATTCGGCTTTACAAACGGCGTTGAGTGGTTCGCCACTGAAAAAATTGATGTGCATGACGCCCGCTCCCTGAACTGGGATGCGGAAACCAATCAGACCCAATGGCTCCGCCAGATCCATCACCTGCTCCGGACACACCCGGCTTTTTTTGAACAGACGGACATACGCTTGATTCAGAAGGGACAGGGAAACAATATCGTCATCTTCAGAAGCCACCGGCCAAGCGGCAAAAAACTTTTAATCCTTGTCAATCTGGGCGCCGATCACCCGACAACAGTATGGTGGAATCCTTGCGACACGGGGATTTACGCAACGCATTATACTGACCTGCTCAACGGGGAGACTGTGGATGTTAACATTCATGGAGATTTATACGCCTGCAACCTGCCGCCGGGCCGTGTATGCTGTTTGACGCCCGATCCTGACGACAACAAATGGACCCGCATCGACGACTCCACCCCCATGACGACCCCCAACCGCATTCGCCATCAACGTCTGCGGGCGCTTGCATTGGATATTCGACGCATTTACGCGGATAATGCAGACCTGGAGGATTTTGATCCGGATTCGGCCGCCCTTGACCTTGCCAGGGACCCGATAGAATTCTGCAGAAAAATAAACCCGTTTTCAGATGAAACGCGCGTGACCCTCTGGCATTGGCCCTCTGATGTTTCGCGTCAAGTCATGATACCTCCGGACTATTTTTTCATGGTATACGCGGATGTTCCCTTCCGGGCGACCCTGAGCAAGGAATTAGGCGGATCAGATCGGGTTTTCGGCGTTGCAGACGGTTTAGAGGCTGAAGACGGAACCTTTTTTTCACTATTTCTACCCCAGTCCGATATCTCCCGGCATACGCCCGCAACTTTAAAAATTTCCACTTTCAACAAGTCGGAGGCAAAGCATTCGGATGCGCCGCTTCTTTTTTTGACCGATGGCGATCATGTGTCGGTTCGAAAAATATTCAACCGCCGGGAGGCCATCTATACCCCGCTGCGGTTTCTGGGGACAAACGGCAAAGGCGCCATGATGAGGGCGCATGCGGCATGGGGAAAGATCGAAAGCAAATACGACGCCCTGCTGGCGGCCAACCTGCATCCCCAATACCCGGTCAACCGGACGATGATGCTGATCCGCTGCCGCGCATGGCTGGTTTACCAGGGGTATTCATCAGACATATCCATCGACTGCCTGGACCGGGTTGCGTTTGATGATGGTCGATATTTCTGGAGATTTACAACACCCTGCGGACAGGGGCAGCATGTCTCACTCGATATCATGGCTGAAATGACTGAGGGGTTAAACCAGGTTCGACTGACCTTTACCCGAAGTGCATCGGGAACACGCAAAGACCGGCTGTCTGACCAAAAGCAGGTGGCCCTGATTCTGCGGCCTGATATCGACGACCGGAGCTTTCATGAAAACACGAAAGCCTACCAGGGATCGGAGCATCTTTTCCCGTCGAGCTGTCAGGCCCGGACGGATGGCTTTTCCTTCGCCCCCTGCCCGGATCATCTCATGGATGTCCGCGTCTCTTCCGGTGAATTTTTTACGGAACCGGAATGGCAATACATGGTTCACCTGCCCGCTGAAGCCGAACGGGGAATGGACCCCCATACTGACCTTTTCAGCCCCGGATATTTCAGAATTTTTCTTGAGGGTGGAGACAGTGTCCAAATGACCGCTACTGGACAAACCTTGCCCCGGGCCCCGGTCCAACCGCCGGAACCTTTGGCGCCCCTTCCGTCATCACCGCAAAAATTGCCCGCGCTTCAGGAGCCGCTTGAAGCCATGCTTGTCGCGCTTAAACAATTCATCGTGAGCCGCGACAATCTGAAAACCGTCATCGCGGGATATCCCTGGTTTTTGGATTGGGGACGGGACACGCTGATTGCAACCAGGGGCCTGATTTCCGCCGGACATGTCGAAGTCTCAAAGAGCATTCTGAAACAGTTCGCCAAATTCGAAGAAAACGGAACCCTGCCCAATATCATCCATGGTGAAAAGGCCGCCAACCGGGATACTTCCGACGCCCCGCTCTGGTTTTTTGCCGCCTGCGGAGACTTGATCCGACAGACCGGCTCAACCAGGTTTCTAAAAGAATCTTGCGGATCAAGAGCCATCGGAGATGTTTTGGTATCTATTGCAACATCCTACATCAATGGGACATCTAACGGCATCCATGTTGATCCGTCAACCCAGATGGTCTTCAGTCCGCCGCATTTCACGTGGATGGACACCAATTTCCCGGCAGCTACTCCCCGGGAGGGATACCCCGTTGAAATTCAATCCCTGTGGCTTTATGCCTTGAGATTGCTTTCCAGGGTTGATAAAATAAACAAAAAAATGAAATGGTCGGACCGCGCCGACCGGCTCGGAGATTTTATCTTAAAATTATTTTACATGCCGGATGAAGGATATCTTGCGGATTGTCTTTGCTCCCATTCCGGGAATACCGCCTTGCATGCTGAAATTGATGATGCGTTAAGGCCGAATCAATTGTTCGCCATTACACTGGGAGCGGTCACCGCGCCGGATGTCATCCGGCGGATGATTGGCCGGTGTGAATCGCTGCTTGTTCCCGGCGCCATCCGGAGTCTTGCGGACAAACCCGTGAAACGCTCCCTGCCGGTGATACACAACGGCATCTCCTGCAATGATCCCTTGCGTCCTTATAAGGGCGTATATACTGGCGATGAGGATACCCAGCGAAAACCCGCATATCATAACGGCACTGCCTGGACGTGGGTTTTCCCTTCTTTTTGCGAGGCATGGGCAATGGCTTTCGGCAATGCCGCGAAAAAAACCGCGACGGCCCTGCTCTCCACAAGCTCACTTTTGATGAACTCAGGTTGCGCGGGACAGCTTCCCGAAATCGTTGACGGGAATTTCCCGCACACCCACCGCGGCTGCGACGCCCAGGCCTGGGGAGTCAGCGAATGGATAAGGGTGTGGAACATGCTTAAACGTTGATGAATTCAGAATCAAGGAGGATATATGAGCCTGAAAAAACAGTATTTAAAATCTAAGCCCGTGTGTAAAGTGACATTTAAATTGACCAAGGAAGACGCCCTTGGCGCAAAAAATGTCAACATCGTCGGAGAATTCAATAACTGGAGCACCAAGGAAACGCCCATGACGCGTCAAAAAAACGGAGCATTCAGCCTCACACTGGAACTTGAAAAGAACAGGGATTACCAGTTCAGATATCTGATCGACGATCAGCTCTGGGTCAATGACCCGGCGGCGGATAAATACGTCCCCAGCGGATATGCCGGCAGTGACAATTCCGTCGTTGTCATAAAGAAAGGCTGATAGCTCATGACCCATATTCAAACATTTCAAGTATACCCTAAAGTTCCTGAAGCGCTGGCTTTTGCCGAAAAAATGGTCAGGAATCTATGGTGGACGTGGAACTTGGACGCCATTGAGCTGCTGAGGCGCATCGATCCGAAGCTCTGGAGCAAATCCGGCCGGAATCCGATCCAGTTTTTTACCCTCATTTCCCAGAAACAATTGGAAAACATCATGCATGATGAGAGCTATATGTCTCATCTTCAACGCGTGAAAAAGCTTTTCGAGTTAGCCGTTGAACAGTCTGAAACCTCGCCAGGCATTGAATCTTACGGCAAGGTGGCATACTTTTCCATGGAATACGGTATCCATGAAAGCCTCCCCTTATTTGCCGGCGGCCTGGGCATGCTTGCCGGAGACCACCTGAAATCCGCTTCAGACCGTGATGAACCGATTGTCGCCATCGGGCTCATGTATCGCAGGGGATATTTTCATCAGTACCTGGACCAGAATGGATGGCAGCAGGAAGAATATCCGGAAACCGACCTCTATCAGCTTCCCATAGAACGGGCTTTGGACACAAAGGGAAATCCGGTATACATTTCCATCTCCGGACCCGACGGGTATATTTTCGCCCAGGTATATAAAATCATGGTGGGCCGGGTCCCGCTTTTCCTATTAGATACCAATGTGCGGGAAAATTCACCGGAAAAACGAAACCTCACCTCAAGACTATATGCTTCAGACGGAAAAATCCGACTGGCCCAGGAAATTATCCTGGGAATCGGCGGCATGCGGGCCCTGCACTGCTCGTTTGCCGTGATTGAATGGCTTCTCCAGACCATGCGGAGAAACAACATAGACCTGAAAACCGCCCTGGAAATCATTCCCAGGACTACCGTCTTTACCACACACACGCCGGTGGCTGCCGGACATGATGAATTTTCATTGGATCTCGTAAGGCCCTACCTCGACTATTACGCCCATGAATTTCAGGTGCCGGTTGAAGAAATCATATCCTGGGGGCAGATCGACAAGAACAACAGCCTTGCCCCTTTTTCCATGTTCGGACTTGGATTGAGAATGGCCCAGTATTGCAACGGCGTCAGCCGCCTGCACGGCGAAGTGGCCCGAAAAATGTGGATCAATGTCTGGCCGAACCGTCCGGTTGATGAAATTCCCATCCGCCATATCACCAACGGGGTGCACATCCCATCCTGGATATCCATTGAAAATTCCATGCTGTTTGAACGTTATCTGGCGCCCAACTGGTCCAACATGACATGGAAGACGGGAAATCTTTTCAATCGCATCGACGATATTTACGACGAAGAGCTCTGGCGGGCGCATGAAATGACGCGGGCCAGACTGATTCGCACCTGCCGCTCCCTCATGGTTCAGCAGTACGGAAGGCGCAACGCCCCAAAGTCCATCATGGAAGGCGCTGCTTCCGCCCTGGACCATGACGCCCTAACGATTGGATTTGCAAGACGCTTTGCCACTTATAAACGGGCGTATCTGATGCTGCGGGACCCGGCCCGGTTTGAAGCCATCCTCACTTCGAGGGATTTCCCGGTACAGCTGATTATTGCGGGCAAAGCCCATCCCAGGGACAATGAGGGCAAGGAGGTCATCCAGAAATTAATTGAATTTGCGCGCAGAGAAAAAGTCCGTCACCGGGTCATATTTCTTGAAGACTATGACCCCTATATCGCCCGGCATTTGATTCAGGGATGCGACATCTGGCTCAACACCCCCCGGCGTCCCTATGAAGCATGCGGCACGTCCGGCATCAAAGCAGCCGCAAACGGCGTGCTGAACGTAAGCGTTCTGGATGGATGGTGGTGCGAGGGATATTCTGAAGAAACCGGCTGGAAAATCGGAAATGGTGAAGACTTTCATGATTTCGAATATCAGGATGATGTGGAGAGTCAGGCGCTTTATAACGTGCTTGAAAACGAGGTGATCCCCTGCTTCTACGACCGGAAAAACGGCGACACGCCCGACCGGTGGATCAAGATGATGAAAGCGTCCATGAAAATGGCGTTCAGGCTCTTCTGCGCCCACGGTATGGTGGGTCGATATGTTGAAACATGTTACATCCCTGCTTCGCTGAGCCATGACCGGCTGCTCAGCAACGACGCGCAAGAGGCGAAAAACCTCAAGGCGCTTCACGAACGTCTGAAAAATGAATGGAAGAACATCCGCATCGCGCATCCGCTTAGAAATATGGATGGTCCTTTCCGCGTGGGAGATCGCTTCAATGTCACCGTTTCAGTATTTCTGGGGAACCTCACGCCGGATGAAGTGGAAGTGGAGCTTTGTTATGGACAGACAAAAACCGTGGATGAGCTCAATACGGTCAACGCTCAGGCCATGCAGCTTGTCGAAAAACATGATAATGGGAATTTTGTGTATGGATGCACTTTAAAATGCTCGGTTTCCGGACGATACGGATTAACGGCGCGCGTCATCCCCAAAGGAGACACCCTTCTGAAGTTCGCGCCGGGACTGATCACATGGGCGTGATTAAATATCAAGCACGAATAAGGAATGATGAATTACGAATATTGATTCGATTTAATTAAATTTTGAAATGGCTGAGCAAGAGTGAATCAAAATAAAAAAAATCCCAGAATACTGATTGTGACCCCTGAGACCACCTATCTCCCCCAGGGGATGGGAGACTGGGCGCACAGCATGACGGCAAAAGCCGGCGGCCTTGCGGATGTATCCGCTGCGTTGATCAGCTCGCTGTTTGACCTTGGGGCCGATGTTCATGTGGCCCTGCCGGACTACCGGCTGATGTTCGACAGCCAGATGGACCCCATCCTCCGTAAACAGCGTCAGATGATCCGAAGCAGGATGCCCAACGACCGGATTCATCTGGCCGAAGACCGCGCTTTTTTTTATCTCCCGAATGTCTATTCAAGCCATGGGCTTGAAAATATGCATGTCTCCCTGGCATTTCAGCGGGAGGTCATCAACCATATCGTTCCCTGGGTCAAGCCCGACCTGATCCATTGCAACGACTGGATGACCGCCCTGATACCCGCCATGTCCAGGCGGATGGAGATCCCCTGCCTTTTTACCATTCACAACATCCACACGGTGAAAACAACACTTTCACAGATAGAGGATCGGGGAATCGATGCGGCATATTTCTGGGATCATTTGTTCTATGAGAATATGGCCGTTGAATACGAATCCACCCGGGAAACGAATCTGGTTGATTTTATAACCAGCGGTGTATTCGCTGCCCATTATGTCAATACGGTTAGCCCGACGTTTTTAAAGGAAATTGTCGACGGATATCATGATTTCGTTTCCCCCGACCTGCGCAGGGAATTGTCCAATAAGTATTACGCAGATTGCGCGGCAGGGATTTTAAACGCCCCGGATCCGAGTTTAAACCCTATGACAGACAATGCGCTGGTAAGACAGTACGGATATCTGGACCACCGTGTCGGCAAACTCTATAATAAAAGATATCTGCAGAAAAAATTGGGACTGATCGCGGACGACCATGCGCCGCTTTTCTTCTGGCCGTCCCGTGTGGATAACATTCAGAAGGGATGCCAGCTGCTGGCGGACATTCTCTATGGAGTGGTTCATAGATACTGGAATCAGAATTTTCAGATTGTATTTGTCGCAAACGGCGGCTTCAAGCGTCATTTCAAGGATATCGTCAACTTTCATAGTATTCATGAGCGCGTCGCCATCTGCGATTTTGATGAGACCCTTTCCCGGATCGCTTACGCAGGTTCGGATTTCATTTTGATGCCGTCTTTATTTGAACCGTGCGGCTTGTCTCAGTTAATTGCGGCGATTTACGGATCACTGCCGGTTGCACGGGACACCGGCGGCATTCACGACACCATTACACATCTGAACCCTGAGGCGAACACCGGCAATGGGTTTATATTTGAAACATATGATGCCAACGGTCTTTTCTGGGCCATTCAGCAGGCAATGAATTTCTATAATCTCCCGGCGGAAAAAAAAGAGGAACAGATTAAACGGATCATGATTCATGCGGAGAAAACATTCAATCATGACGTGACCGCCCGGCATTACATGGATCTCTATGAAAAGATGCTTCAACGGCCACTGCTGTCTTAAGGAAACGCTTTTTTTGCGCATGATCTAAATCAAATGGCAAACCCGAACGCGTACTTTCATCATATAAAAAGAATCGTCACACAGCTTGTCGAAAAAGACCCTCTGCTGGGGCCCCATGAACCGGCTCTTCGCCGTCGCCTGATCAGAATTGATGAGACAGCGCACCGCCTAACCGACGGCAAGATCCCCCTGGCTGAATTTGCATCCGGCCATGAATATTTCGGCCTGCACCTCAAGTCGGATCACTGGGTATTCAGGGAATGGGCGCCCAATGCGGAATCAGTTTACATCATCAGCAGCCGCAGCGGATGGGAGGAGAAATCCGAACTCAAGCTCAAGCCTATCAATGCCGCCGGCGTCTGGGAGATCCTTCTGCCGAAATCTTTTCTCAATCATTTGGATTTATACCGGCTGAGGATTTACTGGCCGGGCGGAAGCGGTGACCGGATTCCGGCCTATGCCCGGCGGGTGGTTCAGGACCCCGGCACGCTGATTTTCAATGCCCAGGTATGGGCGCCGGAAACCCCTTACCACTGGCGGCATCCTCATTTCACGTCAAAAACAGACGGCGTTCTGATATATGAAGCGCATGTGGGTATGGCCCAGGAAAAAGAAGGCATCGGCACGTATGAAGAATTCCGAAAAAACATTCTTCCCCGCATCGTCCGGTCCGGCTACAACACCATCCAGCTCATGGCAATCCAGGAGCATCCTTATTATGCGTCCTTCGGCTATCATGTATCGAGTTTTTTCGCCGCATCATCGAGATTCGGCACTCCCGATGAATTAAAAGCGCTTATTGATGACGCGCACGGCGCCGGCATCGCCGTTGTCATGGACCTGATACATTCCCATGCCGTCAGCAACGAGGTGGAAGGATTGAGCCGTTTTGACGGCACGCTTCATCAATATTTCCATGGCGGCACGCGCGGGAATCACCGGGCATGGGATTCCCGATGCTTTGACTACGGCAAAATCCAGGTGCTTCATTTCCTGCTTTCCAACTGCCGCTTCTGGCTGGATGAATATCATGTGGACGGGTTCAGATTTGACGGCATCACCAGCATGCTTTACCTGGATCACGGACTGGAAAAAATTTTCACCGGATACGATGATTATTTCAAAGAAAACGTTGACGAGGACGCGCTGGTTTATCTGGCCCTTGCCAATAAGGTTATCCATTCACTGCGCCCCGACGCCATGACCATCGCCGAAGACATCAGCGGCATGCCGGGACTCGCGCTTCCTGAAGCCCGAGGGGGATTTGGGTTTGACTACCGCTTCGCCATGGGTATCCCCGATTACTGGATTAAGCTGACCAAGGAAACTCCGGATGAAGACTGGCGCCTTGGCCATTTATGGTTTGAGTTGAACAACCGGCGGGCGGATGAAAAGTCAATCAGCTACGCGGAATCCCACGACCAGGCCCTGGTCGGGGATCAAACGCTGATTTTCCGGATGGTCGGCGGTGAGATATACGACCATATGTGCGCAGGCGACAAAAACCTGCGCGTTGATCGCGGGATGGCCCTTCACAAGATCATCCGGCTGATCACGCTGGCCACCGCCGGGCATGGATATTTAAACTTCATGGGGAATGAATTCGGGCATCCGGAATGGATCGACTTTCCCCGGGAGGGAAACGGCTGGAGTTATCAATTCGCCCTCCGGCAATGGCGCCTGGCGGATGACCCCAACCTCAAATACCGGTTTCTCGCCAGGTTTGACCGGGACATGATCGTGCTGACAAAAGAATTCGGCCTTTTGGGCGAACAGCTTCCGGAATTGCTTCATGAACATTCAGGGAACAAAATTATCGCGTTCAAAAGGTCATCGTTAATATTTGCCTTTAATTTCCATTCTTCTGAATCCTATGCGGATTACCGCATCCCTGCCCCGGCAGGGAAATATCAGATGATCCTGAACTCAGACGACGTTGTCTACGGCGGGCACAACCGCGTAGCGCCCTATCAGATCCATTTCACCCGGACGGTCGACAATCAAAATCATATATTGAGCCTCTACCTGCCGACCCGCACCGCCATCGTGTTAAATAAAGCGGATTGACTCAATCCTGCTATCATGGCGCTGTCGCGGATTTGCACGGACTCCACGCGGAATATCCATACCCCGGAAGAACGGAACCGGATTTTTTGTACGCCCTGATTTTATAGGCATAAGTGATGTCGGGGTTGCAGCTGGTGTCCGTCCAGCTGTTTTTATTGGCGGCCGCTGAAGCGACTTTGACCCAGTCGGCCGTGGATGAACAATCCCCTGATTTCCGCCATATTTCATATCCGGTTTCATTGGCGCTCTTGTCTGTCCATGTCAATTGAACGGAGCCTGAACCCGCGCTCTGTGAGACTGTCAGATTCAGTGGCTGATAGGGGACAGTAGCCATGTTTGTGGATGGAGAATTCCCGGAATCATTGAAAGCGGCAACATAATAAGAGTAAGTTTTATTTAGAGTATTATTTTCGGCAGCAGTGTCTTTGAAGCTTTTCACTTCAGCACCGGTGGTTTTCAGAAGCGTCCATGCGCCTGTTCCGATTTTCCTGTAGATCTTGAACCCGTTTTCTGCGGAATTGTCCTGCCAGCTCAAATTCACGGTTGTGGATGATGCCGATGTCGCCTTCAAGTTTGTCGGCGCGGGCGGGGTGCCGGTTTTTGCTGTTTTGGCCGCCGCGCAATTTGAAGAGGCGGATTCCTCGGAATCATTATATGCCCTGACCCGAAATGCATAAGCGGTGTCCGGGGTCAGACCTGAAACCGTATGGGTGGCGGCGTTGGAAGATTTTGTCGTGACCTGCGTCCAGGCGGTCGCAGAATCGCAATTCCCCTTTTTTTTCTCCACGATAAATCCGGTTTCATTATTGGAGTTATCCTTCCACCCAAGAGCGATCTGGGTTGACGATTTTGGCTTAACAGCAGCAGATGAAGGGGGGGAAATGGTTTGTGAACATCCTTCATCAATGGCGCCATTGCAGTTATTATCCTTGTTGTCGCCGCATATTTCGACAGCGCCCGGATGAACGTCGGGATCCTGATCATCGCAGTCGCCTTCATTGACGCTGTATCCGTCGCCGTCGCCGTCATTTAATTTAAAATAAGCCGTCACGGATTTAGGGCCGTCGGCAACACTCACGGACAGAGGATTCGAAGTTCCGCTGAAAGAACCTCCCCACCGGTCAAAGACATACCCGGACTTGTGAACAGCGGTTAATGAATATGTCTGGCTGCAGGTATAGACAGCAGGATACGAGGTCGGGTTACCTGACCAATCAGAAGACGTGATGCTACCGCTGCCACTGGGGCTGACATTCACGGTCAGCTCTGGATTGCCTCACCCCGCTGCTGCAGGCGATGGAAGAACCGCTTGTATAAAAATGCCAATACAAACAAAAAGGGGAACATATGCCATCAGATATACACCAAAATATTTTCTGAACATACTACAGCCTTTCTTATTCTTTTTTTTTATGAGTGTTGAATCGGTTCTAAACAAATTAATGTTTTTAAAAAAAGTACCACATTGTGGTAGCTGCTTGTCAATAAAATAATATCAAGGCAAGGAAGAAAAAATTAAGATGTATGATAAACAGGAAAGGGATTAAGATGAGAAAGGGTCAAATTTCCTCTTGGCTCTTTCTGATTACACAATGCAATTTCTCAACACGTTCTTTGAGCTTTCGATCCGTTCGCATCTTATTTTTAAGCCGCTCGATTACGCTGCTGACCGAGCTGTCTTTCACCATTTGAAAACGATCCCCGATTTTTTTCAGGGGTTCCCTTCTCAACTTCCGCATCAGAAAAATCGACACATTGCGAGGCTCATTGAATTCCCCTCTTTTGACCTTATATATATCCTCAGTCAGGACGCTGTAGAAATTGCAGACGACATTGATAATCTTATCCGCTTCCGGAGCAAGTTCCCTGGCCTGGGCGATTTCTCTATGAAATTTGGACCCGTAAAACCGTTCCTTCACCCATTCCGTAAATTTCTGATCTCCCAATACCGCCGGCCATTTTTTCCCTTTAATGATGTTCGATACCTTTTCATCGGCATCAGTCCCGACAAACGCCCGGTATCTCTTCACCCGCTCCGATTCGTCTTTGCATAACATTGAAAGGATAACTTCCTTGTATAGCCAGTCCCATTTGGGGGAAGCCGACAAATAACCCCGATGGCTGCTCCATGAATAATCATAGGGATTTGCCTCAATTCCCGCCTCAACCGGATTCCGATGAATATATCGCACCAGCTGCAGCAGATAGCTGTCTTCGCTGACAAGAATTGATTTATATCTTCCCCGCAGCAGCTGGCCATCGCAACCGTGACGCCGGTTATACCGCTGGGTATAAATGCCGTTGATGTGGCGCATGCTTCTGGAAATGTTTCCTTCCGGCGTCTGAATCAAAAGATGATAATGGTTCGGCATCAGGCAATAGGCGCAAATACGGATGTTCCAAGCAGACGACGCCTCCTTGAGAAGCTCTATAAACATGGCGTAATCTTCTTGATCAAAGAATATCTTCTCGGCTCTCCGGCCCCGGTTCATCACGTGATACCATGCGCCGGGATATTCGATTCTTAATGGTCGTGACATACTAACTTCTTATCTTCCTGTATAAAAGAGTCAAGAGGAGACTTGACCCTACTAATACTTCTTCCCTTCTTCATCCATCATGGGCACGAAGAGAACCGGGAGGATGGCCTGACGGGTCAATTCACCGCCTTTCTTTTTCAGAAGGATCAGTTCCTGGTCCGGATATTCACCTACGGGAATGATCATGCGGCCGCCCTCGGCCAGTTGATCCTGCAGGGGCCGGGGCACATGGGACGGGGAGCAGGTGACGATGACAGCGTCATAGGGCGCGTGTTCCAGCCATCCCTTGTACCCGTCGCCTGTTTTTACATGGACATTGGTGTATCCCTGGATCTTTAAAACTGTTTCTGCCCGCTTCCCAAGCGGGTCGATTATTTCAATGCTGTAAACGGTATCACAAAGCTCGGCAAGGACCGCCGCCTGATAGCCCGACCCGGTGCCGATTTCAAGGACTTTGTCCGTCTTCTTCAAGCTCAAAGCTTCGGTCATAAACGCCACGATATAGGGCTGGGATATGGTCTGGCCTTCGCCGATGGGAAGGGGTTGGTCCGAATAAGCCATTTGTCGCTGGGGCTCCGGAACAAAGAGATGGCGTTTGACTTTCTTAAGGGCTGCTAACACCGCCCGGTCCTCAACACCCCTGGCTTCAATCTGATCACGAACCATGGCTTCCCTGAGTTTGGCATATTGTATCTCCTGCTGATTCTCATCCGGCTGGGCAAACAATAAATTTATACTCAATATGAAAGACATACAGTTCAAAATCAGAGCTGCGGCCATAAATGTTTTTGCTTGTTCGAATCTCATTTTAGAAACTCCAGGAGCGGGGATACTCCCGCTCCGGACATATCCGGTTTATTGGATTACGAATTAAATGTTATTTTCATTTAAAATTATAATGCTTTTTCACCGGTTCCTGGACCTCCCAGATACAGGAAAGGCCTTTGGGAAATGTCACGTAATCCCCTGCGCCGAATGTAAATTTTTTACCGTCCGGTGTCTCCACCACCACTTTCCCCTTTAAAAGATAGCATTCTTCCGAAAAATCATAGTACCAGTCAAATTTAGAGACTTCCTTCTCCCAGATCGGCCAGGAAAAGACCCCTTTTGTTTCCAGAGTTTTTTTATCGGGTTTTTCAATTACAATTTTCATATCCCCATCTCCTTTTATGGCTGTTTCAATTTATTCGCGATTTCCGCCACCCTTTGCCCGAGTTTTTTCGCGTTGGACGAGGCATCCGCATCCGGCACCCCGACGCATGCGGTGCCGAAATGGCCCGTGGCCGACATGGGGTCGCCCACGATCACCATGCCGTAAATCAGCATGCACTGGATGATCGACATCATGGTGGTCTCCTTGCCGCCGGTGGGGTCTCCGGATGTGGCAAAAGCCGCACCGACCTTTCCCTCCATCTTTTTTCTGATTCCCACATAGTCATCAAAGATTTTCTTAAGTTCCGCCGCCATGACCCCGAAATACACCGGAGAGCCGGCGATAATGCCCGCGGAATTAACAAAGTCCTCTTTTGTCACCTGTTCCGTGCTTTTTAAGAGAGCTTTGGCGCCGACGGAAGAATTAACGCCTTCGGCAATATGCTCCGCCAGACGTCTTGTGTTGCCTCCTTTTGAAAAATAGAGAATTAAAATCTGCATCCATTCACTCCTAATCTTATGGTTAAACAGGTCATGATCCGTTATGAATTAGATTTTCCGGAAGATATTCAATCCTGACCGGCGAGAAGACTTCAATGGCCACGGAATCCTGAAGCGCCTCTGCGCCATGAAGCGTATTGCCCGGAATGCTCCAGCCATCGCCAGGCTCGGCCAGAAACGTCTCATCACCGATCATCATTTTGAGTCTTCCTTGCACCAGATATCCGGTCTGTTCATGGGGGTGGCTGTGCAATGGAAGACGGCTGCCGCCATCAAGCAGAAACTCGGTCATCAGGGTGTTCCCGCCGAAAACCAGTGTTTTCTGACGAACGCCGGCTATCGGATTAATATATGAATCTGTGTTTCTTTTATAAAACATCGGCGAATCCAGATATTTATGAGCAAGAGCAAACACGGGGGCTTGCCCCTGAATTATATATACATTTCCGTGGCGTCTTAATCCCGAAAGTTCATGATGCCAGGCGGGTGATCATTGACTTGGCCTCATCAGATATCCGTTTAAAAAGATCTTTCAGCGTCGGGATGTCATGCACCAGGCCAATACCCTGGCCGCATGCAAGAATGCCTGCATTGACATCCCCTTCATCATACATTTTTTTGGCGTTTTCACCCTTGATCACTTCGTAGATCTGCATGAATTCAGCTTTGCTGTCTTCGAGCTCAAGGCACTTTTTGGCCGCCTGATTGGCCAATACCCGGTGCGTGGCGTTTAATGACCGCATGATCAGCATGGTATCCAGTTCAGAGGCGTTCACCAGCGCCTGTTTGATTTTGTCATGAATGGGCGCTTCCCTGGTGGCCAGCAGCCGGGTTCCCATGATGGCAGCCTGGGCGCCCAAAGACAATACTGCCGCAAGCCCCCTGCCGTCCGACACGCCGCCCCCTCCGATCACCGGCAGTTTCACCGCATCCACCACAATTGGAATCAGTACCAGGGTCCCGAGATCCAGACGGCCGGTGGCACCGCCGTTTTCATATCCCACCACCGTTACGATGTCCGCGCCCATGGCTTCAACTTTTTGAGCGTAACGCGCGCCTACGCATTTGTGAATCCACGTCATGCCGAGATCTTTGAATCGCCCCACCAGATTTTCAGGCGCATGATGGCCGGAGGTTTCAACAATTTTCAACCCGTGATCCGCCATGACGTCGATGTATTCATTGTTGTCAATCTGGGTCATAGCGGGGAACAAATTGATGTTGACGCCGTAGGGCTTTTTTGTCAGATGTTTCATGCTGCCGATGGCTTTGTCGAACGCTTCCTTTGACTTGTAGTTGGCCGAGGCCATGATCCCCATCCCGCCCGCCTCCGACATGGCCGCCACATATTCGGCAGTGGATATCCACATCATGGCACCGCCGATGATGGGGTATTCGATCCCGAGCATTTCCGTCACTTTTGTTTTGAGCATTTCTCCTCCTGTCGATCTTTTAAGTTGAATATTTTTTTCTGGACAAATCTATCAATATATCTCCGCCTTTAACCACATAGCGGATATTTTGCAATGCGCGAATATCCTTCAACGGATCGCCTTCCACCACAATAAAATCTGCGAATTTTTTTGGTTCTACTGAGCCGACGTCATCGGACATGCCGATAATGCAGGCATTTATGGATGTCGCCGCCTTGAGTGCTTCAGCGTTTGTATAACCCGCCTGGGTCAGATGTTCAAGCTCCCTGAAATAAAAACCAAAAAAACTCAATCCTGTTCCGCAGGTGTCCGTGCCGACGCCGATCCGCGCGCCGGCCTTTTTCATCTTCTCGACATTTCTCATGGCCACCGGATATCCTCTTTTGAAAAATTCAATATCCGGATAAAATTTTTCCTTAAAATCAGCCGGAGGGTAAGGCTTTCGAAATAGCCTGTCAATCTCCCCCTTTGACTGGCGGAGCGGTTCCGGCATAAAGTCCTGATCTCCAACAACGTTCAGCCAATCACGCAACATCTCAATGTCAAACGAATCCCCTAAAACCTTCAAGGTGGGGACGATGGCCATTCGTTTATCAACAAATGAATCAATGTCAGCCCCATCCAAATCACCGGTCGCGCAATGCTCGAGGGTGTCCACGCCTATCTGGACGCCTTTTTTGAAACCGGCGATCTCCGTATGGTGCATGGCCATCCCTACTTTTCTTAAATTCGCCACACTCCGGAGTTTTTGAAAACATTGGTCCGAAAGGTTGATGAGTCTGCCGTGAAACAAAAATGATTCTTCGGAATACTGTGTTTTCAGCCATCTTGCACCCTGGTTGACCAGCCGGTTGGCGACACGGTCTACCTGATCCGGTGTTTCCAATCGTTCCACAAACTGCCCGCCGGTGATCATCGCTTCGACAAAATTTAATGCGGGCGCCATTTCAGGAACGCCGTTTTTACTGGTGATAAATGAGTGAGACGGAACTATTCTCGGCCCAATGACTTTTCCAGAATCGATTTTTTTGCGCCACTGGTTGATTTTCTTGGGAAAGGCGCCCATGTCCCGCACGGTGGTGACGCCGTATTTGATGCAATTATAAAAATTTTTCGTCAACTGGGCGTTCATTTGCCGCAGCGCGTTCAAAGTGACTTTAAAAATAAAAGGAACGGTGATGTGAATATGCGCGTCGATCAATCCGGGCATCAGCGTATATCCCTTCAGATCAGTCCACTCATAGTCCGGAAAGTTTGTTTTTTGAGACAAATCTTCCATGCCCGCAATCCGGTCGCCGATTATACGTATCATTCTGTCTGTTATAATTTCATCTGAAATTCCGTCAAACAAGTTAAGATTATAGAAACCTTTTTTTCGGTTGCCATGCATCGCCCTCACCTCCCGGCTGCTGATCCATCTGTCTCATCGGGTTTTTCCGGCATATTTAATTTTATAAACTTCCCGGATTCAAGTTCCGCGTATATCATCCGCTTTTGGAGCAGCTGCCCGCGGTTTAAGAGAATTTTCAATATCTCCATGACCTGCAGTGATCCGATAATCGAAGGAGTCACCGCGGGTACGCCGAGAAGGGATTCAGCGCCGGCGCCTGATGACTCGCTGCCGCCGCCATATATCATATCAAGGCTCCTGTCTCCGGGGCAAACGGTCATCACCTGCCCGTCAAATCCCGCCACGGTCCCGTGCACCAGCGGGATATTGCATTTCTCAGCCTCTGCCTGCAACAGCAGGCGGTTCGGCATATTGTCGAGGGCGTCTGCGATGACATCCGCGCCTGCAAACAAATCGGGCGCATTTTGATGAGTAAATGCATCGACAACTGCAATGACTTCAACCGACGGATTGACGGATTCCAATTCCTTCTTTGCAGCTTCTGCTTTAGGCATGTTGATCGTACGGTCAAAAGCGAAAGCCTGGCGATTCAGATTGGTCTCATCGAATTTGTCAGGGTCCACAATCACCAGAGAACCAATGCCCATCCGAGCAAGAAGAAGAATGATCTGTCCGCCCAATCCGCCGGCGCCGATGACCGCGACACGGGAGCGGGCCAGTTTAAGCTGGTCCTCAATGTTTACGGATTGGGTGTTACGAATGTATCGATGAGGCCAGATGCCGAGCAGAAGGGCTTCGATATATATTTCTCTCAAATGAAGCTGATACTCCTCGGCCAGTGTTTGTGCGGGGTTTTCCTTTAAGACGCTGGTTTCCCTGCCGGACGAATCTCTCAGCAATCGGCAAGCCGAAGAAATTCGGGAATGGATTTCAACACGAAGGTCCGGTCTCATTTTTTTCTTTTCATCCTCCTTTGTGAAGGATATAATCCGTGTCAAATCAGAGGATTCAACCGGGATGTATGCAATGAAAATCGAAATTCATCTTTTTGCCAGCCTGGCTAAATATCTGCCTGCAGGGAGTTTGGATAAAACAGTTGTGATGGAGATCAGTCATGGGACTTCCATCATGGACGTCATCAGCCGGATTGAAATCCCGCGGGAGGATGTCAAACTTATTTTTTTAAACGGTATTCATGCCAGGGATGCCGAAACGCTCAAAGACGGCGACCGCTTGGGTCTTTTCCCGCCCATCGGCGGCGGATAGCCTGTCAGATTGATTCAACGGTCAGAAATGCTTCATCTGAAAAAATATCCGTTTCCAAAAATTCCTGAAAGGAATATTTTTTGCCTTCCACCTCAATCAAGGCGCGCATATTTTCAAATTTTTCCCGGTTGTGTTTGAAAAACTCGGACAATGTGCCGCCCTTGACGCGGACGCCTTTTTTGAGAAATAAAGGCCCCAGATCAGCCGCCGCCTGATTGAAAAGCTTCAATAAAACGGTTCCCTCACCGGCAATGCCCTTGAAATGCTTTGAGGCGGACGCGATATTGGACCGAAAAGACGCATAGACGCCGCCTCTTCTGAAAACAGCGCCCGCAAGCCCCGGCATGGCGCCTGAAAGCGCCACAACTGAACCATCCGTCAGCTCAGCGCCATCAATATCATCAAGCGCTTTTCCGTTGAGAAAAATCGTCTGGATTTTTTGATCCAGATAGTCGGGATCAATCTCCAGTCCGGCGCATAAAAAATCCCTGAGAGTCACACCGGTCGGTGTTTTCACATGAACGCCTGTCGACAGAAGTTCAAAGAATACACCGATCCGGCCTGATTCAACACTTACGGCAACCTTCATTTGAAATCAGAAATTATACACTTTGTCCAATTCTTCGTCGGTCACCTCAAAGACAACATTATGGGGAGGGAATATTTCTTTTTTGAAATAATCGGGCAGCCGGTCGTCTTTTTGGGTAAAACCGGCCCGCTGGTTGAAATCCCTTTCCATCCTTAAAATCTTTTTGCCGAGTTCGGCCACATCATCGCCGGTCATATTCAAGCCATAAAAAGCATTGATCATGTCCACCAGGGCGTTAAATGTTTCAGGCTGGTCCAATATGGCAAAGGCGATAAACAGACACATGCCGGTGGAATCAATGGCGGCAGTGGCAATCTGAAGGTTTCGGGAAAGCTCGATCTGGCCTTCGGGTTTCAAGGGATTCACCGTACCGCCGACGCCAAGGATATTGGCAGTCACCGCATACCCTGCGGTATGGTCAGCGCCCTGGGTAGTGGTGGCGTAGGTCACGCCGATGCCCTGGACCGCGCGGGGGTCATAAGCCGGCATGGCCTGATTTTTAACCACCGGCACGCGCTCCACGCCGAACACTTTCCCGGTTATTCCGGCGCCGCTTCCCAAAATGCGCCCCAGGGGCGAGCCTTTTCCAACCTCTTTCACAAGGTTGATTGCAGCGGCAGCATCTCCGAATTTAGCCAGGCCTGCTTCCATGGCAACCCCGATCGTAGCGCCCATTTCAATGGTGTCCAATCCATAATCATCATCCAGCCGATCCATCATGGCAATAGCGTCGAGATCATCTATGCCGCAATTCCCGCCGTGGGACCAGACGGTTTCATATTCCGGCTGTTTGGTCAAATACTGCCCGTCTTTATCCATATATATTCCGGAACAGCGGATGACACATCCCCGGTGGCATCCGTGCGTGGGATCTCCGCCCCTTGCTTTTTCGGTTTCTGCCAGCGCTTCGCCGCTGATCCGGGAGGCTCCTGGAAAACGTCCTTCCTTAAAATTATAGGTCGGGAAACCACCGGCTTCATTGAGCACATTGGTCAATACATTGGTGCCATAGGCCGGAAGGCCCTGGCCTGTGACCGGATGCTTGCGCAACCCTTCAACAAAAATCTTATTGGCCGCCTTGAATTTTTCCGGGTCTTTGGGCGATCGCATTTTCATTCCCGAATCATCCAAAATAATGGCCTTGACCCCTTTTGATCCCATGACCGCGCCAACACCACCCCGGCCGGCATGACGCGTGGGACGGAGTTCCACATCCGTAAACGCGATGGACGCGGCACCCAGCTTCATCTCACCGGCCTGGCCGATGGTGACATAGGTGGCTTTTTCGCCATATTGCTTTTTAAGCTGATCGACCGTGTCATAATTGCCCTTCATCTTAAGGCTGTTGTCGACGTCAATCTGGATCCCGTCTTTATTGATGAAGATTTTATAGAGATCTTCGGTCTTTGGTTTTCCTTCAAGGACAATCGCCGCATATCCCATGCGGGCCAACACCTGGGCGCCCTGGCCGCCGGCATTGGCTTCCTTGATGCCGCCGGTGAGCGGGCTCTTGCACCCAACAGATATACGGCCGGACATGGAAGCAGCCGAACCGCTGAGCAAACCCGGGGCAATGACCAGCTTGTTGTCTTCACTCAGGGGATGGCATGTGGGAGGCACTTCCGCTGCGACAATGGCCGATGTCAATGCCCGGCCGCCCAAGCCGGCATATTTTCCAATTTCTTCTATGACAAATGACGGAGCGCCCTGAGGCCCCATCTTGATGCGAAGGATTTTATCCATAAAATACCTCCAATGATTTGTAAGGTTAAGAAAATATAAATAAGAAATGGATTCTTCAAATATATGTCAAATCCTGCCGCAAGAGTCAAGAATTCATCGATAAAGGCTAACTTTTCGGGATTTTTCGGGTAACAATTCTTGATTGAAATTGAGCGCAAAAAACCGGTATCCGGCTTGCATTTCACCGCCCATCCATGGGTATTCGAAAAACAGGACGCCATCAACGATGCGACATCCAGCTCCTCAGCCGTCTACATACTGACTTTATCTCTGCCTTTGAGCTTTAATATTTTCCTTGTTTCATCCGGGGTATAGGGCTCATAGCCGAATTCTCTGGCAATGCGGACCATCTTTTCCACCAGGGCCGCGTTGGACGTGGCCATCTCGCCGGGAGACAGCCACAGATTGTCTTCAAGCCCCACCCGTGCAGCGCCGCCCAGAAACAAAGAAGTTGTTGCCAGCGGCAGTTCATGACGGCCAGCGCCGATGGTGGAAAACATGAAATTGTCTCCGAACAATTCAACTCCGGTCTGCTTCATGTGCACCAGGTGGGGAATTGTTGATGCGATCCCGCCGAGAATCCCGGTGACGAACTGAACGTAAAAAGGATTTTCAATCTCTCCCCGGCTGTAAAAATAATGAGCATTGTGAAGATGGCCGATGTCATAAGCTTCAAACTCCGGTTTGGTGCCGCTCTCCTTGAAGGTCTTCATGATCCGCTCAAGATCTGCAAATGTGTTTCGGAAAATAAAATCCTTGGACATCCCCAGATACTGTGCCTCCCAGTCGTATTTCCATTCCTTGATTTTTTCGAGGACCGGGAACAGAGCAAAATTCATTGATCCAAGGTTACAGGACGCAAGCTCAGGTTTAAACAGAGGAACGGCAGCTATGCGTTCATCCACTGTCATGTTCATGCCGCCGCCGGTGGTGATGCAGATCACCACATCGCATTTGGCATGGATGGTGGATACAATTTCGCCCATGATGTCCGTGTTGCCCGTGGGCATGCCGTTTTGCGGATCCCGGGCGTGCACGTGAACCGTGGACGCGCCCGAATGAGCCGCTTCAATGGCCTGGGCGGCGATATCCCGGGGTTTAACCGGCAAATAGGGCGCCATGGTAGGCGTATGAATGGCGCCGGTGACCGCGCAGTTTAAAATGAATTTTGGCATAAGACCTCCTCTCAACAGGCCAGAATCCCAATCCCGATACGCCGGCCAAGCAAGTATACCGGCCCTCGTTTCCTTCAATCTTCAATAATGGCAACCGGCCTGGTCCATCCGGCGGAAGCGGACTTTATTTTTATCGGGAAACAGGCCACCTTAAAACCAAACGGCTTTGGAATCATGCCAAGATTTACCATCTTCTCCATATGGCAGTATCCTTTTTCAATTCCGGCGAAATGGGCCTCCCATATCACCGATGGGTCACCGGTCTTCTGGAATTCCAACGCCAGATACGGCAAAGGACGATCCCATGACCATGCGTCAATCCCGACAACTTTGACGCCCCTTTCCAGCAGATACAATGTTGATTCCCGCGTCATTCCGCAGCCCTTGAAAATATACTCCGGCTTCCCCCAAAAAACGTCCGCGCCCGTTCGGACCAGGACAATATCTAACGGTTTTAACTCATAGCCAATGTCTGACAGTCTGCCTGAAACATCCGCGGCGGTGATGCCCTCCCCGTCGCCTTTATGGCTGAAATCGAGCACCACCCCATCCTGAAAACACCAATCCAGGGGGATCTGGTCGATGGTCAGGGCCGGGAAATCTCTGTCCATAAAAGGGTGATAATGGAAAGGCGCATCCAGATGGGTTCCGGAATGGGTGGTCAACTGCACGAACTCTATCGCCCAGCCAAGGGATTTTGGAAGTTGTTCTTTTTTTAATCCCGGAAAAAATTGTTCCATTTGCTCAGCGCCCTGGGCATGGGTGAGGTAATCAATCTTGGGGATCATCATTTCAGGATCGCTTGGCAGACCTGCTTCTATGGCAATGGATAGGTCGATTATGCGTCGGTTCATAATACTCCTTTTTTGAAATCCACCTTTTAGATTATTTTTAAAACCGCAGAATAATGAACAAGCAATATCAAAGTTTTTCCCAACTTCTCAGGTTCGAAATTCCTTGTTCGATATTCGAAATTCCCGATATTTTTTTTATTCCCCCCTAAAGTCCGGCTTGCGCTTTTCAAACATGGCAGACAATGCTTCCATATGATCATTTGTGCTGTGGCAAAACGCCTGGTAGGAAGCGGATTGCTCCAGAAGCTGGCGCAGGGTCAGGCTCTGACCCATGTACAGAAGGCGCTTGGCCATCCTCAACGCCTGAGCGGGTTGGGAGGCGATTTTTTCAGCCAGCGCCTGAGCGCGTTGCATCAACGCTTCATGGGGAACCATGTCATTCACCAGGCCGATATTCAATGCGGTTTTAGCATCAATGACCTCTGCGGTAAATGTAAGCTCACAGGCTCTGGCCATGCCCACAGTCCGTGGCAGAAAATACGCGCCGCCGTCACCGGGAATCAGGCCCACTGCAAGAAACGTTTCACCGAATTTTGCCTTATCAGAGGCGATCCGCATATCGCACATCAATGCCAAATCGCATCCGGCGCCAATGGCCGGGCCGTTAACCGCGGCAATGGTCGGGACTTCGACTTCATGGACCGCCAGTGGTATCCGCTGGATGTTTTTCCGGTAATTTTCCATGACCTGGGCCGGCGTGCCGGCAAACATGCCTTTTTTGTCCGCCATGTCTTTGATATTGCCGCCAGCTGAAAACGAGGGATCTTTGGCGGTGATGATCATCACTTTGATCGTCATGTCCGCATTGACGATCCGGCAGACATCTTCAATCTCGCCAATGATCCGGCTTCCGGTAATGGCATTGCGGATATCCGTTCGGTTTAAGGTCAATGTGGCAATACCGCCTGAAATGTCAAAAATGATATCCTGATAGGTCATGAAGCTCCTTTATTCGATATCCAACCGCACCTCTTGATTACGCGCGCGGCTTTGATTTTCGAATGTTAATTCTGCAATCGCAATTAAGGGTTTATGAAAAACCGCCACGCGCAGAACCAATCCTCCGGGTGGACATCCGGCGGGCAGCCGATGCACTCTGTCTGGATGCGGTCATCAATGGCCCTGGCAAAATATGCATACTCCACCAGCCCGGCGGACTTGCAAGGGTAATCCGCCATTCCTTTTCGTTTTCTGGCAGACTGTACCCGGCAGTCGTTCATTTTGAAAACAAAGCTGTCCGGACTTTCGTATTCTATGGATTGCTGATTGATATTTGCGTAAAGCCGGTATGCGAGCGCCTTTTTAAGACCGTCAAGTCCGGGATGCCGGGGCATACCCAGAAAATTTTTGATGGACCAGGCTTCCACAGGTGAAAACTGGGCCCACACCGAATCATTGCAACGCTTGGCCTCATTCATGCCATGCGCAAATTCCACGGCCTGAAACCAGACCCCGTCATTGCCCAGCCAGTTGACGGAAAGGCTTTCAACAAGATCATTTAGGGATTTATCCGGCAGGTTCATCAGGGGTTCAGGAAGCCCGTCTTTCATTTCAAAGCCAAGGGTTTTGGACAGGCGGTTCAGTTGAAGATTCAAACTTTTCTCCGAGGCAGTTGTCAACATCTCAAGGGCTTTATCCAGGCCCATCTGGTGACGGATTTCCGTAAACCAGAGAACATAATGAATCATCTGCCGGTGAAAAAGATTTAGCGCATATTTGACGCGATCTTCTATGGATAAATTTTTAAATATGCTGGAATTATCGGTCATATTTTGCCTTTGAGTAATTTATAAAAATTTATGAGACGCATCAGAGATGGGTCTCACAAACTTTTAATCCGTCTGGAGTTCCGCGATGCCTGCATAATAATCCAAAGCTTCCGGATTCTTTAAGGCGTCTTTATTCAACACCGGTATGTTCTGAATGACTTTTTTCACTGCCAGTTCGACTTTTTTCATGTTCAATGTATAGGGAATTTCAGGAACAGCGATGATTTTTGCCGGAACGTGGCGCGGAGAGGCATTGGCCCGGATGTTTTGCCGTATCTTCTGCTTGAGCTGTTCTGTCAATTCAAATCCCTGCGCCATCTGTACAAACAAAATAACCCGGACATCATTTTTCCAATCCTGACCGATCACGATGCTGTCGGCTATTTCTTCCATCTGCTCCACCTGGCGGTAGATTTCCGCTGTGCCGATGCGCACGCCGCCAGGGTTGAGGGTGGCGTCCGAACGTCCATAAATTTTCACGCCGCCATGATCATTGATTTCAATATAATCGCCGTGCCGCCAGATATTGGGATAGACATCAAAATAGGCGCTGTGGTACTTCTTCCCGTCCGGATCATTCCAGAAATATATGGGCATGGATGGAAACGGCGCAGTGCAGACAAGTTCGCCCTGCCGGCCTATGACCGGCTGGCCGTTTTCATCATAAGCTTCCACTTTCATGCCCAGCCCCCGGCACTGAAGCTCACCCATGTAAACTCTTGCGGTTGGGTTTCCCAATGCAAAACATCCGTTTAAATCCGTGCCGCCGGAAATCGAAGCCAGCTGGATATCCGGCTTTATAGCGTCATAAACAAACTCAAATCCCTCTTCAGACAACGGTGATCCGGTGGATAGCAGCGCCCTCAAAGCGCTTAAATCATATTTTTCTTTGGGAATCAGGCCGGTGTTTCTCAATGCCGCAATATAGCCGGCGCTGGTGCCGAAAACGGTGATTTTCTCATCCTGGGCCATCTGCCATAGCGCGCCTTCATCCGGGTGAAAAGGGTTGCCGTCATAAAGCACCAGGGTTGCGCCCACAGCCAAAGAGCTCGTGAGCCAGTTCCACATCATCCACCCGCAGGTGGTGAAATAAAAAATCACATCCTCCCGCTTTAAATCCGTATGAAGAATCAGTTCCTTTAAATGATTGACCAATATGCCGGAAGCGCTCTGAACCATGCACTTGGGCAGCCCGGTGGTTCCGGATGAATACATAACATAAAGGGGATGATCCGCGGGAAGCTGTGCAAAATCGACGTCAAGTCCGGACTGGGCGGACTTGAATTCATCAAACAGAACAGCCCTGGGTATGGACGAAATATCCGGATTTGAATTGGCGTAGGGAACCACCACCAGTTTTTCAACCGATGGAAGCTGGGAGACAATGCCCGAAATCCGCTCCAGAGAATCCATGGGCTTCCCCTTGAAAAGATATCCGTCAGCGGTGAACAGAACGCGCGGCTCGATCTGACCGAACCGATCCATGACCCCCTTGATGCCGAAATCCGGGGAGCAGGAAGACCAGGTGGCGCCCATGCTGACAGCGGCCAGCATGGCGATAATGGCCTGGGGCATGTTGGGCATGAACCCGACGATTCTTTCACCAGGCTTGATTCCCAAGGCTTTTAGCGATGCAGCCACTCTGGCAACTTCATCATACAGCTGCCTGTATGTCATACGGACGGACGGTCTGCTCTCGCCTTTGAAAATCAGCGCCGTATGATCATCCCGGTATCTCAACAGGTTTTCGGCAAAATTAAGACGGGCCCCTTCAAACCATTTGGCGCCGGGCATTTTATCAGTGTTGTCAACAATCCGGTCATAAGAACGGGAATATTTGATTTCAGCAAAGTCCCACAGGACAGCCCAGAAATCTGGAATGTTATCAACAGACCATTGGTAAAGCTTACGGTAATCTTTAATATCCAAATGATACTTGTGGTTTATGGCCTGCATAAACCGTTGCATATTGGACTGTTTGATCCGATCTTCTGATGGTTCCCAGAGTATTTTGGACATGGCTTGCTCCTTTTTTATAAAATGGCTAAGCTCTGTAAAGTTCAGTAACGCTCTCCGGCAATTGTCCATTTAACAGCATAAATGAGCGGCAGGGCATGGCCGGTCGATTAATTTTTTTCTGTCGGGCGGCAAAAGTATCCACCACCTCTGCTCGAAAGTCGCGCCCAAGGGCCAGCAGCCTCTCTTGATCGATTCCGGTATCCACCCCGATCTCATGAAACATTGTCACCATGTCCTCGGTGGAAATCAGACCATGGTTAAAATGATCGCTGTAATAATCGCCCTCGCGTCCCTCAATGGCAACTCCGTCAACCATGTTGGCCGGCTGCCCGCCGATTCCCGACAGACAGGATTCAAACCGAATAATTCCGGCCTTAAGAGCGGCTGCTGAATTCCTGAGGGCCGAGGCCATGTTCTTGGTGTGGAAATGCGCAATGTAAAGCTTGGGATCGGAATAATCGCGGCCGTCCGGCCCAGTGCCCATCTCTTTGGGATCAAGCACACGACTAAAAAATTCGTAGGCTTTGTGATAATCAGTAACCGAGCCGTCATGATCGGCGAGTTCGATATCATCGGCACCGCAATCCAGGTAGCGTTTTACAAAGGCAATGGCAAAGTTGAGCTTTTCCGTCATGCTGTATTGCTTATTGAATTTTTCAAAAGGACTCCCCCATATGGTGCTGACGGTGCCATTAACCACCATTCCCCGGCTATGGGCGGCTTTTATAACCTGTTCGGTCATGGCGAAATACTGATCATGGGTCTTGCCCGAGTTGGCTTTCTGGTGTTCCGGACAAGTTGAGGTCATTTGAAGTATGCGGTCCGGGCCGTGCCCTTCATCAAAGTCTTTAAAGGCGCGCTCCGCGCCTCTTTCATGGATGGAAACCGCTGTAAGCTCAACATCGCCGCCGTTGCGTTTCATCATTTCGCCGATGGTTTTGCCGTTTGGTGCCTTGGTTTTGCTGCTCAGCAGTCGCTTTATTACTTCCGTGGCATCGGGGAAAAAAGGCACAAATTTCGGATGACCGTAGTTGGTAACTTCCAAACGCTTAAATCCTGCTATGATCAGGCCTTCCAGATATTTGACTTTCGTGTTTGTATCAATGATGGTTTCCAGAGATTGCAAGCCGTCTCTGATGGTAATATCGCTGAGTTCGACTTTTTTCCCTGCAAGTTGCTTTTTGGAAATATAAAAATCTGACATTTTTTTCTCCTTTTGGGTGCGTTTAGCTTAGCTCAATGGAATCATTAAATCCATGGAGCTTATTTTGAATAAGGGTTTTAGGGCGCAATTAAAATCTCACATTCCCGAATCCGGGCTCGCCGATGGGTTTGAGAAGGCTGATTTCTAAGGCCATCTCAAGCCACTTTCGTATTTCATAAAATTTGATCACCCGGTCGTTTAAAATCCGTGCGCTGCAAAAAAACGGATGAGCCTCGCCGTCATATTTTTCAGTCATCATTTCATGAAACGCCTGTTTTTCTTCTTTCGACATGGGGTTGCCTTCAGACTCGCGCTTGCGTTCCTCAATGGAGAGCAGCACGCCGGCTGCCGCGCGTCCGCTCATGACTGAGGTGCGGGAACGCATGGTGACAAACAGGAAATTTGGGCGATACGCCCGGCCGCACATGCCATAATTGGCCGCGCCGTTGTCCGGGCCTATGACCAGCTGAATCTTGGGCACCTGGGCGCAGGACACCGCCCGGACCATGTCCGCGCCGTATTTGCCGATGCCGCGATGTTCGGATTCCGAACCCACCATGTAACCGGGGGAAGCCTGAAGAAAAAGGATCGGCAGCTTTTCATAGCTGCAGCGAACGATCCATTCGGCCGCTTTCCGGGCAGCCTCGTCAAAAATGACGCCGGTATTATTGGAGGCGATGACGCCCAACGGGAATCCCTTGATGCGGATCTTCCCGGCAAGGATGTTGTCGGCTCTGCCAGGCGAGTAATTTTTCTTATACTCAACAAAATGGCTGTCATCGGCAATCGTTTCGAGTATGGCGCGGGTGTCGATGCCCTGATGAATTGCAGCGGGCAGGAGATCATAAATCGCATCTTCGGAAACCAAAGGAGGCCGATCCTCATACCG
>JALOPH010000170.1 GCA_025453995.1 Desulfobacterales bacterium
CTATAAGCCGTCAGGCTGAGCAAAAACGCAAGCCGATAAAATTAGACACGATTGTCATCGATGTTGTTCGGCTCTTCAAAGCCACGCTTCCTGTATCCATTAAGATTCATGAAAAAATATCCGAACAAACCGGCTTAACAGAGGCTAACCCGGGCCAGATTCATCAAGTATTGATGAATCTGGGGACAAACGCCGCGCAATCAATGTTTGAAAATGGTGGAACGCTGTCAATCAGCCTGGATTCCGAACATATAACTTCCACTGAATTTGCCCGGTCTTTAAACATCAAACCCGGTCATTATCTGAAATTGACTGTCAGTGATACCGGCCATGGGATTGGCCATGAAAACAGAAAAAGAATATTCGATCCCTATTATACAACCAAGGATAAGGGGATGGGGACGGGGCTTGGCTTGGCAGTGGCGCTTGGCATAATTCAAAAGCACGGCGGCGCCATTACTTTTACCAGCGAGCTCGGAAAAGGGACTCATTTTTATGTTTATTTGCCGGTCATTGAAAAGGGCCAGCCGGATGAACTCCATAAAAAAGAAGATAAGACGGATAAGTTGTTGCCGGTAGGCAACGAGCGCATCCTTCTTGTGGATGATGAAGAAACCATCCTGTATACCGGTAAGGAAATGCTTGAGTATCTCGGGTATGCCGTTACCATTTGTCAGAGAAGCATGGACGCCTTGAACATATTTAAAAATAAACCCGATGAATTTGATCTGGTGATTTCCGACATGACCATGCCCGAGATGAATGGAGACAGGCTGGCCGTCGAATTGATGGATATAAGGCCCGATCTCCTTGTTGTTCTCTGCACTGGCTATAACCCCCGGATTGATGAAAACATGGCGAAAAAAATTGGCGTCAAAGCCTTTATATTCAAACCGCTCACCTTTAAAGAACTCGCCGTTATGGTTCGAAAAATACTTGATGAACGAATGGTGGCGCAACGATATTAGCTCAAACGCGGGCTTCATATCATTGTGATATCAGTGACAGGGTAAAGATAGCCATATTTCCGGAAGCATGGATGATCATCGGTGTAATCAGGGATTTTTCTTTTTCGTAAGACAGGCAGAAGACAATTCCTCCCACAAGCTGGGGAAGCGGTATGCCTGAACTGCCGCCATGGGCCAGAACAAAAAGCAGCGTACTGACGGTCAGCGCCGCTGCAATTCCCAATCCGAAATGCCGGGCTGCCAATCGATCTCTCAGTTGGCCGTAAATCAGACCTCTGAAAAAGATTTCTTCAGCCGCAGGTCCGATGATTCCCCCCACGATATAAAAAATGACAATCTGGTATATCGTATCCGGCAGTGTCATATGGATGAGTTTCAAAGGATCGAGACCGTAAAAGGTCAGGGCGATTCCCAGCAACCCGGCGATCAAGCCGAAGATCAAAGACCATGAAATTCCCCGGATGATGCCATGTCTGATTCTGCCGGGCGACATTCCCAACGCCGCAATGCCATTTGCTGACAAATGATATACACCCAATAAAATAAGAATTTCCAGTGTTCTGGCACATCCGGTGACAATGACCGGGGAGAGCGAAAGACGGGTTGCGCAAATCTCTACAATGATGATCAGGCAGACGGAAATGAATCCAGGCGCTAAAGGGGTTTTGGCTGAGTCCATCCAATCCTCCGGAGGGCCTTGTACGCGTACCACTGGACATACCAGTGGGGGCTCGTGTTGATCAGTTCAATAATTCTTTCCGCAGATTCCAGGTGTTTGAGCTTCCCAAGGCTGTAGAGCGCCATGCAGACCACATTGGGATTGGGATCTTCCAAGTATCCGTATAATATGGAGATGGCATTTTTATTCCGGCTTTGAGACAGTCCCCTGGCAAACCAATATTTTTCAGGTATATGTTTAAAATCACCATACTTGATTTGATCCATGAAATGATCGATCTCCATTGCGTCATCGGAAATTCTTTTTAATGCCGCTGCACGGATCTGCCAGTCCTCTTCTCCCAAATGCTCTATGATCTCTGTTTTAGGGAGGGGCGTTGAAAAAGAGTTATACAAAGGAAAGAATGCAGAGGCTCCGATGACCAATGATAAGGCCGAAGCACCTATGAAACGCCATTTTGTAGATGGTATAAAGAAAAGAAGCAGCATCAGGGCGGAATGAATCAGAACATAAATGGTTATCGGCAGGCCCAGTAATAAGGACATAAAAGTCGTTTTCCTGAAAAATTTATTGATATCGCAGCGGTCTGAGAAATCGGTCATGATGCTGTCCGGATCTGACAAAAATGCCCCGGGGGTTGATGCAATAATCTTTTTCTGGCCGCGGAGAAACACCAGGCGCTGGTTTTCTTGGATTACCGTCACGTCTGACGGCAAATCTTCTTCAATCGCAAGATAATCCAATCCGCGTAATTTGTTTTTCACAATTTCACGCAGTTGATCATCATTAATTTTTAATACGGATGTTTTCAGCACTTTCTGGTCGACGGGCTTGAAGACTTCTACTGGATACATAGTATATCTGTAATAAAAATCATTCACTTTTGTTCCCAATGAATTTCCCAGCAGCAGATAGTCCCTGATCGAAATAAACGTGTCGGAGTTCAGGTGCGGTATCCAGGTCAGAAAAACAAGAAACACGACAATGACATGGGTCAAAATTATTTTCAAATAAAGACGGGCATCTTTTTGATTAAATACCGCCAGTCCCGCATAAGCGACAACTGCTGGAATGATGATCATCGCTGATGATGCCGGCACGTTGATTCCATTGATATTGGTCAATAGAATCACGGCGCCCCATAAGACACAAATAGGGATAAGGAGTTTTTTGCGGGAAGGGAAAAGAATCCATATCAATATCAGAACCAAAGTCATCCATGTGACGCCTAAACCCGCGGTCAGTGAAAAAAACATGCCGCCATAAAATGCGGGAGCCGGCTCCAAAAGAGTATCCATGATATGAGGGTTGGGAACGATCAGGTACCCGGCATCTTTAATAGATAAGAGGGTGGCATAGAGCGACTTGTTTGAAGCATAGACAACAAAAGAAAAAACAACTTGAGATGCGGTCAGACCGATGGTTAGGATCCATGCAGGATGGAAGAAAGGCCTTATAGACTTCATGATGACATCAGGAAATCAGATTCAGAACCGCTTGCAGCGCCAGAAGGTAGCCATGTTTGCCAAAACCGGCGATCTGACCATTGACAACGTCTGCGATCATTGATTTCTGGCGAAATGGCTCTCGTTTGTAAATATTGGATAAATGCACCTCAACCGTCGGAATATCCAGCAACAGGAGCGCGTCCCGGATCGCGATGCTCGTATGCGTATAGGCTGCCGGATTGATGACCAGGGCGTTGTATCCTTTACGTATGGATTGAATTTTTTCGACGATTTCCCCTTCATGGTTGGATTGAAATGCGTCCACACTCAATCCGATTTTTTCCCCGAAATCCTTTAATTCAAGATTGATCTCGTCCAGGGTGAAAGCGCCGTATGTATCAGGTTCTCTGACACCCAGCAGGTTCAGGTTGGGGCCGTGAATCACCAATACTTTTCTCATGTCTCCCCTTACATCAGCGTATGATTCGCTTCATAGCATTTATGGTTTTTTTATAATTTTTTTTGCCGAATATGGCTGATCCCGCAACAAACACATCGGCGCCAGCCTCGGAGATCTCTTTGATATTTGATTCCGTAACGCCGCCGTCCACCTGAATCAGGGTGGAAAGGTCTTTGATCCGGATCATTTCCTTAAGCAGGCGTATTCTGTCTAAACTGTTTGAGATAAAGGACTGACCGCCGAATCCGGGGTTTACGCTCATGATGAGAACGAAATCCACGTATTCAAGAACCCATTCAAGGGTGGACAGAGGGGTTGCCGGATTGAGAACAACGCCCGGCTTGCAGCCGCAGGATTTTATCAGGTCAATGGTTCTGTTTAAATGAAAACAGGCCTCCACATGAACCGAAATCAAATCCGCTCCGTCTTGCGCAAACTGAGGAATATATTGATCCGGATGGGTGATCATTAAATGGACATCCAGGGGGATCGTCGCGACCTTTTTGGCTGCCTTGACCACCAGGGGGCCCATTGAAATATTGGGAACAAAATGGCCGTCCATGACATCAATATGCAGCCAGTCTGCTCCGGCAGCTTCGATTGCCTGAATTTCGATTCCAAGCTTGGTGAAATCCGCTGATAAAATTGAAGGCGCAATTAGTTTTTTCATTCATCCGTCTCCGAACGCGTTTTTTCTCTCCCAGGAATAATGATGACAATCTATAACAATAAATTGAAAAGAGTTACAGTAAAAAAATACCAGACCGGATTTAATAAAAGTTTAATCATGTTTTTTCTGAAGGCAGGCGCAAAAAAACCCGTCCATATGATGCACATGAGGCAGAGATCTGAAAAAGCCTTTTTCATCCAGAAAGGGCGTCATGTTGATTAAAGCCTGATCAGAAAGGTTGCAAATATCAAAATTGCCATGGGTTTTTAAAAATTCATGTATCACCATTTCATTTTCTTCAGGTTCAAAACTGCAGACCGCATAAAGAATTTTTCCAAATGGTTTTACCAACTGGCTGGCATGGCCTAACAATCTGACCTGATTGGCGTTGTACCGCAGCAGATTTTGTCTGGAGGCATCCCATTTAATATCCGGGTTGCGCCGTATGACGCCGATTCCGGAACACGGCGCATCCAGTAGAATCCTGTCGAATTTACCGTAAGCTTTTGAACCTATTTGCCCAAGGTCGTCGATCCGGCTGACAACTATTTCAATCCCCAGCCTTTTTATTTCATGGTTTAAGCGAAATATTTTTGAAGAATCCTTATCCAGGGCGATCAATTGTCCTTTGTTTTTCATCAATTGGGCGATATGGCCGGTTTTCCCCCCCAGACCGGCGCAAGCGTCCAAAATTTTTTCACCGGGAAGAGGGGCAAGGGCAAAAGAGATAAGCTGGGCGGCTTCATCTTGGACCTGAAACAACCCCGATTTAAATGAATCCATATCATGAATGGGTTTTAGGGGATGATGAAATGATATTCCGTCAGGAGCATATCGGGTAATGCGGACATCCTCTGCTTCGCCTTCAAGTTCTGCGAGCAGATGTTTGCGGCTTGCTTTTAATGTATTGGCACGGATGGCAAGTTCGGGGATTGAATTGCACGCATTGCAGAGATTTAATGTGCCTTCAACACCGAAGCGGATGAGCCATCGATCAATAAGCCATCCTGGGAATGAGGTCAGAATCGGCACGGCGTTTTTCGGATCTTTTTGAACATCCGGATAGACAAGAGAAGTTTTATTTCTTGCAGCGTTTCGCAGCACCGCGTTGACAAACCCCGCAACCCAGGGCGGGGCGTTCTTTTTTGCCATTTCAACGGATGTGTTCACCGCGGCGGATTCAGGAATTCTGTCTAAATGGAATATCTGAAACAAGCCTATCCGGAGGATGTTTAATATGCAGGGATCAATTTTCTCAACGCGAATGGCTGAATGCCGTGACAATATCCAATCCAACTGGTTTCGCCATCTCAGTGCCCCATAAACCAGGCTGTTGATAAAATCCCGGTCCCTTTTCGGCAGATCCGTTTCTTTGCCCGTGATGTCGCTGAAAATTCTATCCAGATGATGGCGACTTTTTTCAAGGGCATTTAAAATATTAAGGGCTGTTTGACGGGAAGAAACAGGCATATTCTGATTGATTCTATTTTAGGGGTGTCAGGACATCTCTGCATTTTCAGGAATGGATGCGCCTTTGAGAAATTCTCGGATTTCCAGTCGCTTGCCCGAATCCATCTGGACTTCAAGAATCGATAGAATGCCCATGCCTGTAGCCACGCACATTTCACTGGAAAAGCCTCTGATAACTTTTCCCGGAATATCTCTGGCAAAGGCATCCCATATTTTTGCTTTAAAAATCCGCATCCGCCTGCCGTCCAGAAATGTAAAAGCGCCTGGCCATGGAGACATTCCCCTTATAAACCGTTCAATATGATCCGCGGGTTTTTTCCAGTCAATGCGACCGTCTTCCTTCTTCAACATCGGCGCGTAGGAGGATAGGGCATGATTCTGTGGAATGGGCCGCAAAGAACCGTCGGTAAGTTTTTGAATTGTACCAATGAGCACGGATGCTCCGACTTCAGAGAGCAGGTCATGAAGAGTGCCGCCCGTATCATCGGATTTTATGTCAACCCGAAATGACATGAGCATCTCCCCTGTATCCAGGCCGGCATCCATCAGCATCGTGGTAATGCCGGTTTCCGTTTCTCCATTGATGATCGCCCATTGAATCGGTGCGGGTCCGCGGTATTTGGGGAGCAGAGAAGCATGTACATTGATGGCGCCGTAAGCAGGAATTTCCAGGATTTTTTTGGGAATAATATGTCCGAATGCCACAACAACCATTAAATCCGGGCGATAATCGGCAATCATTTGGTAAAAATCGTCACTCTTAACGGAAAGGGTTTGAAACACGGGTATGTTGAGCTCTTTAGCGGCAACTTTTACAGGAGGGGGCTGGTTTTTTTTCCCTCTGCCCCTGGGTTGATCCGGGCGGGTGACCACAAGTGAAACCGCATATCCGGATTCCTTGAGCGCTTTTAAAGAGGGGACCGCAAAGTCAGGCGTTCCCATAAAAATTACGTTAAGGTGTTTTCCCACTTTGCTTTAACGCTTTCATAATTTTTTTTTTATATAATTGCCGTTTCAACGCGCTGATGCGGTCGATGAACAGAATCCCTTTGAGATGGTCAATTTCATGTTGAATGATCACGGATAAAATTCCATCTGTTTCCATTTTTATTTTATTACCGAACCGGTCAAGCGCTTCAACAACCACAATTTCTGACCGTTTGACATCCGATCTTAAGTCCGGGACGCTCAAACATCCTTCATTTTCAGAAATGGTTTCACCTTGGCTGATCTTGATTTCAGGATTAATCAGGACCTGATATTTCCGCTTTTGAGCATCAGCTTCATGGTCAAAAACGATGATGCGTTTGTCAATGCCGGCCTGGTTGGCTGCAAGGCCGACGCCCGGCGCCTGATACATGGTATCGGCCAGATTTTCAATGATTTCCTGAATGGCGTCATTAATGGTTTCAACCGGCCGGGTCGGGAACCTCAGGAAATCATCCGGATATTTTAAAATTTCTAAAATTGCCATATGCGGATTCAATCATTTTAAATGGAGTAAAAGGGCGCGTGCCGTCTGAATGTCACTTTTTATCTGATTTGTAAGATCTTCAATGCCTGAGAATTTTTTTTCATCTCGAATTCTTGAAATGAAATGGACGCGAATATTTTCTCCGTAAATATATTCTTTAAAATCAAGGAGATGAACTTCAACGGTAAATATTTTGTCTTCAAATGTCGGGCTGTATCCGATATTGGCCACCCCGTTGTATTGTTTTCCTCTGAACTCTGCCGTGACCGCATAGACTCCGGTTTTAGGGCATAATTCATCCTGAAGGTTTATATTGGCCGTGGGAAACCCCAGGAGTTTTCCCCCGCGGTTGCGACCGGTCACTACGGTTCCATTGATCTGATAATACCGTCCCAATAAATGATATGCTTCATCGACTTTTCCAGACATGACCACTTCACGGATTTGAGTGCTGCTGATGCGCTTGCTGCCGAAATAAGACGTGGGGATCCAGCTTGCCACGATCACCTCAAAACCGAAATCGATGGCGTTTTTTTTAAGAAAGCTGACATCGCCTTCACGATCTTTGCCAAAAGCATAATCCTTGC
>JALOPH010000332.1 GCA_025453995.1 Desulfobacterales bacterium
CCTATGGGATCTGAAACGGAATTTAATAAAGTATTCACCAGAAAGGAACTGTCCGATTATTTGAGAGGGATTGCGGATTATATTGCCAGCAAATCTTCTGAAAGATTTGAGGTGGATTTGGCGGATTTTAAAGAGGTCAAACTATCGATCAAATCATATGACGATCAATTTGAGTGTAAAATGAAGGTAAAGTCGCAATCGAGGGCGAGCATTACAGACAAAACAAAAAAGGAAAAATATGCGTCGCTGAAAAAACGGATGAAAAGCGAATTTGAGATGATTATTGATATTATCAACAATAATGTTTTTCCGTTGGATAAGGTCATGAATAAGTTCCTGACGGATTCGGAGAAAATGATGACCTATCCGGACAAAGGTGGCAAGGAACGGTTTGATGAATACCGTCAGGCATGCGATGCCATGAAAAGCGCTTTTGAGAAAAGGGATTTAAATGAATTAAAAGAAGCCTGTAAACTTGTCCAGAGCGTCCGGAAGGCCTGCCATAAAATCTATAAATAAAGCTTTCGTCAACAGAATTTTATTAGAAATGATGGAAAGGCGGAACACATTCATTCAACTTTGAGCATATCGAGGTGAGCAAATGAACAATTACCTTTCAAAAACAAAAAAAGAACTCATCGAGCTGATACACTCATTTGAAAAAAACGCCTCGGGTGTCCTTAAGAAAAATGAGACATTATCTGACGATATTGAAATATGTAAAAACCAGATGGCCGGCCTTCAGAATGAAAATATGGCGTTGACAGAGAAATTGAAGCATCTTGAAAAAGAAAATCAGCTTTTGTCACGAAAATTAAAAGATATGGAAGCAAAAAAGACTGAAATCACCCAAGCCCTGGAAGACGAAAAAGCCAGTTATTCTGTTTTTGAAAACTTATTCATCAGTTTTGCCGAGATGAATGATAAAAAAATTTTTCTATTGGATCACAATTCCTTGATATTGTACGCCAGCCCGGCTGTTTTAGAGATGCTGAAGGCCACCAGCAAAGACAAGCTCATCGGTCATTCTTTCTTGAGTTTTTTTAACCCCAGGGATTCGATCCGGGTCAGAAAAAAAATAAATGATGTCTGCCTTAAAGATGATAAGAAAAAGATCAAGGATATTAATTTTGTCACAAACGGCATGGTGCAGATGAAGCTCAAATTATATCCGGTGCAATACATGGACCAGCCGGCCGTGAAGGTCATTGTCAAGGATTAGACGATACCATTTTAAGACATTAAATGACCGCCGGATAGTGATCAATATCCGGATGTCAGTGATTTAGAGCCCACAGTCGTTTTTCATTGTAATAACACACGCCTGTCATACCATATCCACAATTGCCTGTTATGCAGGTCAATACATAAAACCAAAAAATATTGATTTAACCATTTCAATAAGGAGCTTTCCATTGGGAAAACCAGCGATTCAAATCATATATGACAACCAGAAAAGCCATTATCTGCCAATACATCAAATGAATTACGACTTTTTTAGAATCGCCGGGATTCTGGGTATCGACATAGGTTCACCTGAGCGCATGGCAGCCGGCCTCCCCTATGCGGCCACGGATGTCACCATGGGATGTGAAAACGAATTGCAGACGGCTGTTATCGGAAAAAAGGATAATGTCGACCTGCCCCTCAGCATTGTAGAATCCAATTATTATCAAAATATTCTCAAGCGCGCCGCTGCCGGTGAGATGTCCCAAAAGGTCATCCTTGATTTTGAAGAACATATTCATCAGAACAGCGGCAATATATGGGAGAACAGCTGGGTGAGGTTCCGTAGATCGGCATTAAATGGCGATGCGAATTCACTGTTTGAAACGGATCTTTTAAGCGATAAAGCCAATCCAGCGGGACCCAAACGAAACGACGCCGGGCGATTTGTTTTTGCTAAAAACGGCGAACCCTATATCCGGATACCTGGCAGTTATCTGCTCAAACTTTCCCTTGCGGATGTGGCCGGAGAAGTCAATATCCATCCGGTTATTCATACCGCCAGCCGTCAGTTCATGGGGCATTTTTTAAATGACAACACATCGCCGGAAACTTATTCATTTTATCCTGTTCCGTCCTCGCCGGGAGTTAAAACGGGCCAGGGAATCGCCCGGGAGACATTGATCCGGTATCTGCTGTGCCAATGCCTGGTTGCCTATGCCAATCAAAAATTCGGCCTGCTGGAAGATGGCCAGCAGGCCATAGTATATTTCGCCCCCAATCCGCCCATCCGACAGAAGCGATTGAACAATCTGATTCCGGACTCATTTTACAGGGAATTGTTTATGAGCCCCTGTCTGTCGGGATGGGACCGTGGTGAGGAAAAATACAAATACATGGCTCTGTGTCATCAGGTGCTCTCCAGAAGCCAGCTGAATGCGGTAAAAAAACTCAAAGAAGCCAACATTATTACCAACAATCTGGTAGTCCTGCCCAATATCTCCAATATCAGTCTGGCAAATAACGGCACGCATATCAGCCTTGGCAGTTTCAAACTGTCGAATCTC
>JALOPH010000019.1 GCA_025453995.1 Desulfobacterales bacterium
TTGATGATCCGGTGAATATCACTTGCGGATATTGCCCCCGGATTCTTGCTTCTGAGAATATACATATCGTATAAGCATTTTCGGATGCTGTTATATACGGCGATCGATCGCTTGATCTGTTCATTTGAAATCTCGGCACCCAGAGCCGCCGAAAGCTCCGCCTTGAATTGATTGAGAACGTCAATCATATAGGCTCCGGCGCTTTTCCGATCCAGTTTGACCGGCAGAACCACATCCAAATGAAATTTAAAGCCGGCATTCAGCCGCCAGATATCCGACAGCCGCTGAATGGAATCGCATGTATGCGGAAAAACAGCACCATCCAGAAACGACAATCTCCCCTTCAAAGCATCTTCAAGGCCGCCTCTGACCAATGAACAACAGTAACTTTGGAGGTGGGATTCAGCAAGAGAGATGTTCTGGCGGGTTCCAAATATCCTGAAGGCAACAGCGCCAGCGGCATGGATCAGTTCTTCGGGCGCATAAGAACAAAAATAGCCGACAATCGGCTTTTTCTTAATCTGCTTTATTGCATGCGCATACGCGTAGGGATCATCCGCAGCAGCCGTTATTTTAATCCACTCTTCCATACAACTCCTCTATTTAACTAATGAATGAATTTTGTATTGGTTTCTTGCCGCCGGTTGCCAAAGAGCACAACCCGCGTCATTATTTGATTTTGATAGCGTGATGCCGGCAGTCTGTCAAGAAAAAAGGAGCGATCGTTCGTTTTTATTGCATGTGAATTCAAGGCGTTGCTCACCCTTAATAAAAAATGGAAATTGACTTTAGTTTGACAAACGGCCTTTTCCATTCCAGGCCGATTTACCATATAAAACAATGTTTAAATAAAATATCGGTTGTCCGAAAAAATGAAAAGATTTTCCGAAATATAAAACTAATGCTTGACAATATATATACGAATTATGTAATAGTTTATCTGACACCACAATGTGGCAGTTGTCTTACATTAATTAAATGGACAATCGAATCATCACAGGGATGTATTTTTAACCATAACAGGAGATATCGTCATGAGAGGAACAAAAAAAACAAACAGCGAATATATTATCGACACGCTGAGAACCGGACAGACATTGCGCTCCTCTGAAATCACGCAAATGGTTTCAGATGCGGCCGGGAAAGAAGTCAAAATTCAAGATATTGCAAGCATTATCGCCAAGCTCAGCAACAGCGACAAATGCAACCTGGGGTATTTTATCAAGAAAAAAAAGACGGATCGGGGTTATGTCTACAGCCTTTCCAAAGAGGCCCTGGAACTCGCGCCGGAACAAATCTATGATCTTACGCGCAAAACCGGCAAAGACCGTTTTACGATTCACGATGCGATCAAAAAATTCCCGGGACTTAAAAAGCATATCCGGCCATCTTTGCCGAAACTAAAACTCCGGAAGGCCGGAAGCGGCATACAGAGAGTCCCTGCTGAAGGAACAGGCCTTGCCGACATGGCGGTCGGCGAAATGATTTCAAGGGTGTTAAAAGAGATTTCCGAGCAAGGCGGCCTGAATGTCAACCTCAATCTCACGGTTAATTTTACAGGGTTGACCAGCTAGCGCAGCACCGTTCATATATTCACATGCGGCAGATCACCTGAAACAGGCCGGGCGGCATCCTGAACCCGGCCTGTTTTGAATTTATTGGCCCGTAAAACACTTTTTCCAGCAAATGACGAATCATGTTTCCGTCCTCCGCCATTCCTTGATATAACCCAAAACCGAGATCCCATGCCCCATAAACACCCAAAAATTGAACTGCTTGCTCCGGCAGGTAATTTCGAAAAGCTCGAAATCGCCATTCATTATGGCGCGGATGCGGTTTATCTTTCAGGGCCGGATTTCAGCTTGAGGAATTTTGCCGGCAACTTCAGTATGGATGATCTCTATGGCGCTGTTCGCCATGCCCATGGGAAGCATGTCAAAGTATATGTCGCCTGCAATATATACCCGCGCAACTTTGAAGAATCAGCCATCACCGATTATCTGCATCAGATCGGCGATATCCGGCCGGACGCCGTTATCATTGCAGACCCCGGAATTCTAATGGAAGCCCGGCGCATCATCCCGCATATCCCGGTTCACCTGAGCACCCAGGCCAACACCACAAGCCGCCTCAGCGCCCGATTCTGGGAAACCTTCGGCGTAAGACGAATCAATGTCGCCCGGGAACTCTCCCTGCGGGAGATAAGGGAGATAGCTGATGCCACTAACGCATTGGAGATTGAGGCTTTTGTCCACGGCGCCATGTGCATTTCGCTTTCGGGCAGATGCCTTCTCAGCAGCTTCATGGCCTGCCGGGATGGAAACAGGGGAATGTGCACCCACCCCTGCCGCTGGAATTATTTCTTAGTTGAAGAAACCCGGCCTGGTCAATATATGCCGGTATCCGAGGATTCCAGGGGAACCTATATCTTTAATTCAAAAGATTTATGCATGATCGACCATATCCCTGAAATGATTGATGCGGGCGTTAGTTCGCTTAAGATTGAAGGCCGCCTGAAAGGACTGCATTATCTGGCATCGGTGGTCAAAACCTATCGGGAAGCCATTGATGCCTCTTTGACATCGCCGGCGGCTTTTGAAGTCACGGCCAGTTGGAAAAAAGAGCTTGCCGGAATTAATCAGCGGGGGTATTGTACCGGGTTCTATTTAAATGACCCCCGCGAGTCAATGCCAAATTACGAAAACGAAAAGCCCTTTCAGCAAACCCTTTTTGCCGGGAAGGTGCTTGCCGTGATCGATCCGAACTGGATCAAAGTTGAGGTTCGGAACAAACTGGCGACAGGGGATTTAATCGAAATACTTCCGGCCAAAGGAGACGCAAGGCCGAGCCGCGTCACTGAAATTATAGACAAGCACGGCGAGCCTGCGGCTGTTGTTCAACCCGAAGATGTGGCCATTATCCGGCTGGCGCCCCGGATTGCATGCAGTCAGAATGATATTGTCCGTAAAATTTCAGTGCCGCCGATAAAATGAATTTAGGACTTGCAAGACATTCATGGAACAGTTTCAATTTGAAGATCTGATCATTACGCCCCGGAAAAAAGGCGCCGTAAAATACGCAAAGATCAGCTATCCGCTGCGCTTCGGAGTTTTTTCTGAAATCAGAAACAGCGCTTATACTTATCAGTTCAATTTAAATGGCGAGATAAAAACCATCCAGGGCCGGGGGGAGGGCTGGCTGGATGCAGCGGAATGGCTCAAGCGCACCGTTGGTGATGACTGGGTCTATTTTTCAGCAGGCGGGTACACCGGCGCCTATGATTATACCGGTGAATATTACGTCCCCTGCCTGGCATATGAGAGCAATACGGTTTATGGAAACGGCAGGTTTGAAAGCTCTGAAGTGCTCAATGCCTTTGCTGCGTGGGAACAGCTTCAAAAAAGACTCCAATCCCTTGATTTGACTTCATTGCAGCCGGATGCAGCCAATTGCATCCGGCAAATCATTGATAAATCCCCCGCTGCCCTGAAAGACAGAGCTGAGCGCTTTCACCGGATCATTGGCGGGAGGGTCACGGTCCTTCCCCCGGATACACGGCATGTGGAATATGACGTCATTCCCGTCAACATCTCCGATGGGTGTCTCTATCACTGCGGTTTCTGCAGGGTAAAATCCACAGCCGGATACAAGGTCCGCAGCGAAACCAACATACTTTCACAGATAGAGCAGTTAAATGAATTCTTTGGCAAAGATATCATCAACTGCAACTCCGTTTTCTTAGGCCAGCATGACGCCCTGTTCGCGGGCGCAGACATCATTGAATGGACTGCCAGAAAGGCATATGAAGTGTTGCGGCTGGGTTCCGCGTACATGAAAGAGCCCCGTCTTTTTTTATTCGGCAGCGTGGATTCCCTGCTCAACGCAGACAATTCACTTTTCAGCGCCCTCAACCGCCTTCCATATCAGACATATATCAATATCGGCCTGGAAACCGCGGATGCTCAAACGCTTTCGATTTTAAAAAAACCTTTAAATCCTGATAAAATTTCTGAAGCCTTCCATCAATTGATGGCCGTCAACCATCAATATGCCAATATTGAAATTACCGCAAACTTCGTATACGGAGCAGACCTCCCCGAAACCCATCTCCCATCCATTCTGGGACTCACCCGGCACCAATTGAACCGCTCCTACAGCAAGGGGACCATTTATATATCCCCTCTGGAAAACAGCGGAACCAAGCAGGAGCTGCTGTCTAAGTTCATCGAATTTAAAAAATTATGCCGGCTGCCGGTATACATCTATCTGATTCAGAGATTATAGACTATTGTCTATTCTGAAGTGGCTTCTTTTGGCCCCGGCCTTCGTTCTCGCGATTTTGAAATCCTCGACGTAGCACCGATATGCCTCCGGTTTCAAAATCGCTGCGGCCTTGGCCAAAACCAAAATCTACCATTTCCGAATAGACACCCGTCTAAATTTTCTGTCTAATCAGACCGCCTGCTTGTTGAAACTTATCATTGATTCGATCATGCATCTGCGCCACTTCGTCAATCAGGGCCGCGGCTTCCGGAAGATTTTCTTTTTTTAATTTATTCGCCCAATCCCTGTATGTTGCAGAATGATCATCATTGTGCTTGATCCAGTGTTCGATCATTTTGACGGCTTTTTCCAAAACCGTCATGGGCGATTCTGTATTTTTAGCGTGATCATGGTGGTGATGATGATCATGATCATGGTGGTGGCTCATGGATTTGTCCTTTCATTATTTTTCTGGATTATTTTTCACGTTCTTTGCTTCAACTGATTTGAAACATCAATCATAAAGCGACTATCAGCTATGGAATCCATAATCCAGAAAAATAAAAATTTTGATTTCTCCTTGATATGCAATAGGTAATAAATGATAATATAAAAATTCAGATTTGTATTTTCTAAAAACAGGAGGATTCGTCATGCCGCCAGAAACTGGTCATACCAGCCCCCCTTCGCCGCGGGATGCGGAGAAGGAATTAAAAAAAATGTTTGATAAGATACCCCGGCCGATTGCCGTGTATCTTTTTACAACCCCCGGGGATAATGATATATTTTCCAGCACTGCCAGGCAGGCGCTGCGCTATTTTAAAGAATTAACGGGTAAAATCGATTTCAGGGAATTTGATTTAGCGCACGATTTTGCCAAAAAGTGGAATATTGAGCATTCCCCAACCATCCTCATTGATCCGGAAAAATACAGCATCCGGTGGCTTGGCGCGCCACTGGGCGAAGAAGGAAGGATATTCATTGAAATCCTTCTTCTGGCCGGTTTCGGCAAATCCAACTTAAGCAAGTCATCGCTTAAAGTTTTAAAGCAGATCCAACAACCCCGCCGGATTAAACTCTTTGTCAGCTATTCCTGTCCCTACTGCCCGCAGCAGGCGGTCAATGCGATTAAAGCCGCCGTTGAAAAACCCGACATGATTTTTCTGGAAATCATCGACATCCAGGCCAGTCCTGAGCTCGCAAGAAAATACAACGCCCAATCGGTCCCCCAGACCTATGCAAACGACACATTGATCGCCCAGGGCGCCCAGACAGAGGAATTATTCATGCTCTCCCTCCAGCGAATGGAGCAGCAGACCCTTTTCATACCGGATGACGACGCCGAAGAAATTCAGACGGATCTTGTGATCATCGGCGGCGGGCCGGCAGGTCTGACCGCCGGGATTTACGCCGCGCGAAGCGGAATAAAGGCAGTGGTGCTGGAGAGAAACATTCTCGGCGGACAGGTGGCCACCACTCCGGTTGTTGAAAACTATCCCGGCTTGACCCAGATCGGCGGCAAAACTTTAGTTGAAATCATGGTAACCCACGCGCTGCAGTATGTGCAGATTTTTCTGGGTGAAGAAGTTGTCGAATTCCAAAAAGAAAAACCCATGACCGTACTGACCAATCGTCGCAAAATCATCACCAAGGCCCTGTTGCTTGCCACCGGCGCCACCCACAAGCATTTGAATGTTCCTGGGGAATCCCGCCTGGCAGGCCGGGGCGTGAGCTATTGCACCACCTGCGACGGCCCCCTGTTTTCAGGCCAGAAAGTCGTCATGGTCGGCGGCGGCGACAGCGCTGTGACAGAGTCCCTTCACCTGAAGAATATCGGCGTGGATGTTACGGTGGTCCATTGGACCGATAAACTCGACGCTCAGGACTTTCTCGCCAGACAGCTTGAAAGCAGCGGCATCCCGATTCTCTATAATACACAGGTGAAAGAAATTACCGGCCAAAAAAGCGTGGAGGCCGTCATCCTTTATGACAGCAAGTCAAAAAAGACAAAAAAGCTCAAGGTCTCGGGCGTTTTTATCGCCATTGGCTACATTCCAATTACCGATCTGGCCCAGAAAATCGGTGTAGAACTGACGCCCCAGGGATATATCCGCCAGGAACACTACCGGACCAACGTTCCCGGCGTATATGCAGCCGGCGATGTGACCGGCGGATACAATCAGATCGTCACCGCATCCGGCCATGGCGCGGAAGCGGCATTGACCATCTTTGAGGATCAAATCAAACCATATTGGAAGTAATCAATATGGACACAATCTATTTTTTTCGGAGCAAAAAATGTATAAGTATCTCTTCAGCCCCATTTCCATCAATCATCTTGAAATAAAAAACCGCATCGCCTATCCCGCGCTGGGATTGCTCTATTCATATGACAGCAAGCTCAATGACCGGTATTACAATTATTTCAGCGAAAAGGCCAAAGGCGGCGCAGGCATCGTCACTGTCGGGCCCGTGGGAATTGACGACCTTGGCGTCGGCCTGGCCGCCCTTTCCATTGCCAATGATGATGCGATCCCTTCTTTTCAGAAACTCACCGGGCTGATTCGCGCCCAGGGCGCCCGGGCCTGGATACAGCTCTTTCACGCCGGCGCTTATGCATACCCTTTTCTGATCAACAACCAGCAGCCCATTGCCCCGTCCGCCGTTTACTCAACCTATTCCAAGACCACACCCCGGGAAATGACAACAGAAGATATACAGCGGGTTCAACAGGCTTTCGCTGATGCGGCTGCAAGAGCAATTGAGGCCGGTTTTGACGGGGTTGAAATCATCGCATCGGCCGGATACCTGCTGACCCAGTTTCTTTCGCCGCTGACGAATAAAAGAACCGATGATTATGGCGGGAGCTTTGAAAACCGGCTGCGGTTCCCAATGGAAGTCATTCAACTCACACGGAAAAAGCTCGGCGCCCGCGTCCCCTTGACCGTTCGAATGGCTGGAAACGATTTTGTCCCCGGAAGCAACACGGACGCGGAAACGCCTTTGATTGCAAAAGCCTATGAAAAAGCCGGTGTTGACGCGCTCAATGTCACCGGCGGATGGCATGTCACACGGGTTCCCCAGCTTCCCATGGAGCTTCCCAGAGCCGCCTACGCCTTTCTTGCGAGAAACATCAAAAATGCGGTTTCCGTGCCGGTGATGGCTTCCAACCGGATTGCCGACCCGGACTCAGCTGAAAAAATCATCCGTGACGGCTACGCCGACATGGTCAATCTCGGACGGGTCCTCATTGCTGATCCCCAGTGGCCCCTTAAAGCATTTGAAGGGAGAGAGCATGAAATCCGACCCTGCGTGGCTTGCTCCCAGGGGTGCACGGACCAGATATTCAACGGCATGCCGGTATTCTGCGCCGGCAATCCCCTGGCGGGATTCGAAGAAGAAAGAAGGATTCAGCCGACATCGTCCCCCAAACGGGTCATGATTGTGGGCGCTGGTATTGCCGGACTCGAAGCGGCTGTGACGGCGGTTCAAATGGGTCACTCGGTTGAAATCTATGATAAGGACAGCGATATCGGAGGGCAGCTATGGATTGCCGGCGCGCCGCCGCATAAAAAAGAGTTGCTGGAATTCATCCGATATTATCGCGCCATGATTCATAAGCATCATATCCCATTGTTTTTGAACAAAACCATCCGGATAGAAGACATCCAAGCCAGGAAACCCGATTATGCCATCATTGCCGAAGGCGCCCAGCCCCTCTTGCCGAAAATCAGCGGAATTGACGGCCCAAGCGTGCTGACTTCCTGGGATGTGCTCAAGAACAACCCGCCCCTGGGCAAACAGGTTGCGATTATCGGTGGCGGCGCGGTGGGCCTTGAGACTGCGCTCTTCGTGGCGGCAAAAGGAACCATCAGTCCGGAGATTCTTCATTTTTTGTTTGAGTACGAAGCCGAATCCTGTGAACGGCTTCGCGAGTTGATGTTTAACGGCACCTCACAGGTCACGGTTTTTGAAATGCTTCCAAAGGCAGGGGCTGATATCGGCAAGTCGACCAAATGGGTGCTCTTTGACAAACTGAACCATTACGGCGTCAATATCCTCACAAACGCGAAAGTGATCTCCGTAGAGACCGGCAAAATCACCTTTGAACAATCAGGCGAAATAAAAACCGTGCCGTTTGATTCAGTGATCGTGGCATCAGGATCTCGGGCGGTTCAGAATCTCTCCATCAAGATAGGGGATTTAAATATCCCCTATGCCACCGTGGGCGACTGCATCAAGCCCGGAAAAATCAATGACGCCATTCATGGAGGGTTTCTGGCGGCGCTGGGGATTGATAGGACCCCGGTCTGTCAAAAGCCATAAAGCCATCATCTCAGACTTCAATAGGGCTAATGCGACCCCGCTACTAAGTTGAATTCCGGATTTTCAAGCCGGCATTTTGGGGGGTTTTTTCCTTTCTTTGACGTTAAACATGGCGCGGTCAGCAAAGGAAAGAAGGCCGCTCACATCCCGGGCATCATCGGGAAAAGTGGCGATGCCGAAGCTCGCGCTCAGATGCACCTGGTGTCCGTGATTTGCAAGGTAAACTGTCTTTTTCATCCTCATACTGATCTCCTCTGCTTTTTTCAGCGCCTGATCCTTGCCAAACCCCTCCAACACAGCGACGAACTCATCCCCACCATAAGCCACGCCAAAAGAGGGTTCGGAGAGACACTCGCGGATGGTTTTGGCGACCTCATGGATGGCCTGGCTTCCTTTGAGATGGCCGTATGAATCAACGACTTTTTTGAAATCATCAATGTCCATAAAAATCAAGGATAAGGGCGCATGAGTCTCTTCGGCTGTTTTAATAAGGACGCCGAGCATCCGATACAGATGCCGCGTATTGTAAAGGCCCGTCAGATCGTCATGGATGGCAAGGTTCTGGATTTCTTGATAACGGTGCATGTTTTCAACGGCAATAGCGGCATAGTCTGCAATAATGGAAAGCAGGGGGATCGGATCACCTTCAAGATTTTTCGGGTTCACCACTTCAATAATCCCCAGGGATTTCCCGCCGAAAACCAGCGGGACGCAAATGATGGATTTTGTAGAGATTCCTGAGATTTTATCCACCTTGTTCGAAAAGAACTCACATTTTGTCACATCCCCAATAACCTGGGGCCTTTGTTCCAGGACGACTTTTCCTGCAACACCCTGTCCGAGTTTCAGGCGAACATTCCTGACCTTTTTAAGATCAAGGTTGACGCTCACCTCAAAACGGAGTTCTCCACTTGCCTGATCCAAAAGAAGCAGAGACCAGTTCTCCGCAGGAAGCAGTTCGGAAACCTTATGGAGTATCGCGCAGAAAAGATCTTCAGAGTTCAGCTTGGAAGTCAGGGCTTTACCCAAATCCATGCATGACATCAGATCAGAAATTTTCAGTGCAGTGTGGCCTGCCATTTCATCCTCCAGCTCTTATACAACAGGGGTGAAGTTATTTTAAGAATGCTTTACTCTCATTGCGTTTTCACATGCAGTTTTGATTCGCAATTCTCACTGATAAAAATTCCGTTTGCGAAAAACCATCCTGGATTTAAGGGAGATGGACAATCCAATTAAAATTCAAACGGGGTTAAACTTTCATATCCGTCTTCGGTAATGAAAAATGTCTGTTCGAACTGGGCTGAGAGCGAACGGTCCCTGGTGACGGCTGTCCAGTTGTCGCCGGCAATAAAAAGCTCCGGTTTCCCCAGGTTGATCATGGGTTCAATGGTAAAGACCATGCCCGGCACCAAAACGATGCCATCCCCTTTCCGTCCGTAATGAGGTATCTGAGGCGCTTCGTGGAATTCAAATCCAATGCCGTGCCCCACAAACTCACGTACCACAGAGCATTTCTGGCCTTCTGCATAATTCTGGATCGCCCACCCGATGTCACCGACGGTGTTGCCTGGCTTGAGCATCGACATGCCGGCTTTTAAACTCTGCGCCGCCACGCTGACAATTTTTTGGGAGTCCGGAGAAGCTTCTCCCACGATAAATGTCTTGTTCGCGTCAGCATAGTACCCCTGATACACAAGCGTAATATCAACATTAATGATATCGCCTTCATTGAGCGATCGGTCCGAAGGAATGCCATGACAGATCACTTCGTTGATTGATGTACAGATGTTTTTAGGGAAACCCTTGTAATTCAACGGAGCACAAACTGCATGGGACTTCAACGCATACGCATTCACTATCCGGTCCAGATCATTTGTCGTAACTCCGGGTTGAACTTGACGCTCGACCAAATCCAGCGCCTCCAGGACCAGACGGCCCGATTCCCGGATACATTCAACATCATTTTGAGTTTTTAAACGTATGCCGTATTTCCTTTCGTACAACTTCGCCATATCCACCGGCTTGGGAGAAGTCTTATTCATGCAGCATTTCTTATATTTCAAGCCGCTCCCGCATGGACAGGGCTCATTTCTTCCAATTTTGACAAGGTCGTTTCTCAACATAATATCCACTGATTCTTCCAGTTTTCAGATGATGAATCCCATGAATTTGCATATGACGCATACTATAAAAACATGATGCCGCTGGTGTCAAGTAATGGATTGCCAGACAGCATCGGGTCTGATATATAAAAGCCCCGTAATACATTCACTATATTATATGAGGAAATGAATATGTCATCAAAAGATGAAGAACTGGTGTTAAAGACCGTCAAGGAAATTGTCGTCAAATTCATTGAGGTAGGGAACATTTCTCCTTCAAGCTTCCACGATCATTTTCGAAATATTTATCACACAGTGGAAAGCACCGTAAAGACATCGTCCCCGCCGCCTGAAAAGGCAAAAAAGTAAAAATGGCGGAAGATGTTTCTAAACCTCAGATCTATCCGGGGAACAGGGCGCAGGCCGATGAAAAAGCCAAGCATAAAAGATGGGTGGGAACATTTTGAAAAGGCATGCAACGGCCCTATCCCGCTTCCGATGAAGTTTTAAAACAGCTTTTAATGCGCTCCCGCCCAATCTTTCCCAACAGCCACATTGACCTTTAGCGGGACATTAAATTTCCATATGTTCTCCATAATGTCCCTGGCTGACGATTTTAATTCTTCCACCTCTTCCGGCGGCGTTTCAAAAACCAGTTCATCATGAACCGAAAGCAGCATGGCCGAGCGCATGCGTTTCTCCGTTAGCGCCGCGTCGACTTTTATCATCGCCAGCTTGATTAGATCCGCCGCTGTTCCCTGGATTCTGGTGTTTACAGCGGTTCTTTCGGCGAATTTCCGCAGATTGATATTGGCGCTGAGAATGTCGGGAATATGCCTGATTCTTCCAAGTTCCGTGAATACCTTCTTGGTTTCTCCCGCTGAACGGATCGCATCGTCGATGAATTGTTTAACGCCCTTGTACCTCTGGAAATAATGATCAATATATGTTTTTGCCATTTTCTGGCTGATGTTAAGCTCCTTGGACAGGCTGAACGGACTCATGCCGTATATAATTCCGAAGTTGATGATTTTTGCCTGGCGCCTGAGTTCAGGGGTGATCATGGCCGGGAGGGCTTCAAAAACTTCCGCAGCGGTTCGCGCGTGGACATCCTCATCATTGATAAACGATTGCGTCAAAATATCATCACCGGAATAATGGGCCAGGAGCCGCAACTCTATCTGGGAATAATCAAAAGATACAAAACACCATCCCTGCCGCGGGATAAAAGCCCTACGGATATCCCGGCCCTCTTCCGTGCGCACCGGGATATTCTGAAGGTTCGGCTGGGAACTGCTCAGCCTGCCGGTGGCTGTGACCGTTTGATTGTAGGACGTGTGTACCCGGCCGGTTTTCGGATGTATCAGGTCAAAAAGGGCGTCCGCGTATGTTGACTTCAACTTGGCGAGGGTCCGGTGGCGCAATATCATTGCCGGCAGGTTGTGCTGTTCCGCCAGCGCCGTGAGCACATCCACATCCGTGGAATAGGCTGTTTTTTTCTTGGTTTTTTTCTGAACCGGCAGGTTGAGTTTATCAAATAAGATACTTCCAAGCTGCTGGGAGGATTGGATGTTGAACGTTTCACCGGCCATCGCATAGATTTCACGCTCTAAGGTTTCAAGCTGCTGCGCAAAATCCTTGGACAATTCCTGGAGCCTCTGCCTGTCAACAAGGATGCCGGATTCCTCCATCTTCAAGAGAACCGGCACAAGGGGCATCTCAACGGTATCGAAAAGTTTCAAAAGCCCGAGCGATTCCAGCATGGGTAAAAATTTTTCATAGGCCATAAAGGTGATGTCCGCGTCCTCGCAGGCGTATGGCACCGCTTTTTCCAAAGTGACTTTCGAAAAGTTTTCAACCTTCCGCCCGTCCTCTGTGGTCACCTCCTCATATGAGATCATTTTATGATCCAGAAAATCCAGTGCGATCTGATCCAGATTATGCGCCCGCTTTTCAGGATTGATCAGGTAGGAAGCGATCATGGTGTCAAACACCACTCCGGAAAGATTCACGCCATATCGCCTCAGAATAGCCCAGTCATATTTTATATTCTGCCCGATCTTTTTATGATCCGGACTTTCAAGAATCGGCTTTAACCTCTCCAAAAGGGCCTCACGCAAAATCTGCGCCGGCGCGCCGGGATAATCATGCCCGCAAGGGATATAAAACGCCTCGTCCGCCTTTACCGAAAAAGACAACCCCACAAGTTGTGCGCTCAAGGGGTCGACCCCGGTTGTTTCAGTATCAATGGCAAAGCGGCCGGCATCCTTTAGGATCTGGATAAGTTCTGACAATCCGCCTTCATCCGTCACCGCGTGATATTTTTTTTGGGAAAGGTCTTCGGGTGCGGGATACGCTTTCTGCAGCTGGCGGAATTCCAGTTCCCTGAAAAGTTTTGCAAGCCTGGCATTGTCAGGGACGCCCATCCTAAAAGAGGCGATTTCATAATCTGCCGGAGCATCCGTTTTAATGGTTGCAAGTGTTTTGCTTAAAAACGCCTGCTCCTTGTTTTCAAGGAGTTTTTCTTTCTGTTTTTGGGTCTTGATCTGATCGACTTGTTGATAGAGAGTCTCGATGGAATGATGGGCTTGAAGGAGGGCGACAGCGGTCTTCTGCCCGATGCCCGGCACGCCCGGTATGTTGTCGGATGCGTCTCCGGCCAGCCCGAGCAAATCGATCATCTGCGCCGGCTCAATTCCAAATTCCCTGATCACCGCTTCACGATCCAAAACCTGGTCCTTCATGGGATCCCATAATATGATTTTATCAGTGATCAGCTGGATGAAATCCTTGTCGCCGGTGACCATGATCACATGAAACCCTTGAGCCACGGCTTTTTTTGCATAGGTACCGATCAGATCATCGGCTTCAAACCCTTCCATTTCAATGATCGGGAAATTAAACCCCGAGGTAATTTCTTTAATATAGGGAATCTGAACCGCCATATCCTCGGGCATGGAAGGCCTGTTGGCTTTGTATTGAGCATAAATCCTGTGACGAAAAGTCGGCCCCCGGCTGTCAAAAAACATGGCCGCGTATTCCGGAGAGCGATCTTCCATGAGCTTGATCAGCATCCGGGTGAATCCGAAAACCGCGTTGGATGGAAACCCCTTTGATGTCGACAACCCCCGCACTGCATGGTAGGCGCGGTGAATATAGGCGCTGCCGTCAATCAAATATAATGTTTTGGGATTATCCATGAAAACGGGTCAAAATATCATCGATTTCAGCAAGCCGATCAATATGAAAATCTCCATTCAAATCCGGGTTCCGGCATGCCACAAAAGGGATGCCGGCAGTCCTGGCAGCGGCTTGATCCAGAGTTGAGTCCCCGATGTATATGGCTTCATGGGGGGCAATGTTGAAGTGTTGCAGCACCCGAACCAAGGGATCAGGATACGGCTTGGGGCGCGCAACATCCAGGGCGGTCACCACAAGGTCAAAATATCGGGCGATCCCATGTTCCACCAGCACCCTTTGCATGGTATCGGACCGGTTGGTAGCCACGGCAATCCCGTATCTTCCCTGGTAAGCTTCCAGCAGGGGGATTAAGTCCGGATCCATCTTCATATATTGGATATATGGATGATATCCGGATTTTTTCCTGAATTCATGGGCCGCCGCTATGCTGGCGGGGTCTTTGAACAAGTATGTTATGGCCTGATCCGCCGTGTGCATCTGGGTATAATCAAACTGTCCGGATGTCATGGATGGACGCCCGAAATGCGCCAGGATGTCATTATAATAGGCTTTATTGGCCGCCACGGTATCGAACATAACGCCGTCGCAGTCAAAGGCAATAACCTTAATCAACCCCTCCATATGTATTGATTCTTATTTACCCTCAGCTTCGGGGACTTCCGAATCGTTTTGATCGGGGGCCTCTATGTTCCCTGATCCTTCAGGCTCACCGCCTGTATCTGCTTTGATTTGTCCCCGAACATAAATCGAAAGCGGTGCCTGATCACTCCTGTCCGTAATGATGGTAATCGTATCAACATAGCGGCCCGGTGTCTGCTTGGTGTTTTCAACGGTCAGCTCATAGAATTTATTGCCGAAGTTTTCAATTTCCTGGAGTGTGTGGCGGCAATCCGCTCCGTTTAGCGCGCTGATGTTTAGTATTTTGAATGACTCCTGGGGTTCAGGTATGATTCTAACAACTTGAGAAATTTTTTTGCCTGCCGTCCCGCTTAAAAAAACCGATTTGGGAACAATAGTGGCAATTGTTTTCACATTGCCGGTAATCATCAGTTCGATACCCGAATGATCCGGGTCATTGGTTTCCACCCTGATAGATTTGCTCAACCTATTGCCGCCGTATCCTTTTGTCGCAATTTTCACCTTAATCTTTCCCTCCTCACCGGGAGGGATCACTTTGTCATAAGACACAGTGGCGCACCCTCACCCGCTCTTGACTTTAATGATCTTCAGGTCTGCGGTCCCCTCGTTTTTTATTATAAAATCATGAAACAGATCAATGCCCTCATATGCAGAACCAAAATCATATGAAGTGGTCGAAACCGCCGCGCGGGTATTGGGGTCCAGGGCAACCGCCTCCGCCCCGTCCGGAGCTGTCTCCTGGCTGATTTGAACCGGGGCAGTCTGGGGTGCCGGAAGTGTCCCCTCAACTGCCAGTATGGGCGAGTAAAAGCTAAAAAAAGCCCCGACAACAAGAATCCCAACAAGAAAAGGCCGAATCTTTTTTTGCATAAAAAAACTCCTTTTGGATAAATCCGCTTAAGAAAATAGATTCAAAAACGCTGACAGACGTGATTTTTTAAAAAATAAACCAAACATTGTCAAGGTATATGTCTTATTCAATCAATCATGCATCGGACCGATGGGTTATCAAATCATTGCATAAAATTATGCTTATGATAGAGTCATTCCGATGAAATCCGTTAAATTATCACTGGGCTGCCAATATTTTTTTTATTTCGGCGCGCTGGGGGCATTTCTTCCCTATTTTAATCTATACTGCCATCACCTGGGGTTTTCCGGTTTTCAAATCGGCGTCCTTTCCTCCATTCGAACTCTGGCCACGGCCCTTTTCCCAATGCTCTGGGGCGCGCTGGCCGACAGGTTCATGATCCGCAGACCCTTATTTATTTTCTGCAACTTACTCAGCGCCGCCATCTGGGCCCTCTATCTTTTCACCACCGGATTTACGCCGATGCTTGTCATCACGGCTTTTTACGGTTTTTTTTACGCCCCGATCATCTCTTTCCTTGAAACATTTTCCATGGATCTGCTGGGCGGGGAAAAAATTCGTTACGGGGAATTAAGGGCATGGGGCTCCATCAGTTTTATTATCGTTGTCATCGCCGTTGGGCAGATCATTGATGTGATGTCCAGCAGCGTCATCATCGCGCTGATTTTGATTGGATCCGTGCTTCAGTCCTATGGGGCTTTCAAACTCCCTGAAACAGCCGCCCCAAAAGAAAAAAAACAGAAAGGCAACGCCAAAACTGTCTTCGACCGTCGGATATTGATATTTCTATTCTGCGCCTTTTTGATGTTGGCCAGTCATGGCACCTATTACGGTTTTTTCTCCATCCATCTCGAAAACATGGGATATTCCGCCATATTTATCGGCCTCTCCTGGGCCATTGCATCCATTGCGGAAATCGGTGTCATGGTCGCCTCGGAAAAAATATTCAAACGTTTCTCATATGAGTCGATTTTATTGTTTTCATTTGTCATGGCCGGGATGAGATGGATCGCCATGAGTTTTGCGGTATCTCCCTGGACCATTCTGCTGACACAGGTGTTGCATGCCGCGACCTATGGGGCGTTTCATATGTCCAGCATCCTTTACATGGACAAGCTGACGCCCGGCGGTTTAAAAACATTGGGACAGGCAATCAACAATGCCGTGACTTACGGTTTCGGCATCATGGCCGGGTTCCTGCTCAACGGCTTTTTTTTCGAGATTATCGGCGCGCAGAAGCTGTTTGCCATCAGTTCTGCCTTGGCGGCAATGGGCGGGATTATCCTGTTTTTCAACAGATCAGAAGATAATCAGTATTGAAATTACATAGAATTAAATGTTGTTCTTCTATTTGATATAGGCGGGCCTGAGTCCTTTAATCATAGGGTGGAGTTTTTGAGTTAACCGTTTGCAACTCTGCGAGAATGTCCGTATCTGAAAGAAACGGTCTTGGCATAGTCAGGCTTCAAAACCAGAAAATACAGGCGCCCCGCCTGTTTCATGTAGCCGGCAGCAAGTATCGCATATTCATCATGCCCCCAAAATATATCTGCCCTGGCAGGGCCCACAATGGCGGTGCCGGTATCCTGGTTCATGACAAACCTTGAAAAATCCACCCACTTTTCAATCATATTGTCTTCGCGGCAGAGCGGTTTCCGGGTCTGGATAAATGCGATGCATGCCGGTGGATATTGTTTTTTATCAAGCGCTACGGAACGTCCCGGTGTCAACTCGATATTAAAACATCCAATCGGTCCCCCTCCGACTTCTTCGAAAAACACATACCTTGGATTGTAATTGAAAATTTCATCCATTTCATCCGGGTGCGATTTGAGATAATGCCGAATGGACTGCATGGAAACTTCTTCCTGAGCCAGCCGTCCTTTTTCAATCAGATATTTTCCGATGCTCTGATAGTGGTGGCCGTTTGAAATCAAAAAATGAATGCTGATGGTCTGGCCATCAACCAGACGGATCTTGCCTGAGCCCTGTACATGGAGGAAAAAAAGATCGATTGGATCATCTACCCAGGCAATGACCGGGGCTTTTCCCGGCAGCATCTTTTCCCCCGCAATTTCCTTTCTGGTGTAATAAGGAACCAGGGCATCACCAATGTATCGCCCGATGGTTTTTTCCGTGGGGCAGGTTTTTGAAACATCAACAGCATCCCGGATCACAAGATCCGAAGGACGCCCGTAAACGGGAAATTTGAATTGACTTGTCTGCGTCCGACTTCCATTTAGGAGGGGTTCATAATATCCGGTAAAAAGAACTTCAATGGGTTTCTGACGTTGGACGTTGGCATATACATAATAGTTTTCTGTGATATATTGCTTCAAGGTCTCTTTGTCCGGACAGGTTTCAATAAACGCCAGAAATTTATTGAGCGATCGGGCCAAATGACGGTATGAATATTGATCCTCGCCGAATGCAACGGTTGCCAGGGGCGATTGTTTATCAAAATAATCAATACTGCCCTGGATGGATTTGGCCAACTGGTCCAAGTTCAAATCATCTTCAAATTGAGGGTAGTCTTCAGGCAATAGCCTTTGAAAACCATTTATGTCATCGGCAAATAAAGGCAATACACCGAAAAAAATAGAATTTAACAATATAAAAAAAACTCCCCAGAGGATGACGGGCGAGCGGTACTTGGTTGAGATGTTGGGCAGCATCATCATGAATTCTCTTCTTGAGTTTCCATGGTTCTTATTGTCTTATCCAGAGGCGCCAGTTCGGTGATGATTTTTCCGCCTTTAACAACAACCCCCATTTCCTGGAATTTTCGGGCAGCGGGCAGCACCCGGTGCTCCAAAGACCCCACGGCTTTATTATATGACTCAATGCATTTATTGAGATCCCGCCCGATGCTGTTGAAGTGATCAGCCATGGATGACAGGCGGTTGTATAATTCATTGCCCAGTTCGGCGACCACCTTGGCGTTTTCCGCCGCCGCTTCCTGCTTCCAGCCATAGGCGACGGCCTTGAGCAATGAGATGAGAGTGGTGGGCGTCGCCAGAATCACGCCTTTATTGGCGGCTTCTTCAATCAATCCTGGGATTTTCATCAACGCCGCGCTGAAGAAATTCTCACCCGGCATGAACAGCACCACAAACTCCGGTGTGGGCGAAAACTGGGTCCAGTATTCTTTTTTGGCCAGACTGTTCACATGGGTCTGAACATGGCGGGCGTGGCGATCCAGCATTTCCTCAACATTTTCCCTTGTTCCGGCAGACAGGGCATCGAGATAGGCGGTGATTGGAACTTTTGAATCCACCACGATTTTGCGGTCGCCGGGAAGGCAGATGATCATGTCCGGCCGGGCCATGCTGTCTGACGCCTGGGCGGTTTGCTGCTCAAAAAAATCACACCGGTTCTGCATTCCCGACAATTCCACCACCCGTCTCAGGGTGATTTCCCCCCATCGGCCCCGGACATGGGGCATGCGCAGGGCGTTGACCAGCTTTCCGGTTTCCCGTTGAAGCTCATTCTGGGTCTGGGCCAGGGACACCACCTGCTGGGAAAGCTCGCCATAAGCCTTCTGCCGGGCGTTTTCCATGGCCTTCACCTGCTGGTCATATTTTTCCAGGGCCTCTGAAACCGGTCGCACTGCCTCCCGGACCGCTTTTTCACGAGCCTCCAGATCATGCCTGGCTGATTCCATATATTTGGAAAATGACTGACCGGCCAGATCCAGAAATGATTGATTGTTCTCCTGGATAAGCCGGCTGGAAAGGGCTTTGAAGGTGTCCATCATGCGGGTTTTCATGTCTTCAAACAGGGATATCTTTTCTTCCGATGCCTTGCGCTCACTTTCCATGAGCGTCTCAAGCTCCGCCAATCGCTTTCTGTAATCAGAAATCCGATGATTCAATGCCTTTATTTCTTCAGCATTTTCGGCAAGGTTCTTTTTCAGCGCTTCCATATGGGCCATATTGGCCATGACAGATGCATGGGCGTTGGATAATTCAAAGAATTTATTGTTGACTGCATGAAGATCATGTTTCGCCTGTTCCATTCCAGCCGTCAAAGCAGTGGCCTCTGCCTCCTTGCTGCGCAGCATCTCTGAAACGGATGCGAGAGATGACTTTTCAAGGGCGAGCCTTCCGCCATACACCAGGCTCGTGACCAGCCAACCCGCCGACAGTCCCAGAAAAAGGCCACCGCCAAAAAGGCCAATGAGAAGTATTATGTTATCCATTTCAACCGACTTTCCCTTTTATCTTTTATCGATCATCATCTACTGCCATTCTCACGGATATACTCACCGCTTTTGCCGCCGGATTTATAAACCAGACAGATATCGGAAATAATCATTGCCCGGTCATGGGATTTGCACATGTCATATATGGTCAGGGCTGCTACGGACACAGCGGTCATGGCTTCCATTTCCACCCCCGTCTGGTCTGTGGAGCGGACAGTGGCGGAGATTCCAATGGAAGCGTTCTTTTTCTCAGGCGTGAAATCAATCTGGATATGCTGAATGTGGATCGGATGGCATAACGGTATCAGATCGGATGTCTTCTTGGCCGCAAGGATGCCCGCGATGCGGGCTGTTTCCATCACATTTCCTTTCCGGGCGGTGTTGGTGATAATTTTTTCAAATGTATCCGAATCCATCGATATTGCACAGCGGGCCTTGGCAATCCTCTGGGAATGGGCTTTGCCGCTTACATCGACCATGTGGACCTGTCCTTTGTCATCCATGTGGGAAAATTCAGGCACTATTTTCTCCTTTTTCTTTGGATTGATCTTTTTCTTCTTCTGGATTCCGGGATCTGATGCCTTAATTAAATGTAATATTCCGTCTTGCGCGTGACCGTCTGCTTGATCAGGTTTAGCGTCTTTTCCAGAGTCGCGATCACATGCTCCCGGACATCGCCCGCCACCACAATGATCATAATGTCATCGCCCACGGTCAGATCTTTATTCTCCTCAATTTCCACAATGATATCCACAATCCCGGCGGCTTTTTTCTGTGTTTCAAGAATTTCCCTAAGCCTTGCATGATCCACGGAAACCCGCAAGCCTGAAATTTTCCGTCCATCCCGGGAGAAGCTTCTGACAACACCATTATGCGCAAGGATCATCCCCGCCTTGTTAAAATCTTTATGCCGTTTGATCTGCTCAATGCATTTCAACAAATCCATCCGGTCTCTCCTGTGGTTTTTCTGGTATGAAAAAATGCCGGTTTAAGTGCCATGAGGGCGTTCAAGCATTGCCCGGGCCCGCTTCCAATCCTCAGCCGTATTGATATTGAAAAATGAAATCAATTCCGGATCTTTTTCACGGAGTGCGGATTCAGTGATTTTTTTCACCTTGAACCTGTGAAACATCCGCTGGATTTTGAGTTTGTCTTCTTGAATATGCTGTTCCATGGCCGGAAGACAGTTTTTTGAATAGGCCGCAAACAGCGGTTCCATGCCGTTTTGCGTTTCGGGAATAACCACGGAAATATGAGGCTCGATTCTGCTTAACACAAGCTCCACCAATTCCTTTCGGATAAACGGCGAGTCGCATGCGGTAATAAACACGAACGGGTTGGCGGCGTAAAAAAGCCCGGCATGAATACCGGTCAGCGAACTCCGAACCGGGTAAATATCAGTTACAATCTCTGCGTTAAAATCCAGATAATCCGCAGGACAGTTCGTCACAATAATGATTTCATTAAATAAAGATGAAAATACTTCATAAATGGCGTCGATGATCCGGCGTCCGCCGATATCCAAAAACGCCTTGTTTTCACCTGAATACCGGGTGCTTAATCCGCCGGCGAGAATAACACCGCTACAGGCGGGATGTATCAGTTCCATGGAGAATTATGCCTTGTTATTGTTTTTGTTGGAAATGCCATTTCTATAAAAAAAAACAAACCCAAAAGCAAGGCTATATCAGCATTTTCCCAAATAAATCTTGTCTTTATGCCTTCCATATAATAGACTCACGCCTGTTTATCAGTCAAAAACCTGCTTGGAAACCGGCAATGGTTTGTTATTATGCAGACAAAATGATTTTAAAATCTTACATAGATCTGCGTCACGAGGTATGTATTCATGAGAAACGCCAAAATAATTCTGGATGCTTCTGATATCCAGCACGTCCTGAAACGGATGGCGCTGGAAATCATTGAAACGCACAAGTCGCTTGATGATGTTGCATTAATCGGCATTCATACCCGGGGTGTCTTTCTGGCCAAACGAATTCAGAAATTGATTTTTGATGCCGAATCCCAAAAAATCCCCACAGGGGCTGTGGATATCAACCTTTACCGGGATGACTGGACGCGTATCGGGCACCATCCCACCGTTCGGAAAACCGACATTTCTTTTGAAATCAATGATAAGAGCATCATCCTTGTGGACGATGTACTTTACACCGGAAGGACCGTGCGTTCGGCCTTAGACGCGCTGGTCGACTTCGGGAGACCCGCCCGCATTAAGCTTGCCGTGGTCATCGACCGGGGACATCGGGAACTTCCCATCCAGGCCAATTACACGGGAAAGTCCATCCAGACATCTCCGGAGGAATCCGTGAATGTTCTTCTTACGGAATGCGACGGCGTGGACCGGGTGGAACTTGTATCAGGTCAATAAAATGGGGAAAGAAGAACACCTAAAAGAAGCGCCGCCCAAACTGAAGATGGCCATTATCAGCATGTCGACCACGCGGACCATTGCTGAAGACAAAAGCGGATTATGGATGAAACAAAAGGCGCAGGAGTTGGGCCACGAGGTTATGAGCCATCAGGTAATTCCCGATGACCATGACCGGATTGTCCGGACGGTTTCCGAATGTATCGCCGATGAATCGCCCCACATTATCCTGATGACCGGAGGCACAGGACTAAGCCCGGCCGATGTGACCATTGAATCGGTGCGGCCGATGTTTTCAAAAGAACTGACTGCATTTGCGGTTTTGTTTGCCCAATTAAGTTTCGAAGATATTGAATCATCCGCCATGCTTTCAAGGGCAACCGCCGGTATTATTGGCGGCACTGTCGTGTTCTGCCTTCCGGGCAGTTTAAATGCCTGCAAAACTGCCTGCAACCGGCTCATCTTCCCCGAAGTCGGCCACATCGCCGCTCATGTCAGGACGCAACCATTATCAAAAGGCTAAGGAGTTTAAGCTATGTTTGGCATCGGAATGCCTGAACTTATTGTCATCCTGGTGATCGCGCTGATTGTTATCGGCCCTAAAAAACTGCCGGATCTTGCCAAATCTTTTGGCCGCGCCATCAATGAGTTTAAAAAGGCGACACGGGAATTCAAAGATTCCATGGATCTTGACAGTGAAATCAAACAGATTAAAAAACCGCTTGAAGAGTTGAAGTCCGATTTGCAGACCCGGATCAACCATGTGCCGGATAAACCGGATGTTTTAAACTCATCAATAGATAAAGCGCCGCCCCCTCCTGAAAAAAAAGACGCGCCGGAAAAGGACCAAGACATCCGGAGCAAAACAGATGCGTGACGACGAAAAGCTCCCCCTGACCGAACATCTTGAAGAACTCCGGACCCGGCTGATCCGCTGCTGTATCGCGATTGCCGTGGGCACGTGTATTTCTTATGTGTTCAAGGAAAAAATATTTGAAATACTGTCCCAGCCTTTGATGCACGCGATGAAACAGGGCGAAAAGCTTATTTTCACCGGCATCACCGAGGCATTTTTTACCTATATCAAGATTTCCCTTTTGTCGGGGATACTTATGGCGATTCCTGTCATCCTATATGAATTCTGGATGTTTACAGCGCCGGGGCTCTATCAGAATGAAAAAAAAATCATCATGCCCATAGTGATCATTTCAACCTTTTTTTTTATCGGAGGGGCGATGTTTGCGTATTTCATCGTGTTCCCTTACGGGTTCAAATTTCTCCTTGAATTTGCATCTGAAAATGTTCAGGCCATGCCCTCCATGAGGGAATATTTAAGCTTTTCAGCCAAGTTTCTCCTGGCTTTCGGATTAATTTTTGAAATGCCCATTGTCATCACTTTGCTGGCATGGATGGGCATGGTGACCACGGATTTCCTGAAAAAAAACAGAAAATACGCGGTGATACTGATATGGGTGGTGGCTGCCATACTGACCCCCACCCCCGATATAGTGACCCAGTCCATGATGGCGATTCCCTTGATGCTGCTTTATGAAATCAGCATTATCGGGGCAAGGGTATTCGGGAGATCGCCCAGAGATCATTCATCCCCGGAACCCGCGGAATAAAAATTATTTCCGGTCAGGTTATAAGGGCTTGCATTTTCAGGCGCCGTTGTTTAAAAGAAACTCTGCGTTTTTACAGTTTGGGTGGAACATAAATACGATCCCGCATCAAAAGCTGCCTACTGTTAAAATGATCTGTAGCAGGTTCAAAAGCTTTTTGCAGCTTGATATAAAACGCCCCCGTAGCTCAGTGGATAGAGCAATAGATTCCTAATCTATGTGCCGCAGGTCCGATTCCTGCCGGGGGCACCAAATATAAGAATCATTTATGAAAACATTATCAGGAAAAAAAAATCAGTCAGGT
>JALOPH010000171.1 GCA_025453995.1 Desulfobacterales bacterium
AACCCGTTCGCTGATACAGACATGCGGGCGAGCGGCAAGAAATGTAAACGGCAAGGTGTTCATGTACGCTGACATATATACCGAATCCATGCGGAAGGCTGTTGAAGAAACCTCCCGAAGAAGAAAAATTCAAGAAAGATTTAACCAGTTGCACCACATCACACCCACTTCAGTTGAAAAGAGAATTTCGGGCGCATTCCTGCCTCAGCATTATTCTCAACCGGATGATCATGCAAAGCAAATTGAAGAACCCGTATCTGAATTTAAATCAGGCGAGGACTTGGAGAAATTGATCATGTCTCTTGAAAAAGAAATGCGGGAAGCATCCAAATCCTTAGCGTTTGAAAAAGCCGCAATGATCAGAGATCAGATAAAAGGATTGAAACAGCTTATAATCTTTGATTTCGCCGCTACATCCTAAAACTTTGTGCTCTTCATGAAAAAAGATTTTTCCACAATGGTATCTCGAGTTTCTGATTTTCCGGGTGTTTATTTGATGAAGGACGAGACCGGAGCGGTGATATATATCGGAAAAGCGTATAATCTGAAAAAAAGAGTTGCTTCATACTTTGAGCATAGAAATCACAAAGATCCCAAAACTACTATTCTGATCGAGAGGATCGCATCTTTTGAAACAATGGTAACTGCCACCGAACAGGAAGCGCTGATTCTCGAAGCGACTTTAATTCAGCGGTATAAACCGCGGTATAATGTTATTTTAAAAGATGATAAAAGATATCCTTCTTTGCGGCTCGAAATCCAGAATCCCTACCCAAACATTCAATTGGTCCGAAAAATCAGGCGCGATGAATCGTTGTATTTTGGCCCCTACACCTCGTCAACCGCTTTGCATCAAACATTAAGGTTCATTCATAAAAATTTCAAACTACGCAAATGCAAATCTCCTGTTGTTAGGCGGAGACATCGTCCATGCCTGAATTACCAGATGGGTGTTTGCCTTGCACCCTGTTGCTTTGAGATCGATTCACAAAAATATTCGGATATTGTAAATGAAGTTCGACTCTTCCTGGAAGGGCGCACTCGGACATTGATACAGAAAATAAGAAAAGATATGTTGGCAGCTGCTGAAAATGAGGATTTTGAAAAGGCGGCGAATCTGAGGGACAAGCTTTTTTCATTCGAGAAAATTTTCGAAAAACAGGTGGCCGTCACGAATGATTTTATGGATCGCGATGTAATATCCATTGCGCGGGATAACCAATATGCTTTGGTAGTGGCTTTGATCGTTCGCGAAGGGAGTATTCAGGGGATACATCAGTATTCAATAAGTGACGTGATCTCATCTGATTCAGAGATTATAGCAGCTTTTCTGAGGCATTTTTATGCGTTTTCTCGAGATATACCCGATGAGATCATAATTCCGACATTCCTGGAAGAAGCGGGATTTTATGAGAAATGGCTGGCGGATTTAGGCCGAAAAAAAATACATATTCTTACTCCCCGCCGCGGCGACAAGGCCAAACTGCTTGATATGGCGTTTAAGAATGCTGAAAACCGTCTCTTGGATATGGCGGCAGAATTGAAAGACCAAAGCGACCTTCTTGTCAGGGTTCAGAGAAACTTGAAACTGATAAAATATCCGCGTCGAATTGAATGCTTCGATATTTCCGGGATTTTTGGAAAACAGCTTGTGGCCGGTCAAGTCGTTTATATCGATGGCCGTCCGGCCAAAACATCCTACCGCCGATATTCCATCAAGACTGTAAATATTCAAGATGATTATGCCTCCATGGCGGAAATTCTAAACAGGCGCTTTAAAGCCCGAGGTACAGCTGATTCATTTCCAGACCTGCTGATGATTGATGGCGGAAAAGGCCAATTAAATATTGCTGTCTCAATATTGAAAAAACTTTGTTTGAATCAGCGATTGGACATCATCAGTATTGCTAAAGGCGATAAGAAGCGCGGAGAGATTCATGATAAAATTTATAAGCCTGATCGATTGAATCCAATCAAGTTGACGGGAAGGGGCGATGTCCTTTTATTCCTCCAACAAGTCCGTGATGAGGCGCATCGCTATTCAATCACATTTCATCGTGGTAAAAGATCCAAGGCGCTCATGCAGTCCGTTTTGGATGGCATACCAGGTATCGGCAGAAAAAGAAAAATGCTTTTGCTAAATCAATTTTCCAGCATAAATGCTATTCGAAAAGCATCGACTGACGAACTGACCAAGCTTCCCGGAATGAATAACGCTGTTGTAAATTCGATCCGGGAGGCTTTGTCGAAAACGGCATGATGAAAAGATTCTAAGCTTTTTTGACCCTTTAGGCCCGATGCGAAGTGCTATGCAAACTTTTTCAATTCAGCGACAAGCTCTTTGACGGAATCTGCGGATTTTGCAAGAGCTGTCTTTTCCGAAGCAGTCAGATTGATTTCAATGATATCCTCAATGCCCTTTTCCCCGAGTTTTACAGGTACGCCGATAAAGAGATTGTCTATGCCGTATTCGCCTTCAAGATAGGCCGCACAGGGAAGAATTTTTTTCTTGTCTTTGAGAATCGACTCCGCCATTTCGACTGCTGCAGAAGCCGGCGCATAAAAAGCGCTTCCTGTTTTCAAAAGATTAACGATTTCAGCACCGCCGTTTCTTGTCCGGGTGACCAATGCATCAATCTTTTCCTGTGGCAACAATTCCGTAATTGGAATGCCGGCAACCGTAGAATAGCGAGGTAGGGGAACCATCGTATCGCCATGTCCTCCCAGTACGAAAGCATGCGTGCTCTCAACTGAAACATTGAGCTCCATCGAAATAAAGGTCCGGAACCTTGCAGAGTCCAGCACACCGGCCATACCCATCACACGATTCTTGGGAAATCCACTGGTTTCAAACGCGACATGACACATTGCGTCTAAGGGATTGCTGACAATAATAAGAATAGAATCCGGGGAGTATTTGGCAGCCTGGGAAGTAACATGCTTCATGATGGACATATTTGTTTTAAGTAGATCATCCCTGCTCATGCCGGGTTTTCTTGGAATGCCCGCAGTGATGATGATGATATCCGAACCTGCGGACGCATCATAGGAATTGCATCCTTCCACCTTTGCATCATGGCATTCGATGGGCGAGGCTTCATACAGGTCAAGAGCCTTTCCCTGAGGCAGTCCTTCAGCAATATCAATAAGCACCACATCACAAAGTTCTTTTTCAGCAAGCCTTTGGGCGACTGTTGCCCCTACATTCCCCGCGCCGATCACCGTAACTTTTTTTTTCATTTTTTTCTCCGGGTTTCAAGTTCATAACCATAATCAGAAGCGTACCATCGATCTGTTTCCGTTTTTCTTGTTAAACGTTGAGGCGTCTATGTGTCAACATGAATTTTTGCATTTGGCAAAAACGGCTATCTATTTAAATTTTAAGATATTTTCAAATAGTTTTCTTGACATGCTGCTTGTTTAAAAGTATTTATAATAATTAATTATATTATCAAGAACTCCTCATAGTCAGCTAAGCACAAGGCATCCAATCATGCGATTGAAAAAGTCCAATCATTTGAATTTGAATACACAAGTGAATAAAGGACGATCGCTCAGTAAAGATTTAACCATCATCCTTGTGCTAACCGTTTCTTTTGTATCCATGATCTCAATTGCTTTTAATTTTTTTTATATTTCCCATCATGAAAGGATCAGGCTGGAAGGACTTGCAGATGAATATTTATCCTATCTGAACCAGAGCCTCGAACAGCCGATATGGACATTGGACTATAATAATGCCGTTAAAATTGCTGAATCATATTTCAACAACGAACAGGTTGAATCCCTGAGAATCACTGAGAAGAATGATGATTCATCAAATATATTTTCAGAAAAAATTTTGTTTGATCGGAAAAAACCAGATCAAGGGCATATCCTTGAAAAAGAATCCCATATTCTTCATCAAGGAAAGGTCATCGGCAACATCAGGCTGGGACTTAACCAAAAGATTTTTCGGGAAAATTTGCTACAGCTGCTCTGGTCAAATATTGTGACCATGCTGTTGACTGTACTGTCGCTGTCTCTGATGACAAGCGTTTTACTGCGACTATTTATGAAGCAGCCGCTTGAAACACTTATGAAAGGAATAAGCCAATTTTCACAGGGGAATTATGATTATCCAATAAAACCTGTAATGCAAAGGGAATTCAAGTCGATTCTTTCAAATTTTTTTTTTATGGCCAATCAGATTCAACGCAGAGAGAAGACCCTTGCCGATGTCAATCAGCAGTTGGAAATCGAAGTGTCCCAGAAAAATAAAGCCCAGAATGAGATGCGTCAACGGGAAGCCCAGCTAAGGGCGATATTTGAGTCATCAGCGGATGGGATCATTGTTGTATCTGATGACGGAGTCATTGTTAACGCTAATGATAATTTTTATAGGATGTGGCAAATACCCGATGCCCTAAAAAATCAACAAGCAGAAACTCTGATATCCAGATTTTTATTTGAACAATTGAAATATCATGAAGTCTGCAAGGTCAAGCCTGAAGATATATTGGGGCTAAACAGAGAAGCTCTTACCGAAATCTATCTTAAAGATGGAAGAGTTTTCGAGCGGTTTTCCCGCCCCTTGATTCTTTCCGAGAAAACAATCGGCCGAGTATTAAATTTCAGGGATATTACAGACAGAAAACGATCTTTTCAAGCGTTGCGGGAAAGTGAAGCCAGATTCCGGCAGCTTTCAGATGTCGCGCTGGAAGCCATTCTTATCCATGACAACGGCATTATTCTTCAGGCAAACGAACAATTTTTCAAAATGTTCGGATATTCAAGAAAAGAAGTTATCGGAAGGAAGCGATTTATTGATTGCATTTCAATAGACTGCCATCCGCTTGTGGAAGCTGATATTTCCGATATGCATTCGTTGACCTTTTTAGAAGTGGAAGGTGTTAAAAAGAGCGGAGATAGGTTCCCACTCGTGATGCGCAATAGAGAAATAATTTATTATAGCAAGAAGGTTACAGTATCTATTATTCGCGATATTTCAGAGCGTAAAGCCGCCGAGATAGAAACTCAATCGTTAAAAGAAAAACTGGCGCGTTCAAAAAAGATGGAGGTTTTGGGGCTTTTGGCCGGTGGCGTCGCCCATGATCTGAACAATATATTGTCAGGTATTGTCAGTTATCCCGAGTTGCTGCTAATGAAGGATGGTTTGGATGAACATACCCGAAAGGCGCTTAAAACAATCCAGGAATCCGGCGAGCGGGTGGCTGCCGTTGTAAATGATCTCACCACAATTTCAAGGGGGATTGCGAGCAATAAAGAACCAATAAATATCAATACCGTTATCACGGAATATCTGAATTCTCCGGAGTTTCAACATCTAAGACAATCGCACACCCATATCAGTGTCATAAATGAACTGGATCCGGAATTGTTTAACATCTGCGGATCCCGCATTCATATCCGCAAATGCATTATGAATTTAATTGTCAATGCCTATGAAGCAATTGAAAAAGAAGGTAAAATAGTTGTGTCTACGAACAACTGCTATCTTGATAAGCCTTTGAAGGTCTACAGTGATATACAAATCGGCGAATATGCATTGTTGACAGTATTTGATAGCGGCATTGGCATATCTCACGAAGAAATCGACCGGATTTTTGAACCCTTTTATACAAAAAAAGTCATGGGGAGAAGCGGAACCGGATTGGGGCTTACAGTAGTCTGGAATACGGTTGAGGATCACAACGGATATATCAACCTTACAAGCAGCAAAGACGGTACGAAATTTGAGCTATTTTTTCCGATAACGCGAGAAAACGTCAAAGAAAGCGCGGTCAAAATGTCGCTTGATGAGTTTATCGGAAATGGTGAAAAAATTCTTATTGTAGACGATGAAAAAAATCAAAGGGATATCGCCTGCCAGATGCTTGATTCACTTGGTTACAAAGCTCAATCAGTCGCCAGTGGCGAAGCGGCAGTGGATTATATCAGAACAAATCCTGTTGATCTGATTGTTTTGGATATGATTATGCCCCAGGGCATGAACGGGCTTGAAACTTATAAGTTGATCGCAAATTACAAACCAGGACAAAAAGCGATTATTGCCAGCGGATTTTCAATTACTGAAGATGTCAAGGCTGCTCAGGCGCTTGGCGCAGGTTTTTTTTTAAAAAAACCTTATAGTTTTGAAAAATTAGGGATGGCGGTTAAGCAGGAATTAATGCATACTTAAATCATCATTTTGAATTTATTAAATTTTTGTTTTATTACAATTGCGCATTCGTTTTTCTTCTGGCAAAAATTTTCTTGAGATAAATACAAAGGTTACATATAGTAATTATCCGATTGAATTTGTTTGAGGAAAATGTTTTCCCCCATTATATAAAAACATCACTTAAAGGCAGCTGATGGATCTGAAGGAAAAGATTAAAACCTATTTTAAAGAAGGAGAATTATACCGCACCCAGGGCTTGCTGGACGAGGCCCTTGATAAGTTTAAATCAGTAGAAGAATTGATTAAATCCAATCGCAGCATTCGGGACAAAAATAATCTGCTTACGAAAGTTTCTATTCGAATAGATGAAATTAATAAAAAATTAAAAAAAGAAGTTGCGCCCGTCAAGCCCCCGAAATTGTCAGATGATGTCCAGGGACTGATGAAGGAAATGTTTTCTTTTGATGATCCTGAGGTAAAAGGGTCGTCCTCGCTAGGGGGGGCAATTGCACTTTTGAAATTTGGTCAATATGACAAAGCCGTTGAAGAATTTACCCGGCTGCTTGATAATAAAACGCTTCGGTTTGAAGCTGCCAAGAATATTTTGCATTGCTGGATCGATCAAAAATATGTCGATTATGCTGTTTCCCTTTTTCAGAAGTGGCAAAAAACCAATTTTTTCCCACCCGATGAAATGGAAAAGCTCAGACAATATTTTCAGAGTATCTTGCAAGGTTCAGGTGTGAAGAGAGAAATTGCCGGAATAGAAGCTCAAAAGACCATAGAACCAGAATCGCAAGTTGACGATGATGATATCCTCGATATCAATTCAATTCGCTTTATTTTAGTTCGGGGTAACAAAAAAGGTGAAAAAATTGAACTTGAAGTCAGCTTCCAATCCGGGAAAATGATACGGATGTTGATTCCGAAAAAAGATAAAGAGATTATTGATAGCATCAGGCTGGGAGATATGATTAAAGATATGGTGTTTTATTCGCCGGTTGCAATTTTTTCAGGAACAGGCTTTGTTTCATCCAAAAAAGAAATTGAAGCAGGTCCGAAAAGGGGAGATTATAGTTTAGAAGTCAAGATAATTAATATTGCGTCCTAGACACATTTTCTTATCGTTTTTAAAGCTATTGTCAACTGAGACATATCGGAGAGACACAATGGCAATCATAAATTTGAAAAACCGGCAAATTGAATGCAAGATAGTATACTACGGGCCGGGAAGAAGCGGAAAAACGAGTAATTTAGAATACATTCACAAAACTTTTAAGAGACAAGTTACCGGCAAAATGATTTCAATTGACACGGATGGCGATCGGACATTATTTTTTGATTTTTTACCATTAGGATTAGGTAAAATACGAGGGTGCGACGTTAAGGTTCAATTGTATACCGTTCCAGGCCAGGTAAAATATCGCGCAACACGTGAACTGGTATTGAAGGGTGTCGATGGCGTTATTTTCGTTGCGGATTCACTCGTCGTTAGACGCGAAAAGAATAAATTATCATTAATTGATCTCCACGAAAATTTAAAAAAAATGGGTCTGGATATC
>JALOPH010000172.1 GCA_025453995.1 Desulfobacterales bacterium
TGCAGCACGTAACGGGCAATGGCCGCGCATCCTAAAAACGGGGCGGCAAAACCGACCAGTCCAATGACCATAACCTCTTTCCATTTCACCCGGATCACATCCGGATCAAGCTCGGCGCCGGCCAGAAATGTCAACAGCACGGCGCCGGAGGACGCGAGAAATCTGAGCCATTCCTGGTTTGCGCCGAGCGCTTCTGTTTTCCCGAAAAACCCTGCCGCGGCCGCCGCAATAACGCCCACGCAGATTTCTATGAGCGCAATGGAAATCTTCAAATGATAGGCAATGATGGCTGACAGAATGGCTAAACCCAGCCACAGGGAAGCAATGATGAAAAGCTGTTCCATGACAGATACCTCCAACTATTTTCTGGACAATCAAAATATCAGGCCGGATAAAGAGCATAAAAAAACCACCTTTGCGCCGGGGTGTCATTTGCAAAAACGATATAAACTCCTAACCAATATCAAACAGATTGCAGGAGTCATCAGCCCGGTGAAGGCGGTTCTTCGAGGGGAACTCCATCCCCATTAATTTACTGCTAAAAATAGCAAGTTATAGTTGATTGTCAAATATTTTTTACACTTCCACCGGCCTGACACTCCAGACCTTTTGCGCGTATTCAGCCACCGCCCGGTCACTGGAAAATTTTCCCATGTTGGCCGTATTCAGGATGGCCCGCCGGGCCCACTCGTCCGGATCAAGATAGAGCCGGCTGACAAGGTCCTGCGTATCCATGTACGCCCGGTAATCCGCCAGCACGCAATAATAATCCCCATTGATCAGTAGCGAATCGACAATCGGTTTAAAAAGATGGATGTCGCCTTTTGAAAAAAAGCCGGAGGATATCAGGTCAACGGCTGTTTTGAGCTCTTCATCTTTTTCATAAGTTTCCCGGGGATTGTAGCCGCCGTTCCGCAAGGCGGCAACTTCATCAGCCTTTAACCCGAAAATAAATATATTCTCCCCGCCCACTTCCTGAAGGATTTCAACGTTCGCCCCGTCTAATGTGCCAATGGTCAAAGCGCCGTTTAACGCAAGCTTCATGTTGCCCGTTCCGGATGCCTCCATGCCGGCGGTGGAAATCTGCTCAGAAAGGTCCGCTGCAGGAACGATTTTTTCCGCCTGGGAGACGCAGTAATTGGGAAGAAATATCACCTGAAGACGCCCCGCGGCCAGAGGATCATTATTGACCGTTTCCGCCACTGAGTTGATCAGTTTGATGATGAGTTTGGCCATGAAATACCCCGGCGCCGCCTTGCCTGAAAAAATGACCGTGCGGGGCGTCATGTCGCCGGCGCCATTGGCCTTGATTCGGTTGTAAAGGGTGATCGCATGAAGCGCATTGAGCAGCTGGCGCTTGTATTCATGGATGCGCTTTACCTGAACGTCAAAAAGTGTGTCAGGGCTGACCACACTGCCGGTTTTCCGAAGAATATACCGGCACATCCGCTCCTTGTTTTGCTGTTTAACCGCGCGCCACCGGTTTAGGAATTGGCTGTCTTTGGCACAGGGGACCAACTCCCTGAGGCGTTTTAAATCTCCCTTCCACCCTTCGCCGATGGCTGATGAAATCAAATCCGACAGTCCCGGGTTAATCTGAATCAACCATCGCCGGGGGGAAATCCCATTGGTGATATTGATGAATCTTCCCGGAAAATATTCATCAAATTCTTTAAACAAGCGTTCTTTAAGGATGCGGGTATGAAGCTCCGATACGCCGTTGACGGTGTGGCTGCCGATGATGGAAAGATTGGCCATGCGGACCATCCCGCCATGAACAATCGCCATGCGTTCACGCCGCGCGGCATCGCCAGGATATCGGCGTTCGATCTGGGCGAGAAACTGCCGGTTGATTTCATAAATAATTTCCATGTGCCTCGGCAGGACTTTCCACATCAGATCCACGGGCCAGGTTTCAAGCGCCTCGGGCAGCACCGTATGATTGGTATAGGCAAAAACACGCCCGCAGATTTCCCAGGCCGAATCCCAGGTCATATCCTCTTCATCCACAAGAATCCGCATCAATTCAGGAATGCTGACGCAGGGATGGGTGTCGTTCAGTTGGACGGCAACCGAGTCCGGCAATCGGGCGAAGTCATTGCCGGACTTTTTGAACCGGCGCAGAATATCCCGCAAGGTCGCTGCCACAAAAAAATACTGCTGTTTTAAGCGCAACTCCTTGCCGGCAAAGCCCTCATCCCGGGGATACAGGACCTTGGAAATATTCTCACTGAGAACTTTGGCCTCCACCGCGCCTATATAATCGCCTTCATTGAATTCCTGAAGATTGAACTCCCGGCTGGAAAGAGCAGACCAGAGGCGCATGTTATTGACATTCTCGCCGGCATAGGCAGGAATCAGATAGTCGCAGGCCATGGCCATGATGTTGTCTGTATCCACCCAGCGATACCGGTTTTGCCCGGAGGCATCGACATATGGCTCTGATCGTCCGTAAAACTTAATCTCGTATAGAAACCCACGGCGCTTGACTTCCCATGGACTGCCGTTTCGCATCCAGTTGTCACACCTCTCCACCTGGAAGCCTTCTGAAATTTCCTGATAGAAAATCCCGTAATCATAACGAATGCCGCAGCCGTATCCCGGCAGCTTCAGGGTGGCCATAGAATCCAGAAAGCAGGACGCCAGTCGCCCCAATCCGCCGTTGCCCAGACCCGCATCCCATTCCTGCTCCTCGAGGTCTTCAAGTTCGATGCCCACATATTCCAGGGCCTGGCCGCAGAGCCTGCTGATTTGAAGGTTTAAAATATTATTCAGAAGAAAACGTCCCGGAAGGAATTCCATGGACATGTAATAAACCCGTTTTTCGCCCTGGTCATGGAATTTCCGCTGAGTTTTCAGCCACCGTTCGACCAGCCTGTCCCGGATCGTCAGGGCCAGGCCATAATAATAGGTGTCTTTTCGATAAGGCGTAAAATCGTTTCCCAGGTAGGACACGATATGATGCTGTATTTCGCTGAGCAAGTTTCTCGCCGGCTGTGAAAAATCTGGTTGTTCGGAAGTCATGGCAACTTCCTCCCTGCGGCTTTATAGGATTTGAATTATTTTGCCAGGAACAGATCCGTGCTGATGTAGCGTTCGCCGGTGCTGGGCAGAATGACCACCATATTTTTACCGTCCGATTCCGGGCGGGCGGCTATTTTCATGGCTGCGGCAACGGCCGCACCCGACGAGATGCCGCACAGCAGACCTTCCTTTTTTGCAAGCTCACGGGCGGTTTCAAACGCCTCTGCGTTGGCCACGGGGATGATCCCGTCGATGACCGACCGGTCGAGCACATCCGGCACAAAGCCGGCGCCGATGCCTTGAATCTTATGGGGACCGGGTTTGCCTCCGGATAGCACCGGCGAATCGGCCGGCTCCACCGCAAAGACTTTAACTGATGGTTTCCGGGACTTGATGACCTGCCCGACTCCGGTGATGGTTCCGCCGGTGCCGACGCCTGAAACAAATATATCGACCTTCCCCTCGGTGTCCTGCCAGATTTCTTCGGCGGTGGTCACCCGGTGGATGGCGGGGTTGGCCGGGTTTTTAAACTGATCGGGCATATACGCGCCTGGATTTGACGCAACCATCTCTTCTGCTTTTGCGATGGCCCCTTTCATGCCAAGCTCGCCCTTGGTCAGCACCAGGTCGGCGCCAAGATGGGCCAGCAGTTTGCGCCTTTCCAGGCTCATGGTTTCCGGCATGGTCAGGCACAACCGGTAGCCTTTGATAGCGCAGACAAACGCCAGCGCTATGCCTGTGTTTCCGCTGGTAGGCTCGATGATCAGCGATTCCGGGCCGATCTTCCCCTGCCTTTCCGCTTCCTCAATCATGGCGGCGGCGATCCGGTCCTTGACGCTGCCCAGAGGGTTGAAATATTCCAGTTTGGCATAAAGAATCGCGTTGGCTCCCTGGGTGATCCGGTTAAGCCGGACCAATGGCGTGTACCCGACAGTATGGCGGATATTGTTGAAATATTTCATATTTTTGCCTTCTTCGTCCGATAGATTTGATTGGGGGTTTCCAGCATCACCGTGGTGTCCGGCGGGACCGATTCCGTGATCCAGACATTGCCGCCGATCACCGACCGCGCGCCGATCACCGTGTCTCCGCCCAGAATCGTCGCGCCCGCATAAATGATAACTTCATCCTCGATGGTGGGATGCCGCTTTCTCCCTTTCATCTCTTCGATTTTTCCCTTGGGCACGGACAGGGCGCCAAGCGTCACTCCCTGGTATATCCTCACACTGCTGCCGATTTGAGCTGTTTCGCCGATCACCACACCGGTGCCGTGATCAATGACAAACCTTTCACCAATGGCGGCTCCCGGGTGAATGTCAATGCCGGTTTCACCATGCACATATTCGGACATCATGCGGGGAAGCAGCGGCACGCCCAGGGTGTGGAGCCTGCGGGCGATCCGGTGGACTGTGATGGCGAACATGCCGGGGTAGCTGAAAATGATCTCATCATAGGAGCTGGCCGCAGGATCACCCTCATACGCCGCGATGATATCTTTGGCCAGAATATCCTGAAGCGCCGGAATGGATTCCAGCAGGCTCAGGGCTGCCATATACCCGCGCTCGGCGCATTCCGAGCAAGCCAGGTCATATTTGAAGCAGTCGTGCCGGATGCTCCGGCTGATCTGATCCGAAAGCATGTCGAACAATTCGGATATCGTTCTGCCCACATGATAATTCAGATTCACCGGATCGAGCTTTTCGCTGTTAAAATACCCCGGGAAAAGAACCGCCCTTAATTTGTTTAAAATCTCAATCACCGCGGCCTGGGATGGCAGCTGCTCATAATCAATATGCGCATAGCATTTGGTGTCATCGCATCCGGCCACTATTTTTTCAACAATTCCGGATAAGCGGGAACGGTAATCCGCATAAGTGCCCGCATCCGAACGGCAAACTTTATCTTCTTTATTAGAATGTCTTTTCATGGCCAACCCGCTGCAAATCACTGTATTTTACAGGCTGCATTCTTCCAGAACGGAGACAGCTCCCGCAGCCGTTTAATGATGGGCGGCAGTTTTTCAACCACCATGTCCACATCGGACTCGATGTTATATGCGCTGAGGCTGAACCGTATGGACCCGTGGGCGGCCGTGAACGGAACGCCCATGGCGCGAAGCACATGGGACGGTTCCAGGGACCCGGATGTGCAGGCGGACCCCGACGAGGCGCAGATGCCGAACTCATCCATCATCAGCAGGATGGATTCGCCTTCCACGAATTCAAAGCTGACGCTCGACGTGTTGGGCAGCCGCGGTTCTTTGCAGCCGTTTCTCATGGAATTGGGGATGTTTTTTAAAATCCCGTCCTCCAATTTGTCTCTCATGGCCCTGACCCGGCCATTGATGTCCGAGAGATGATGCATGGCCATTTCACTGGCAACGCCCAGGCCCACAATGGACGCCACGTTTTCCGTCCCGCCCCGCCGTCCCCGCTCCTGGTGTCCCCCGATCATAAAAGGGGAAAACTTTGTCCCCTTTCGCACATACAAGGCGGCGATTCCTTTAGGCGCGTGGATTTTATGCCCTGACAGCGACAGCAAGTCCACGCCCGCCTCTTTGACGTCCACGGGCACTTTGCCCGCTGCCTGGACGGCGTCCGTGTGAAATACGATCCCACGGTCTTTCAAGACAGAAGAAATAGCCTCGATTGGAAAAATCACCCCGGTTTCGTTGTTGGCCCACATGAGGCTCACAAGGGCTGTATCATCCGTTAAATGATTTTTAAGATACTCCACATCCAGGCGGCCTTCACGATCCACGGGCACCCAGGTCACCCGGTACCCTGTTTTGGCCAGATGCTCGAAAAGGTTCTTGATGGCCGGGTGTTCGACCCGGCTGGTCATGATATGTTTTTTCTGGGGACTGGATTCGATGGCCGCCCGGACAGCGGTGCTGTCGCTCTCTGTTCCGCAGCTGGTAAAAATAATTTCATCAGGGGAGGCATTGATCAGGGCGGCGATCTTTTCGCGGGCCGCATCGATATGCCGGCCCACCATTCCCCCAAACGTGTGCATGCTGGAAGGATTGCCGTAATAGTCTTTTAAGAAAGGAATCATGGCGTCCACGACCTCGGGCGCCACACGGGTTGTGGCGTTGTTGTCCAGATAGATCACAGGCATTATTTTACCTCCTCAACCACCAGTTCGGGGGTCACCATTTCCCTCAGGCGGCTCTCCACATAATGTTTGAGAGTGATCTGGGAAGCTTTACACGATGCGCACGTGCCGATGAGCTTGACATATACATGGTCTCCGTCCACATCGATGAGATCTATGTTGCCGCCGTCCTTTTGAAGGGCCGGCCGGATTTCACGTTCCAGCGTCTCCTCGATGAGCTTGATTCTCTGGATATTGGTCATCCGTTTAGATGCCGGCGCAATCACCGGAATCTTGTTGTAGACTTCGTTGATGATGGCCTGAATATTGTCATGGCATTTTCCGCATCCTCCGCCGGCTTTTACATAGTTCGTCACGTCTTCAATGGATTTTAAATCATTCTCCCGGATGGCGCGCTCGATTTCCTTGTCTGTGACACCGAAGCATTCGCACACCAAGTTGCCGTCCAGCTTCTTTTCCGCTTCTCCACGGTAATGCTGAATGGCTTTTTCAAGAGCGTCCCGGCCCATGACCGAGCAATGCATTTTTTCCTTGGGCAGCCCGCCCAAAAATTCGGCAATATCATCATTGGTGATTACTTCAGCTTCTTCCAGGGTCTTGCCTTTGAGCATCTCGGTAAGCGCCGATGAGGACGCGATGGCGCTGGCGCACCCGAAAGTCTGGAATTTGACATCCTGGATGCGCTTATCCTTATCAAGCTTAAATGTCAGGCGCAGCGCGTCTCCGCAGGCCATGGAGCCCACTTCCCCTACGCCGTCAGCATCCGATATGTCGCCCACATTCCGGGGATTTAAAAAATGGTCTTTCACCTTTTCCGTATAGTCCCACATAACACCCTCCATATTCAATCAATCAGATATTTATCATTATGATGTGACTATAATAACCATCTATTATCAAATATCAAAACCTTTTTAAACTCCCGGGGTTGAAATATGCCCGGAAGGATCATAATTTCCTTGATTTTAGGTGGAATCTTATTAATATGACCTTTTTTAAAAAATAAGAGATCTTATGAAGGGAGAAAATTCATGAAAAAATTCGGCGTTATGTTTCTCTGCAGCATTCTTGCCGCAATGTTGTGCCTGTCCTGCGACAAACAGGAAGAAAAAGCCCAGATTCCGCCCCAGGAGCCAGCGTCTGTCACTTCCCCGTCAACTGATGAAAAGGCCATTGAACTTTCATACAGCGTTTTTTTCCCTCCCGCCCATGCCCAGTGCAAAGCCGCTGAGGAATGGGCAAGAGAAATTGAAAAGCAATCCAACGGGAAAGTAAAGATCAATGTTTTCCCCGGCGGGACCCTGACCAGCGCCAATGAGTGCTATGACGGTGTGGTCAAAGGAATTTCAGATATCGGCATGTCCTGTTTCGCCTATACCCGCGGCCGGTTCCCGGTCATGGAGGCCATTGACCTTCCCATGGGATATCCCGGCGGCACGATCGCAACGCTGGCGGCGAATGATTACTATGCGCAGATAAAGCCAGCAGAACTCGACGATGTCCATGTGCTTGTGCCGGTGGCCATGCCCCAGGGCGGCACCTATGAAGCGCTTCAGAAAGGCGTTGTGGAAGGAACTTTCGCGCCCATAGAAACTCTCAAAGGCTGGAAACAGGCCGAAGTCATCAAGTCCACCACAGACTGCCACATGATCGGCTACACAACGGCCATGTTCGTGGTAATAAATAAAGCCAAATGGGAGCAGCTTCCTGAAAATATACAGAAAATAATGACGGATGCCAGCACCCGCCAAATCGCCGTCCATGGCAAGGTGTGGGATGATGCGGATGCAGAGGGGCGCGCATTCACCACGGAACTCAAAAATGAAATCATCGCCCTTTCCGAAGAAGAAGGCGCCCAATGGAAGGCAGCTGTCCAGCCCGTGATCGACGAATATATCCAAACAGCAAAAACAAGCGGCATCGATGCTGAGAAAAACCTTGCGATTCTGAAGTCCGCCATAGACAACGCCAAAGAATAAAAGATGATTTCCTTCCTCCGCATTGAAAAAATTGCCGCTGCAATTGCTGAAAAGGTGAACTGGATCGCCGCTGCAGCGGTGGCATTCACCATGATTCTCATCACTGCGGATGTGGCGCTCAGATTTTTCAGGCGCCCCATTACCGGAACCTATGAAATCGTGGGTTTCATGGGAACGGTGATTATTGCCTTTGCACTGCCGTATACATCGGTTCAAAAAGGGCATATTGCGGTGGACTTTTTAATGATCAAGCTCCCCTGGCTGGCCAGGGTTGTCGTCAATGCGGTTAACTCCCTTGTCTGCATGGTCTTTTTTGCCGTCATTTCCTGGCAATGTGTGGAATATGCCCGCAACCTGAAAGCCTCAGGGGAAGTGTCCGCAACCCTTCAGATGCCCACTTATCCATTTATATATGGCGTGGCAATTGGATTTGCCCTGCTGGTGCCTGTACTTTTGATTGAATTCATAAGACAACTTAAAGGGGCGGAGATCCAATGACGCCCACTGTCATCGGCATGATCGGCATTGCCGCCCTTTTCATCCTGATTTTTATCCGGATGCCGGTGGGGTTTCTCATGGCCCTGATCGGGTTTTTCGGGTTTGCGGCCATTGTATCCTGGGATGCGGCGCTCAATCTTCTGGCAAAGGATATCTTCTCTGTTTTCGGATCATATAATCTGACCGTTATCCCGCTCTTTGTGCTCATGGGTCAGATCGCATTTCACTCAGGCATCTCCACCCGGCTCTTTGACACGGCCTATAAATTCATCGGCCATCTGCCCGGCGGGCTTGCCATCGCCACCATCGGCGCCTGCGCGGCGTTTTCGGCCATATGCGGTTCCACCAACGCCACCGCCGCCACCATGGCCGCAGCCACCCTGCCGGAAATGAAACGATACAACTACAAGCCGGAACTGGCCACCGGCGTGGTGGCGGCGGGCGGTAGCTTAGGCATTCTCATTCCTCCCAGTGTCATCTTCATCATCTACGGCATCCTGACCGAACAGTCCATCGGCAAGCTTTTTATTGCCGGGATTCTGCCGGGCATCCTGCTGACGATTCTGTTTATAATTACGATCCTGATATGGACCACCCTGCGACCCGATCTTGGGCCCAAAGGTCCCAGAAGCCCGTGGAAGGAAAAAATCAAATCGCTGTCAGGCGTTATGGAAACCCTGGTGATTTTTATTATGGTGATGGGCGGACTTTTTGGCGGAATATTCACCCCCACGGAGGCGGGCGGTATCGGCGCTTTTCTCACCCTGATGGTGGCAGCGGTCCGGCGAACAATTGACTGGAAAGGCTTTGTGCAGGCGCTGTTTGAAACCACCCGGATTTCCTGCATGATCATGGTGATTGTGGCCGGCGCCACCGTGTTCGGGCACTTTCTGGCAGTCTCCCGGATTCCCTATGATATCGCCAGCTGGGTGGCGTCTTTTGATCTGCCCCATGCGCTCATCATGAGCTTTATCATCCTGGTGTATCTGATCGGCGGGTGTTTTATCGATTCCCTGGCGCTGATCATGCTCACCATCCCCATTTTTTATCCGGTGGTGGTGAATTTCGGGTATGATCCCATCTGGTTCGGGGTCATGATTGTTCTGATCACCCAGATCGGCGTCATCACCCCGCCGGTGGGAATCAATGTCTATGTGGTCAGCGGCGTGGCCCGGGACGTGCCGCTCAATGTCATCTTCAAAGGCGTGGTCCCGCTCCTGATCGCCATGATCATCGCCACATTTCTCCTGATCCCCTTTCCCCAGATCGCGCTCTTCCTGCCCGGCTTGATCCGGGCCATAAAAATAATTTCAGTAAAATAAAACCGGCTGAAAATCCCGGATCAAGTTGAAGAGCAAGGCGCAGGCCGATGAAAAAGCGCAGCATACTAACGTATGTGAGCATTTTGAAGAGGCATGCAACGCAGCTATTCAGCTTTAGACGGAAATTTCAGCCGGATTTTAATATTTCATGTAGTGGAAAGGCTCTATGGTGGCCAGCGCTTTAAGCAGCGTGAAGAAGCTGCTTGGCACATGCAGTTTATATTTTATAACTACGTTGATGCTCTCCTGCAGAATCTCCGCGAAATTCATTTTTTCTGAAGGCATGTAGGCGTAGCGCTGCAGCACCT
>JALOPH010000173.1 GCA_025453995.1 Desulfobacterales bacterium
GGAAAGCGAATTGATCTTCCTGCCGTTTGTCTCAAAGGGCAATGAATTTATCTATGAAAAGCAAAATATCGCCATCCAGAAAGTGGCGATGACATATGGACGAAAATTTTAGTTTTTCCTGCTTAAAAAATTTTTTCCGCAGGAAAAATATTGACAAGTCTACCGACCGATCGGTAGACTGCCTCCATGAAAACAAACCCTTCCCTCCCCACCGCTGACCGTCTTTTAGAAGCTGCTGAAAGCCTGTTTGCTCAAAAAGGATTTTACGGCGCCAGCATCCGGGATATTGCCCAGTGCCTTTCCATCGCAAAATCTTCTCTGCTCCATCATTATCCGTCCAAGGAAAAACTTTACGGGGAAGTTCTCAATAAAATCGCCTTGGAGATGACCGAAGAAGTCAGAAGGATCCGGCAATCCGTTAATGACGAACGGGAACAGTTGCGGCAGTTCATCCGCCTGTTGTGGGAAAACTCGCAAAACAAGCCCAACCGGGAAAACATCATCATCCGGGAAATGCTGGACAACCCCAAGCGCGCGGACAAAGTCAAAAAATGGTTTTTCGTCGATTATTTGAATGAATTGACGGGCATCATCCGGTCCGGCCAGGCCAGGGGCATATTCAAGCCGGTGGTTCCGGAGGTTTTTATATTCCAGCTGCTCGGGGCCCACCGGTATGTGGTCATCTCCATGCCCACGGTTAAACAGTTTTTTCCGGCGGAAACATATAAAAAAGTGGTCAGCGAGCATACCCGGGAACTGGAGGCGTTTGTGGGGGAACGGCTTTTTGTTAAATAAAAAAATTTAAATCTCCCCTAACCCCTCTTTACGAAAGAGGGGAAAAGAAGTCCCCCTTTGCAAAGGGGGATTTAGGGGGATTTTGAATTAACCATTTGAAAAGATAGCGATTAATCTAAAAAAGGATAACCCACATGGAACGCAAGATTTTTTCAAAAGAGCACGAAATGTTCAGGAAATCATTCCGGCAATATATAAAGGATAAAATCCTCCCCTATTACAATGACTGGGAAGAGGCCGGGATCACGCCCCGCGACATTTGGCTGGACGCGGGCAAAAAAGGGTTTTTATGCCCCACAGCCGAGGAACAATACGGCGGGCCGGGCGGCGATTTTTTATATTCCACGGTGATCACGGAGGAAATGTATTATCACGGGGTGAGTTCCCTTTTCTTTTCACTCCACAACGACATTGTGTTCCCCTACATCGAACTCTATGCGAATGAGGAGCAGAAGAAACGCTGGATCCCCAAGTGCGTCACCGGCGAATCCATCCTTGCGGTGGCCATGACCGAACCGGATGCCGGGTCTGACCTGGCGCGTCTTTCCACCCGGGCGGTGAAAGACGGCGACCATTATATTGTCAACGGGTCCAAGATTTTCATCAGCAACGGCCAGCTGGCCGATTTGTGCGTGACCGCTGTGCGCACCGCTGACACCAAGCGCCCCCATGACGGCATCAGTCTGTTGGTCATTGAAGCGGACCGCAAAGGCTATCGCAGGGGAAAGAACCTTGAAAAGATCGGCATGCACGCCCAGGACACCTCCGAGATTTTCCTTGACGACTGCCGGGTGCCGGTAAAAAATCTTCTGGGCAAGGAAAACGAAGGATTTAAATGCCTGATGCGAAACCTCCAACAGGAGCGGCTTTCCCTTGCCATCGGCGGTTTTGCGGCTGCCAAAGGGGCGCTGGACATCACACTTGATTATGTTCGCCAGCGCCATATTTTCGGAAAACCTGTCGGCCATTTCCAGAACACACGGTTTTCCCTGGCTGAACTGGCAACCAAAATCCAGCTGGCCCAGTCGTTTTTAGATGACCTGATCCCCCGGCACATGTCCGGCGAGGAACTGGTGAAAGAAGTCAGCATGGCCAAGTACTGGATCACGGATTTGCAGTTTGAAGCGGCAGACCGATGCCTGCAATTTTTCGGCGGCTACGGATACATGAAGGAATACCCCATATCGCGGTTTTTTGTGGATGCCCGCGTCCAGAGGATTTACGGCGGGGCCAATGAGGTGATGAAGGAGCTGATTGCAAGAAAAATGGGGATTTAATGAATCGGAATCCAGGAGCCAGAAAAATATATAAATTTGAGTGAAGGTTTTTCCCAAAGTCCCCCTTTGTAAAAAGGGGGAGTTAGGGGGATTTAAAAAGTCAACTCAAAATCCCCCCTGCCCCCCTTTGAAAAGGGGGGTTAAATAAAACTTATGTTCAGGGAAAAAGAAGGGAAGCCCTTGATATATAAGAGTGCGTTATTTGTTATTCAAATAACTTTATTCTGGCTCCTGGATCCTGCAAAAATGTTCAACCATTGGAGGCTTTCATGAACTTTACCGAAATCTTATTCGACAAAAAAAACGGCGTGGCCAGGATCACCATCAACCGGCCGGAGAAATACAACGCCTGCACCACCACCACGGTCTATGAACTGACCCAGGCGCTCATGGATGCGTGGGTGGATCAATCCATCGGCGTGTTGGTGCTGACCGGCGCAGGCGACAAGGCGTTCTGCACCGGCGGGGACCAGTCCATCCGGGCGGCCGGCGGATATGCCGGGACAGTAGCGGCCCTTCCCCTGGAGGTGGGCTGGCAGCAGGTAAGCTCATTGATCCGGACCATCCCCAAGCCTGTGATCGCCCGGGTCAACGGATATGCCATCGGCGGCGGCCATGTGTTTCATGTGGTGTGCGATTTCTCCATTGCATCGCACAATGCCAAATTCGGCCAGGCCGGGCCCAAAGTGGGGAGCTTTGATCCGGGATACGGCACCGGCGACCTTGTAAGGTCCGTGGGTCTCAAACGCGCCAAGGAAATCTGGTTCATGTGCCGCCAGTACACGGCACAGCAGGCCTTGGACATGGGACTGGTCAATGCGGTGGTGCCCCATGAAAAGCTGGATGAGGAAGTGGACAAGTGGTGCAGGGATCTGCTTGAAAAAAGCCCGACCGCTCTGAAAATGCTCAAATACGCCTTTCACGCGGAAACCGACGGGGTGGTGGGTGTCACCAATCTTGGGGTCGGGGGCTTAAGCATGTTTTACGAAACCGATGAATCCCTGGAAGGGAAAAATGCTTTTATGGAAAAGCGCAAACCGGATTTTAATAAATTTAGAAGATGATATCGATATCCCAAATCACGCGGGCTCCAGTAAATCATTAAATCTCCCCCTGCCCCCTCTTTGCGAAAGAGGGGAAAAGTTCCCATTTGGGGGATTTAGGGGGATTTGTATACGATTAAAACAAAGGGGGCACCATGACAACAATCAAATCAGTTCTGGTAGTCGGTTCCGGCCTCATGGGCAGCGGCATCGCCCAGGTCTGTGCCCAGGCCGGCATCAAAGTCTGTTTACATGACGCATCCAGGAGCGCCCTGGAAAAAGCCGTGAAAAGTATTGACTGGTCAGTGGGCAAATTCATTGAAAAAGGCAGTCTGGCCGAAGAAAAACAGGTCATCCTAAATCGGATCTCGCCCATAGAAGATTTAAAAACCGGCGTAGACGTGGATCTGGCCATTGAGGCGGTGTTTGAAAAAAAAGAGATCAAGCTGGAAATTTTCAAACAACTCGATCAGTCCTGCCCGCCCCGGACCCTGTTTGCCAGCAATACCTCTGCCATTCCCATCACGGAGCTGGCCTCGGTCACCACCTGGCCGGAGAAGTTCATGGGGCTTCACTTTTTCAGCCCGGTGCCCATGATGATGGCGGTGGAAGTGATCCGGGGAATGATGACATCAGACGCCACCGCCCATGCCGGCCAGGCATTTGTGCAGCAGATCGGCAAGGAGCCCATTATGGTCAACCGGGACGTGGCCGGGTTTGTGATCAACCGGATCAATCTTCCTGCATCCATTGAAGCCATGCGGCTGGTGCAAGAAGGCGTGGCCACGGTGGAAGACATTGACAAGGGCCTGCGTCTGGCATCGGGAAGAAAGATGGGCATTTTTGAAACCGGCGACATGGTGGGGCTGGATGTGACCTACGGCGCGCTCATGGCCATGTATGAGGAAACCGGCGACCCGCGCTGGTACCCGCCCCTGCTGCTGCGGCGCAAGGTCAAGGCCGGCCACCTGGGACGCAAGACCGGCAAGGGGTGGTATGATTATAGCTCGGAAAAAAGGTGAAAAAATAACGAATGTCGAACAAGGAATATCGAATGATGAAGGAATTTAAAATGCGATATTTAAATGAGTTTATTCTGGCTCCTGGATTCTGAATTCTGGCTTCTATGAAAATTAAATTTCATACGGACTAACGCATGCCCCACTTCAAAATTAACACTAAGGACATATTCTTCATTTTAAAAGACCAGCTTGATTACGGGTCTTTATGCGCATTGCCGCGATATCGGGATTTGTCCGAAAAAGCCCTGGATCTGATGGTCAATGAGGCCGTCACCTTCGGCAAAAAAGTGGTTGATCCCCTGCAGGAGCTGGGTGACCGCCATCCGCCGAAGTTTGAAAACGGCCGTGTGACCTGCCGGCCGGAATTCAGGGACGCCTTCCGGCGTTATGGCGAAGACGGGTGGATCGCCGCCGCCCGTGACGCGGCATACGGCGGTCAGGGATTTCCGCACATGATGCGCATCGTGATAAACGATGTCATGTACGGCGCGTGCCACGCGTTCAACACCGCGCCCAGCCTCACCCACGGGGCCGCCCATCTCATTGAAACATTTGCAGATGATGAATTGAAGAAACTATTTGTGTCCAGGTGCTACGCAGGCGAGTGGTCGGGCACCATGTGCCTCACCGAACCTGAAGCCGGGTCCAACCTGGCCAATATCCAAACGATGGCATTAAGAAACCGAGACCATTTTAAAATCAAGGGGACCAAGATTTTCATTTCCTGGGGGGACCATGATCTCACGGATAACATCATCCACCTGGTGCTTGCCCGCGTGGGTGGAGCTCCGTCAGGGGTCAAGGGAATTTCGCTGTTTATTGTGCCCAAGCGCAGGGTGAATCATGATGGAACCCTTGGGCCATATAATGATGTGGTCTGCCGGGGGGTCGAGGAGAAGCTCGGACTTCACGGGTCTCCCACCTGCACCCTGGAATTCGGGGCCAAAGATGATTGCATCGGGTATTTATGCGGAAGGGAAAACCAGGGGCTTAGCCATATGTTCCAGATGATGAATTCCGCCCGGATCAATACAGGCGTGGGCGCCATGACCGTGGCGTCAACGGCGTACCTGAACGCCCTGGCCTATGCCAAAGACAGAATCCAGGGGGCAGACATTTCCGGCCGGACTTCCGGCCAGGTGGCGATCATCTTTCACCCGGACGTGCGGCGCATGCTCTTGTGGATGAAGGCATCGGTGGAGGCCATGCGCTCGATGATTTACGCAGGCGCGTTCTGGTCGGACATGGCCCATGAACTTCCTTCCGGTGAAGAGAAGAAGCATTATCAGAACCTGACGGATTTCATGACGCCCATCATCAAAGCCTATTGCTCGGATATCGGGTTTAAAGTCTGTGAGACTGCCATGCAATGCCTGGGCGGGTACGGGTATTGCAAAGATTTCCCATTGGAGCAGTATTTGCGGGATATTAAAATCATGTCGCTCTATGAAGGGACCAACGGCATCCAGTCCATGGATCTCATGGGCCGAAAGATGATAATCCAAGAAGGCGCGACCTTTGAAGCATTTAAAAAGGAGATTTATGGGTTCTGCAGCCGGTTCCGGGAAAACCGGATATTTGGAAATCGCGTGCAGCAGCTTGAAGCCGCGGCAGACAAATTATGCGCTATGGCGATAATGATGAAATCGGAAAGAGAGGCCGATCCAATTCAATGGGCATCCTCCACCTATCCGGCGCTTCTGTGTTTCGGAGATATCTTTTCAATCTGGCGGCTGCTGGACTTGGGGATCATTGCCAGCGCAGCCGCGGATCAAAAAGGGAAAAGTGATTTTTACACCGGCAAGATATTGCAGGCCGCATATCTTTGCGACACCACCCTGCCGCTGACGTTGGCGAGAATTTCCACGTGTATCCGCAAGGAACGGGAGTTAGAACAAATGCCGCTGGGGGCATTTTGACAAATCCCATACAATAGATGGATATTTTTATGAGCAATGCCGTTTACTTTAAGCCCCCCTTTCGCAAAGGGGGGTTGGGGGGATTTCATGGTTCACTTTAAAATCCCCTTAAAGCCCCCTTTTACAAAGGGGGACTTTTAAGCCACCCTTGCTAAAGCTGATAAGATCAAGAAATTGTCGCAATTAAAGGATATGATGTATGCAACTCAACGAAGTGGTTGTCATTGATGCGGTGCGCACCCCATTCGGCAGATCCGGGGAAAAAGGGATATTCTGGAAAACCAGGGGGGAAGACCTGGCTGTGCCGCTTCTAAAAGCCTTGATAGAACGAAATCCGCCGTTAAAGCCCCATATGATCGAAGACAGCATCTGGGGGGTGACCAACCAGGTCAAGGAGCTGGCAAGCACCCTGGGCCGGATGATCACCATGCTGGCAGACTGGGGATGGGAAATTCCCGGTTGCTCCATTGACCGCATGTGCGCCAGCGGCCTGACCGCCATCGGGTTTGGGGCCACCTATATTGCTTCGGGCATGGCCGACTGCATCATTGCCGGAGGGGTGGAGCACCTTGGGCATGTTCCCATGGGGTTCATGCGGGACCACCACCCCAGGGCGGTGGAAGTCATGGGCGATCCATCCGCCCTGGTCATGGGCCAGACTGCTGAAAACATCCATGACCGGTTCCCGGAATTCACCAGGGAAAAGGCCGACACCTACGCGATGGAATCTCAAAAGAAAGCCCATTCGGCAATTACATCCGGAAAAATGAAAGACATGATCATCCCCATTGAAGCGGAGCTGGCGGACGGATCGCGAATCATGGCAGATATGGACCAGCAGCCCCGGCCCGGCACCACCATGGAAGCCCTGGCCGGATTAAAACCTGTTTTTCGCGAAAACGGCCGGGTCACCGCCGGCAATTCATCGGGCTTAAATGACGGGGCCTGCGCCGCCCTGCTCATGAGCCGGCAGAAGGCCGATGAAATGGGGCTCAAGCCAGCGATGCGCTGGGTGGCATCGGCCGCGGCTGCCGTGGACCCCAGGATCATGGGGATCGCACCGGTGCCGGCCACGGAAAAAGCGCTTCAAAAAACCGGGTTAAAAATGGCTGACATTGACATTGTTGAGATCAACGAGGCGTTTGCGGTTCAGGTATTGTATTGCCTGGATCGGCTGGGACTGGAATGGAATGATCCCAGAGTCAACCCATGGGGCGGGGCATTGGCTTACGGGCACCCGCTGGCAGCTTCCGGGCCGAGGCTGACGGCGTTTTTATGCGGGTTATTCAAAGAAAACCCGGCAGCGAAATACGGCCTGACCACCATGTGCGTGGGCAGGGGGCAGGGTTACTCCATCATTTGGGAAAATTTAGCTGGTCATTGAAAAATGGTCAAAGGAAAAGATGATTTCAGGTAAACTGATAATGAGGGGGATTGCTTCGTCGCTGTCGCTTCTCGCAATGACCTTAATTTTTATGCGTAACAATCCAAGAAGATGAGACGGACTGTGGGATGATGAGACAATTTAATATAATGATAAATCCACAATAATGTAGGCGTCATTGCGAGGAGAGAA
>JALOPH010000174.1 GCA_025453995.1 Desulfobacterales bacterium
CATGGCCACCCCCAGTTCATCTATTTCACGGAAATGGCGGTAAAATGATGTGGGCGCGATGCCGGCTTTTCTTGCAACGGATCGTAAACTCAGGCTTGCATATCCCTCTTCGGCGCAGAGTTCCAGTGCCGACTGAATCAGCGCCTGACTTGTTTTTTCTTTTTGCTCTCTTAATTCTTCGCGCGAAGCCATGTTTCATCCTCTTAATTGAAGGGATTTTGCAGATTTTAAAGAGATATCCAGCCCTCACACCTGGAAAATCCCGATCATTTGTTTTTGGGTTTTTGTCCTGTAATCATAAGTTATACAAAGAGATATAGCTATAACTAATTTGCAGTTGATAGCGAATTATTTATATTAAAAAATGATGATTTTTTCTGTCCTGCCAGGCGGTTGACCCCTTCCTGAATGCGGCGCTCGACTTCTTTATATTTTTTATCAACATATGCCTTGTCGTTTTCCCGGTCAGGATCTTTATCGATAGCAACCGGCTCGAGTATTTCCGTCCGGATTTTTGCCGGCAGCGGAATGTGCATCGGGAAAGCCTCCAGCGTGATTCCGAATGGAAATCCAAGAATCAGAGGCGCAATGTCGCATCTGAGCAGCTTTTTCAACCCGAGCAATTTTGCCAGCATTCGGCATTCTGAAAGGACAATGACCGTGTTATGCCCGCCGAAGGTCGCCACCGGCACAATGGGCACGCCGGAGCGGATGGCTTGACGGATAAATCCTTTACGGCCGCCAAGGACGACCTTATGGCGTTTGGTCCAGGAGCGCATGGCATCCACTTCACCTCCGGGCCAGAGGACAACGTCGTGCCCTGCGGCAAAAGCGGCTGAGACGGATTCGCGTTTCGCCGGAATGACACCGACAGCGCGAAAGTAATCTCCCAGGCCCGGCAGGGCCATCAATACATCATGGGCTGTTCCGTGAAGCGTGCGCCGGCCTCTAAACCTTCGCCACCACTGGGCGCATAGTGTCCAGGCGTCCATTGTCAGCCAAGTGCCCGAATGAACGCCCACCAGCATGGAGGGCGCTTCCGGAAGGTGCTCCCACCCGGTCATCTCAAATCGGAAATAATAATCCAGCAGAAAATCCCATATCTTGCTTTGGGATTCCATGACATCGGCGTTCTGCACTTCTACGGACCATTTTTGGGTCCGGCTGCCGATCATTTCATTGATACCCGCCACCCATCCGTTCCCTTTGGCTTTTATGGCGCTGATATCACGATCAATCAGATTCTGAAGGGATCCTTTTAGTTCCATCAGGCCATTGTTGAATAATGATCGGCCGGTATCTGCCATTGTTGTTTCTGTAGTTAGATTAAACATTGTATGTCTCCTTTTTGGGGTGCATTCTTAAATTTGGGTCAGGCAAGGTAAACAGGCCTGTGCCATTAAGAATATTTTGGTTCCGGGGTTCACAGTTCACGGTTCAGGGGTTCTTTAACCGTTGAACCGTGAACCATTGAAGCATGAACTTGATACTAATAAAAACATCTCTTTAATTGCTAAGTAAATGCCGACAGCAGTCAATTCAATTGCAAGCCAAATATGCTTCATCTGCAGGGAACATGGCCTGTCGAATTTGAATCTGCTTGCGTTCCCAGGAATTGAATTGCGGCTTCCGGGTCTTTTGGGTGTCAATCGCCGGCTGCCCCATCAATGCTTTGATTTCATCTGTCATTAAATTCAATTCCATGCGGATTTTTTCGATTTCAAAATTCAAGAGCCTCCGCACTTCTGTTTTTGTTTTACCTTCAAGGTCGGCAGATGTTATCGCGGGCGCGTATCGCCGGCAAAGAACCATATATTGCTTGATTTTTTTATATGGCGGGAGGGCAATGTTGACGCCTCTCACGCCGTTTGTGCCGGGAACGGTCAGGCCGAAGGGGAGGTTGATTCTGATATTCCACTTTTCAGCGCCTTGATGGGCCATAAGGCATATGCTTGCATCCGCCTTTATGGCTGCCGCAATCATCCCTTTTGAGCGAAAAGGCGCGACATACTTATTAAAAGAAAGGAGACAGTTTGCCCCTTCGGGCGCGGTGCCGGCCAGTCCGATGTCATTGTTTTTGAGCAGGGCTACAATATCATTGACGGAATTGATATCCGTCGGGGTTCCCAGGACTCTCCGGTAATAGTCTTTAAGTCCTGGAATCAAAAATAAAGCCTTATGGGGGTACATGCCGCCGACGATGTCCCCATACCCGTTATCCAGAAAGAATTTCCCCACCAGCGCCACCAGGGGGATCCAGGCAGCACCGGGTCCGTGGGATGTGATGGCGATGACCGGATGGCCGTCTGATGGAAGCAGGGCATCCGGGTTGATGATGTCGGCCTTATGAACAAGATTTTTTAAAACAAAGTCAGTGTAGGGCTTGAATTTTTTCATTTGAACGCCTTTGCCTTCGCCGCTCGCAAAGCATCGGCCTTTTTCTTTGAATGCTTCGATGCTTGAATTTTGTCTTGTTGTCATTTTTTTTCTCCTCTTTTATTGTTTTTTTGGTTAAAAACTCTGGTAAATCAGTTTTACAAGCTATTGAACAATCGTTTAATTAATTGTTTTTTCGTTTGTTAAAACAATTGTTAGTACACTTGTACGCAAATATGTTCTTTTTCTTGATTTATGTCAAGCAAAAAGTTCAAAATATTTATAAATTAATTTGATCACATGATTTATGGCAATTTTATCAAATGGTTCAGCGCGTGAGCATATAAAACCCGGCGTGCGGGTGTGTATCGTATTAAAGAAAGACCAGCGGTCCGGGAAATTGACCGAAGGAATAGTGAAAGATGTTCTGACCAAGTCGCGGATACATCCCCATGGCATCAAGGTCCGTCTGGAAAGCGGGGATATCGGAAGGGTGAAATCAATAATAGGGTGACCAAGCTTTTAAGCAAGTTGTCGTACTCAGTCCGGTTTTGGCCCGACGGTTCTCGTACTCGTACTCCTAATCGATACCTAAAAACCGAGTACGAGCAGGAGTACGAGTACGACGGAAAAAAAGTTACTTTCTGTAAAAACACCGCACAGCGGGATTGAAAGCTTTTGACGAGGTTGTCATAATTAGAGGAAGACAAAGACTTATTCATAAACATTGAAAGGAATGGCGATGAAGGAAGGAATTAAAGTGCTCGTTGCGGTTGACGGGTCTGAGAGCTCAATGGATGCGGTGCGTTATGTAAGCCAGTTTATGGACCCCGCCAGGACCAGCGTTACGCTGGTTCATATTCTGGCGGATCTGCCGGAAGCGCTTCTGGATATCGGCGATTCGCCGCTTTTTGATGCGCCGGATTTGAAGGAGGGGCCCTGGCAGGCAAAACTTGAGCAAACTGTCCGGAAAAAAATGGAAGAAGCCGAAAATATCTTAACGATAGCGGGGTTTCCGAAGGGAGCGGTTCACATCAAAATCCAGGAGCTCAAAAAAGGCGTTGCAAAAGATATCACCGGCGAATCGACAATGGGATATGATGCGGTTTTTATCGGGCGGCGGGGCCATAATGATCCCACCGATATCATTGTTGGGAGCACGGCTTACAAGCTGGTCAGCAGTATTTATCATCTGCCGGTGGTGGTTGTGGGAGATAAACCTGATCCGGGGCACATCTTGATCGGATTTGACGGATCTGAAGACGCTTCCAAGGCGGTTGCCTGCGCCTGCGCCCTCATGCCAAAACCCGGCCGAAAGGTGATGCTGTGCCATGTGCTTCCGCCCATGAATACGCCTCTGGCCGATCAGGATATTTTTACACCCGATCAGGAGGCATCATGGATTAAAAAGGGGCGTGAAAACATCGAATCCGCCATTCAGGATGCCAAACAGCAACTGGCAAACGCCGGATTTGATCCTGCAATGATAGACACGCAGGTCATAAAAAGCAAAATCAGCCGTGCGGTCACCATTGCCAAAACCGCTGAGAACAGCGGATTCGGCACCATCGTTGTGGGCCGGAGGGGGCTTACGGTGATCAAGGAGTTCCTCATGGGACGGGTCACTTTAAAAGTGCTTCACCGGGCCCATAAAATGGCGGTTTGGATTGCTTGAAAAATAAAAAATAATTGATTGATCCGTTTTCGTGATTAATTTATATTATAAGCAATTAAATGATGAGTGAGGTTCTCTTGCCGTCAGAAGGTGGCCCTGAACAACTCTTTCATGAAGAAAGAAAATTGGGCCATGGAAAAAGATATGGCCGCCGGGATCCCAGTCTCATTTAAAAGTCCTGTTCTCTGTTTACATAAAAAGATGAACAGGCGCGGCAAAAACCATCTTATTAATTCTTTCAAGAAGGAAGAAAGGAGGTGTGAATGAAAATTAAGAAAGTCAAGAAAACCACAACCGGACTGTGCAAGTGCAAGCATTCCTGTTAACCGGTTGTTAACCTTAACCTTAAAGCCTGTGTATATCCCTACACAGGCTTTTATGTTTCATGAGGCCATGTAAAATTATATGCCCAAAGCTGATTGCAAGGAATATGTTTGCCGCCCGTACTGCTCATTTTATAAGGAAAGCCAGAAAGAGGAAATGTCTTGCCGGGGCGCGGAAGTGATCAAGAATCTGGTTGTGCAGCAATTGATCGACCCGGATACCCTCCCGCGCTTTGAAAAAAATGGCCGTTTATGGCGAAATTATAAGAAAATTTTCGCAAAATACATCTGTGAGGCATGTCCCTTCCGGATAGATGGGTGTGATTTTATGTCCGGAGCGCCTGAAATGGATGATAATGAAAGCATTGAGCCCTGCGGCGGTTTTATACTCCTTTCACTGCTTGTTGAAAATGATTTCATTGATATGAGCAGCCTGGAGGCTGTCGTATGAGCTGCCCGGACTGGCATAAGTCCTATCTCAGGCTTCATCCGAAAGCGGCGCTGAAAAATCTCGAGCGCCCCTTTGTATATCATATTGCCGGTGATGAACTCTATGAGATTGACGAAAAAGCGGTCGGTTTTTTTCTCCGGTGCGACGGCGCCGCCAGAGGAGAAGACCTCACATCGGAAAACGAATTTGTTGAATATTGCCTTGAGGAAGGGTTGCTGGAAGCGCTCCCGTCGCCGAGTCCGGTTCCAGTGACGGTTAATGAAAAAGTCGAACCATCTTTAAGATACCTGGAACTTCAGGTGACCCAGCGATGCAACCTCCGCTGTGCCCATTGTTACCTCGGGACTCCCGGAACGCGCGATCTGCCGGTGGCTGATGCGGTTAGCATAGCGCGGGAGTTTGCCGGCATGGGAGGGCTTCGGCTGCTGATTTCCGGCGGCGAGCCCATGCTTTACAACGATTTGGAATCATTTATTAAAATGACGAAAGGGGTCCCCGTCCGAAGGGTATTATTTTCAAACGGAACGCTGATTGATTCAAACGTTATGTCATGGCTGGATGTGGATGAAATTCAATTCAGTCTGGATGGGTGGGAAAAAGGTCATGAGGCGATGCGCGGCAAAGGCGCTTTTGAAAAGACAATGACAGGCATTCAGGCAGCGGTCCAGGCCGGTGTGGCAATTTCCTTTTCCACCATGATCCACTTGGAAAATTTAGATGAGTTTGACCGGATGAAGGAATTCATTGAAAACATCGGCGCGGTGGAATGGGGGATCGATATTATGTGCGTTGCCGGTTCGCTGGAGAAGCATCAGGGACTGGCGGTTCCATACAAAGAGGCAGTGCCGTATCTGGATTATGCCTTCGGCGGCGGGTATCACGGGTCGTCGGAAGGGTATGCCTGCGGAAGGCATCTGATGACGGTGATGCCGGACGGCCGGGCGGTTAAATGCGGGTTCTACAGGGATAAGCCTCTTGGTGACGCCCGGAAAGGATTAAAGGAATGCTGGTTGAAAATGGAACACATTCCACTGAGAAATCTGGAATGTGCCGACTGTTCCATGCTCAATGACTGCCGGGGCGGGTGCCGGTTCCGCGCCCCGCATCCTTTGGCACCTGATCCGGCCATGTGCTCATATTACGGGATTTCAAAATAATGATCGCTCTCACTGGCCGACCGCCCTATATCCCATTCTATCCCTCCCTGTCATGCAATCAGTCCTGCAGTATCTGCTTCAATCGTCATTTAACACTCACCGATGATGTGACCATTTCGGATTTTGGCAGGATGGTTTCAATTATCAAAAACTTGGGAATCCCCGGCATGGACATTCTGGGGGGAGAACCGACGCTTCACCCGGACCTCCCTGAATTGATGGATTTGGTCAGCCGAAGCGGCGTGAAAGTGAGCATCAGGGGCAACGGAACCCATCAATTGTCAATTCACAATTGACAATTAACCATTCACAATTCGTTTTCTATTGATAAAGATTAGGAGTCAAATCTTTCATGAAAAAAATTGATATCCGAAACCGGGCGTTGTCCTCCGAAAACGGTGAGTATGTTCTGGGTCTTGAAGATACGGGCAGCCATGCCTGTTACATGATTTACGGCGTATTGAAGCCGGGTGAAAAGGGGCGTTTAATAAAACCCGGCAAAGGCCATGAAGAAATTCTTCTTGCCATGAAAGGCGATCTGGTCCTTACAGGAGATATCAGCGGCCGGCTTGAAGAAGGAAGCGTGCTTCATATAATCGGCGATACATCGGCTTTCCTGGAAAATGCCGGCTCTGATGAGTCGATTTATATCATTTCAGGCGGGCACTCTGATCATGCGCATCATCATTAGGTGAATGTTTTGATCAAAATAATCATGTTGTTCAACCAATATTAACCGGGCGGGGATTAACTCCGGCCCAGCATTGAAACTGCAAGGATTAATAAAATTATATGCAGGGGAGGGCTCTATGACTTCTTGCTTTGCGCCTTCCCGTTATGTCCGGGTTTGAGAACATCCGATGCACATGCCCTCAAAGAAATCAGTTCTGTTCATTCACCCGCCCGTGTCCAAGCCCTGCGAGCCGCCGGCCGGTATTGCCCGGCTGTCCTGGGCTTTGAAATCAACCGGCATAGACTGTCGCATCTATGATGCCAACCTGGAAGGACTTCTCCACCTGTTGGGTCATCCGGCGAAGGCCGCAGATACCTGGACCCGAAGGGCCGTTGCAGGAATCAGCGGAAACCTGATCGCCTTGCGTTCCGGATCGCTTTATCAAAATAAAGAAAAATATAAAAGAGCGGTCAACGATATCAACCGGGTGATTCATAAGACCGGCCTGGCCGCGGGGGTTCACATTACGCTGTCCAATTACACATCGCCCGGGCTCCTGCCGGTCCGGAGCAGCGATCTGTTGCGATCTGCCGAGACATTTTCAGAAAATCCCTTTTTTTCGGCCTTCAGTCAGGGCATTTCGAACCGGATAAACCAACAGAACCCCGATATTATAGGCTTATCCGTCAATTTCATGAGCCAGGCCCTGAGTGCTTTTGCCATCGCGGGGTATATCCGTGAAGAGTTCCCGAAGCTAAGAATTGTCATGGGCGGCGGCTTGATCAGCTCCTGGAAGAAAATCCCCGGTTTTGACAATCCGTTTGCCGGCCTTGTGGATGACCTGGTCGCTGGACCGGGTGAACAGGCAATGCTTGTCATGTGCGGCTGT
>JALOPH010000175.1 GCA_025453995.1 Desulfobacterales bacterium
ATGCTATCTATTGATTCCCGCAGATATTTTGCGTGGTTGTATGATGTTAAGTAAATCGAAACTTTAGGATGATTTTTCATTAATCTTGTTTGCTCCAGCATTTTTATCAGCTGTACCCTCCAAGAGCTGAAGGGAAGGAAGCATTTCCGCAAGGTCTTTATGAATAAACCAAGCAAAATAAATGGCAGAACATATCAATATTTGGCTAAAGCACCCGCGCCAAACTTTGCAGCGACATACGCTGAATCTCTTTATCCTTCCGTGTTGGGACAAAGCCTCCCAGCCAGATCCTCCAAAACGGCAGTTGAAAACATTTCACGGATTTCCTGCTCGCTCATGCCGTAATGCCAACCCCAGGCTTTTTCCCTGTCGCGGCGTCCCAATCGAGTTTTCAGCGCTGCGTAGCGAGCTACTACATAAGGAACACCGAGCAATTTGAAGTGCAGTAGCAGAAGCTGATCATCTGAACCCCATTTAACTTGTCCGGTCGGGGCAGATGTATGGCCGCCTGCCGCCCAATGGATTTCATCAATCCGGTTCGGGTCGAACAGGCAGACTTTATCGAAATCCTTGTCACGACATCCATGGTGCACTTCCTCATAAATTTGTCCGGAAGTGATCGGAAAAGATTCATGAAACATCTGCCAGCCACGCGGGCGAAAGATTGTGCATCCATCAGCCAGCGACTTAGACAAAAACTCTTTCATCTGCGGATGCCACAGGAATTCGTCAACATCGCACGACAACACCAGGTCCGCTACCCCGCGGCTTTGTTTCCACACCTGATCGAAAAGAATCAATGCAGTTTCGATGAAGGACTCATTTTCTGAAGCAAATGGCCGGATTTCCACGCGGGGATGTCTCGTCAGGATTTCCAGGGTGCCATCATCCGAACCGTCATCAAAAATCACATATCGCTCTACAATGGAATCATAATGCCGAAAAAAGTAAGGCAACATGGGTGCTTCGTTCCAGACGACTCCATAGTAATGAATTTTCATGGTTTCGGCTTGTCCTCCTGTATCCTCAGTTTGTTTTCCAGCGCCATAAGCACCCTGGTATTAATTCACGAATGATCCTAACGTTGAACGGCATAGATTACACTTTCCCAAAGGACTGGACTGTGGTGTCCAAAGTATAATTCATAACCCGGGTTGATAGACTTCAGCTTGATCGGGATTTCCCAAAGATCATCAGGTTTGTGATAAACAGAGATTGCGAGTCGGGGCTTAAACTCTCGAATGATCTTGACAGCACCGTCAATCGCATCCATCTCAGCCCCCTCGATATCCATTTTGATGAAATCAACGCGGCTCAGTTTGCTGCTTGCGTACTCGTCTAAGCTCGTACTTGTATATTGGTTGATCGCTAAGCCGCTTGGCTCAATTATATCCGAATCGCTCTTATCACCACTCTTCACACACATGCGATCACCAACCGCCAGGTCGTTGACATGAAACACATGAGCCAGCGATGGATTTAAGGAAGCCTGCAGCCGACAATAGCGTCCATGAAGCGGTACCGGATCGAATGTGTGGACTTCACCGCGAATGCCGACAAGTCCCGCGAATATCAAGGAGACATCGCCAATGCAAGCTCCGCAATCCAGAACAATATCTCCTGGCGACAGGAAGATATCAAATGAATTCCGCCTGATGAGGTACTGACGATATCTGTTGAGCAAAAAAAGATCTTCCCTGCAGCATATTATCTTTATGGGTATTGCATGGGGAAGACCTATCCATCGTATATCAAAGATGTTAAGGGGGATACCAAGGATGTGCTCTGGTAAACCAGAATAGGAAAATGGGTTTTCATCAACGATTTCTATAATATCGTCGAAATTTATGCGGGGAAAGAAGAATTTTTGAAATCCTGTTGAGCGTAAAACAAGGGTCGAATCAAATATAATTTTACTCAGTTCATCATTGAGGAGGGATCTGGATTCCCATAAACGTTCGGCATTGCAATTAATCCACCATAAAACCTGCTCCGTATTACGATCAAGCAGTTGCCTGGACAATTTGATCTCATTATCAACCAACGACCAGGGAAAATTCAAATCGGTGCGAATTTTTCGATTGGATTTTTGATAAAACCCGATTTGCTCACTAATACTATTAAGCCAATTGCGATTGCTGGCATTCATTCTTTTGTGCATCCCAGAGTGTTGAGTATTAAACGGGGGTTCGGAAAAAATTACTTTTAACATTTTTTTAACATCGTCAGACAACGTCTTTTTAGTCGTCGCAATAAATGAGGTCAACGCCTCAATTTCTTCACCCGAATAACCCGCTTTTTTAACCAAATCGTGCAGATCATGCTTATGAGCAATTATTGTTTCTGCAGTTACGTCTATAGCATCCTTGAAATCTTCTATGTTGTCGAAAAAATCGTATCCATATTCATATGGATCTTCCCTCAAAAAAGAATTGATTAATGGGATATTCCCCCGCTCGCGAACTCTCCAGGAACCGGCAAGCCCATAATTGTGATTTGCAAAAAATTTATCAATATCTGGCATACCGCTCTTCAAATTATATTCGTCATTCAGGCTACAGTTAAGATCAAAAAACACCGGGATGCCTTCTTTTGTATATGCGCGATTGTAATGATCCGGATCTCTGCGGCGGACCCATAACGAGAATACGAATTCACTCGCCATCGCACTATCAAAATTCTTTTGAGGGAGCTCATCTATTGAGTATCCCTGGGCCAATCTTACTATCAAGGTGTTATATGGAGAAGCATTTTGGGGCAATAAATCCAGCTTCACGAGTTCATGACAATCTTCAAGACTAAGAGATTTTACCTCGGCCGCATTGACCAGGCCCCTTGCGAGAAAATAAACAAGCAACTCCCTTTTTACCATTTCGGGGTCTTGGTAGTTTTTGACTATCCATAATTTTTCATCCTTTAGAACAATCAGTTCCTGATAGCCATTCCAATTTTTTAATTCTGGTCGAAATTGTGCACGTATCGCCTGGTCGGGGATTGAAAAGCTCGGTTCATTTCCAGGCCGATACAGGATTGATTTAATAGTGACTTCTTTATTATGTTGTTTCCGTCCTTCTGGCCTGCAATTTTTTAAATAATGCAGCAGGGGATTGATTCCAGCGGTTCTTACATCTGCATAAGTATCCAGGTACCAGCTACTGCTGAATTTGGGCCCGGGGTCCCGCCCTTCCAAGCCTCCATGCCTGTAATAGTGAACCAGAGGAGACACCTTAGCCTGTTCAACATCCGGGTTGTTTTTCAAATACCAATCCTTATCAAATAACCCGGAGGTCCTCAGTAATAACAAATCCCTGGTTGCTTTCAAATTGTGAAGCACTTTTTTCAGTATGGCCATAAGCACAAATCAAATTTTGGGGCGTAATTTATTTCTTTCCTGTATACATTCCACGGCCAAACAAACCTTTGGGATCATATTTGACATCCAAACCTGCTTTATTAAAAGCATCCGAATATTCCTCGTGGGTAAAAAGACCCATTTCATGCCGTTCAGTAAAACACTCAATCCCTTCAGGTGTTCCCACCATATAATGGATATTAAAAACTGTAAGCTTGTCTTCAATTTCACTGATATACATCCATGATATCTTCATATCCTGCTGGTCGACAAAATTGGCCGTAACCTTTCCGACCCAATATTTCTCGGGATAAATCCATGGTTCTATGAACAATAACCCTCTTGAATTTAAATGAAATGCCATTCTGGCAACCGATTTATATAAATTTTCAAGTGTCTTAACATAGGCGATTGAAGAGAATAAACATGTAATCACATCAAATTTGTTGTTTAATTCCATGTTCACCATATCACCTTGATGAAAAGGAACACCCGGACAACGGGAACGTGCAATTTCAAGCAAATCAGGATTGATGTCAAAGCCTTCCACCATGTAGTTTTTGGACATATATTCAAGATGTTTTCCCGTACCACACCCCACATCAAGAAGGCTTTTCGCACCTGGATTATCCTGCTTTATTAGGGTATGCAATTTCTCGGAAGCTTCATCATAATTTTTGAAATGATAAAGTGCATCGTAATATTTGGCTGATTTATTGAACATTTATGATCGGCTCATTTTTCTATTGTAAGTTGTGGTTTTTGGTAAAGGGGGAAATAGCCTCTCTTGTCATTGGGATTGGCATTAATATGCTGACATAACTTCTCATAGATTTTTCTGTTGTAAACTTGCTTCAGGCACTTTAATGGCAACTGTTTGCTGCCGAATCTTCTTTTGTATTCAGCAATTTTATCATCGCCCTGGACGCCACCGCCAAAATTTAACGTTTGTACCCCTTTAAACTGAAGCTGGATTATACCAGCCCACAATAAAGCGGTAGTATGCACTTTCCCTTCAGGAAGAGAAACATTAAACAGGTAATCTCCAATGTCTGGAGAATAACCAAATAATGAAACGGCTTCCACTTTCCCTAAATTCTGCATCCCAACCATCAGAACATTTTCCAGGTTTGATAAACACGATAAAGTCTCTCCGGAAAAATCATAGGTAGCGGATGCCTTTCGACTTCGCATAAAAATATGGTATTGGTTAAGAAAAAAATCAAGCAGAACTGATTTATCAAAGGTGATTTTCTTGCTAATCTGATCCCAATGCCTCAATTCTCTTTTTCTATTATTGGATAGATTCCTAAATAGTTCCTCCAAGGAGCGTGTCAAATCCAGTATATAAACACTATTGTAATGGAAGGCATCATCGGGACAAAACAGGCTGCTGTCCTCAAAAACCGGATTGATCTGAATATACCCACAAATATATTTTTTTCTCTCAACGAGATCCTCCCAATATTCACGAAATTCAGGGCAGGATTTATTACTGATAAAGCCAGAGAATCCATAAGGCGTAAGGATATCCGTATATCCTTTAAATACCCTCTCGGAAATCGGGCATACTATCCGCGACTCCCCGATCTCAACAGAATAAAGATACGTGGGGAGACCGGTGGTTAAGGACATTGCATGACAATTTTCCCAGGTATGCGCGAAGGCATGCTTAATTCCTTTGAGCGCCTTCTTCCATTCAGAAGGATTGTCCAGCGAAATACATTGTTCTATTGCCATGCAATCTCTTTCAAATACATCTTTGACATTTAGCTGCCCATCATACTAACTGATAACTTTCCACGAACTCATGGATAGCCTCCGGCGGATTAAACATCATTGCATCAATAATCGATAGATTCGGCACAAATAAATTCTGAAACTGTTTATATACAACCGGATTTGATTCGATAAAAAATATCTGCAACCCTTTTTCAGCAAACTCATCCTTACTATATAAAATCCTACCCCCAATCGGATTAATATATACCTCCGCATCCAATTGTTTGCAGATATCAACTATTCTTTCTGTTTCTCTAAGGCCTGCATTGTTGAAGACTTCACTCGAATCGATAAATTTTGTATTGATCGACAAATACGTGCAGATTTTCTTTAGAGTAGCCGTTATATACCTTGACAGTTTTTTTTCATTATTTAGTAGCAACTCCGAGATAATATTCATCGTCGACTCAAAATAGGGCGCTTTTCTATATTGATGATAAAAATTTTTTGTTAATTTCTCGGCATTTCCTCCCACGGATACCTGGTTTATTTTTCTATTTTGGCTTGCTCCCTGGGTGTTCAATGTAAATAATTTTGGTTTTCCGCGCTCAAGAATGTAATTCCTGTTTATAAAGCCCCGCACAATATAGTTGACATCATCATATACGACAAAAACATCCACTGAATGAATCAACTGCCAATAAGGGATGTACGGAAATAGATACGGTTGCATAATAGCAACTTTCATTTTGCTGTTCCTATACGCGAGAATCTAATATTGGCAATGCCATATTGTATGTGTTAACTTGCGTAAACGACTCGTTTGATGTTCTTGGCAATGTATTAATTTTGTGACAACTCACCTTTGGGTAACATTGAGCCGGACAGATGGCAAAGCACCCTTGCACTGACCTTGCCATGATGTCCAGATTTTTTCAATATTGAATAAATACTTTTGTTTGGCTGTATCTCAGAAATATTTTTTTCAGTCAAGTTTTTATGGAAAGCCGGATCATACTGAAGCGCCGAAAACAGGAGGATGATATAAAGATTACAGTTCAATTTATAATCCGATCACATATAAGGTAAATAACATGAAATCAAAAAATCAGGCTGTCATTATACCCTGCTTTAACGAAGAAATAACCATCGGGGAAGTAATCGGCAAAATCCAAACGATTCTGCCAGAATCAAAAATATATGTCTTTGACAACAATTCGACCGATGATACCGGCAAAATTGCAAAAGCGTCAGGCGCATCAGTTATCCTGGAAAAACGGCAGGGTAAAGGATTTGTCATCCAATCGATGTTTAAGAAAGTCGAAGCGGATATTTACATTATGGTGGATGGCGACAGCACGTATGATGTCTCGAACTTACAGGCAATGGTATCTGCCATCGCCAACGATGAAGCGGATATGGTCGTCGGCAACCGGTTGAAAACCTACTCCGACAAATCTTTCAGGCCGTTTCATACCTTTGGCAACAAAGTGGTGAGATTTTTAATCAACAAACTATTCAAAGTCAGCCTTCAAGATATCATGTCCGGTTTCAGAGTCATGAGCAGGGACTTTGTTAAAAACATAAATATTACTTCTGCCGGATTTGAGGTTGAAACGGAAATGACAATCAAGGCAATTAAATACGGGTATGTGATTAAAGAGGTCGACATCAATTACGGCGAGAGACCGCCGGGCAGCCATTCAAAATTAAACACCTTCAAAGACGGGCTTCTGGTGCTGAAAACCATCTTCATCATTTTCAGAGACTATAAGCCCCTGATCTTTTTTACTTCGTTAGCGGGCTTTCTCTTACTGGTTTCCTTGCTTTCAGGATCAGTCGTCATTTTCGAATTCATAGAGACAAGATATATCACCCATGTTCCGCTTGCCATACTGGCTTCCGGAGCCATGATTCTCTCCCTCATCCTGTTTGCGACAGGCGTGATGTTGGATTCAATCCACAGACGATTTGATGAATTATATAATTATATGAAAAACAAATAAGGTTTAAAGGATGAAACGCCTGCCGATATTACTTATATTTTTAATTGGCATCCTTTTATTGGGCTATACTGCTTCCAGAGCATACCTTCTCTCTTTTACCCATGATGAAAGTTTCACCTGGCTCAATTATGTCAACCAGGCTTCCCTCATCGACATCATCACAATCAACCCGGTGATAATGGCCAATGACCATATTCTCAATTCACTGATGATGAAATTTTTCTCCTCATTTCTTGGAAACAATCAATTTGTCTTACGGCTGCAGTCATTATTGGCACATCTGCTCTATATTATCTGTTCCATCGGCTTAGTGAGCAGATTTAACAATCAATGGTATGCGTTGGGCTCATTCATTCTGCTGAATGTAAATCCATACATGCTCGATTTCTTTTCACTAGCCCGCGGATACGCTCTCGGGAACGGATTCCTCATGGCGAGCATGTACTTTATTTACCAGTAC
>JALOPH010000176.1 GCA_025453995.1 Desulfobacterales bacterium
AAAAGTCACGGATCAGATTCATCCGGATGCCGTATTTACAGTTCACGGATTCGGCCACCGCCTGCCGGTGGAAAGCAGGGCCAAAGGACGGGGACTGGCCGACAACCGTTTTATGCCCCGGGGCAATGATATCTGGGACCCGGCCGGCGGAGCTGTTGCCTTTCAGGAACATTTTGTAACTGTAAAAAAGATCGCCGAAAGCAGTTCGCCCGCGGAAGGGGGTAAATAATATGAGCCAATATTATCTCATACAGGACAGTAAAAAATGCATCCGTTGCCATGCCTGTGAGGTGCAATGCAAAACCAACAAATCGCTTCCTGCCGGCCCCCGCCTCTGTCAGGTCATCGAAGTGGGGCCTAAACTTGTGGGTGATGTTCCACGGGCCGCTTATGTGTTTATGGCCTGTTACCATTGCGAAAAACCCTGGTGCGTGGCGGCGTGCCCCACCGGGGCCATGCAAAAACGAGACGATGGCATTGTTTTTGTGGATCATGCGGTCTGCGTGGGATGCAAAGCCTGCATCCAGGCCTGCCCTTGGGGCGCCCCGCAATGGGACCCCGAAGAAAATATCGTGGTTAAATGCGATTACTGCAAAGACCGGGTGGATCAGGGACTTGAGCCGGCCTGCGTTTCGATCTGTATCACCGGATCTTTGAGTTTCGGCAAAGCCTCTCAGTTGGCGCAGATCCGCCGGGAACGCCATGCCCGCATCCTATCTGAAGCGGAATTTGAACAAGGGAGTTGACAATGTCCATACAATGTTGTCCGGTCCATACCACCCTTTTTTTTCTAAAAGAAGCCATTGATGACGGCCGGTTCAAGTTCCCCAAAACCCGGCGCATTGCATCGGAAATCATGGAACTGATGGAGGATCTGGCCCGGGGGCGGGGCGGCCCGGATCATGTTCCGGCGTTAATATCGCTTACTGCGGACCTTGTGGCGAATGCTTCGGATCATGAATCCAGGACGGATGCTGCGCAAGTTCAGATGAATCTGGTGGAATACCGGGAAGTCTACGAGAGCCATGCCCAAACCCATACCTGCACAAAAGGCGATTGCGTCAAACTGGCTCCGGCGCCTTGTCAAATGGCTTGCCCGGCCGGAATTGACATCCCGTCCTATCTGACCCTTGTGGGCCAGGGGCGCTACGCTGAAGCCGTTGATGTAATCCGGGAAGACAATCCATTTCCATGGGTGTGCGGGCTGGTTTGCACCCACCCATGCGAATTCATGTGCGTAAGGGCCCGGATGGATTCTCCCGTGGCCATCATGGATTTAAAGGGAGTGGCTGCGGAAAAAGCCATGTCAGCCCGGCAATACCGGAATCCCCCTGCTCTTCCGGACAACGGACATAAAGTTTGCATTATCGGCGCAGGCCCCGGGGGACTGACGGCCGCCTATTACCTGGCGCTGAAAGGATACCGCGTGACGGTTATCGAAGCGCTCCCGGTGAGCGGCGGCATGATGATGGTGGGCATTCCCCGGTACCGGCTGCCGCGGGAAGTCATTGACCGCGAAGTGGGCATGATTGAAGCGTTGGGAGTTGAATTTCGATTTAACACCTGCCTGGGAAAGGACATCACGCTGAGCGACCTGGAGCAGGAGGGATTTGAAGCTTACCTGCTGGCCATGGGCGCCCACGGTTCTTATAAATTGGAAATTCCCGGCGAGGATGATTTTCCCCAGGTTATCCCGGCAGTGGACTTTCTGCGCCGGGTGTCCCTGGGAGATCACCGGTCGCCGGGCCGCCATGTGGCGGTCATCGGCGGCGGAAACGTGGCCATTGATGCGGCCCGCACCTGCCTGCGTCTGGGCAGCCAGGAAGTGACCATTCTGTATCGCCGAACCAAAGATGAGATGCCGGCCCATCACGAGGAAGTGGTCGAGGCCGAGGAAGAAGGCATTGGTTTTTCCTTTCTGACCATTCCTAAAAGAATTTGCGGACAAGACGGCCGTGTGACCGGAATTATCTGCATGCGGGCCGAGTTGAGCCAGCCCGATGAATCCGGTCGTCAACGGCCGGTGCCATTGGAGGGAAGCGATTTTGAAATTACCGTGGACACGGTCATTCCGGCCATCGGTCAGGAAGTAGACGGTCACGGACTTGAGGGATTTAGAAATCTTACCTGGACCCGGCGCAAGACCATCCAGGCCAATACCATCAGTATGGAGACCCATCATAAAGGGGTTTTTGCAGTGGGGGATGCGGTGACCGGGCCTGCCACTGTGGTGGAGGCCATTGCCGGAGGCAAAAAAGCGGCATTCGCCATTGCCCGGCATTTTGAGAATCTTCCCCAGCCGAAATTCCCCACAGCGCCCACCCGGCGGCGGCGGATGGATTTCTTCCAGGTTCCGGCTGCATTGAAAAATGATTTAAAGCGGGCACAGATGCCTTTATTAGGTAATGACCGGCGGCGCATTACGTTTCAACAGGTGCGTCTGGGGCTTGATGACGCCCAGACGGTGAATGAGGCCCGACGATGCTTGAGATGTGATGTGTGTCTCCGGTGCGGACATTGTGTTGAAATATGCAGGGATAAGATGGGAATCGAAGCGCTCCGGATGGGTTACCTGAATTTTGACCACCCAAGCCCGACAGATCTTAAAATTACCGCCGAGCGATGCATTGCCTGCGGCGCATGTGTTGCTAACTGCCCCACCGGCGCCATGCAGATGAAGGATCAGGATGGGTTCCGGGTGCTTTCCCTGTGCGGAACGGAGCTAAACCGCCTGAAACTCGAATATTGCCGAACTTGCGGCGCTGTGATCGGCCCTGCCAGATATCACGATTACATTATGCGCCGGGTCAAGGAAATCAGCCCGCACATGTTCGCCAGGCAGGTATGTTTGGAGTGCGCCCGCAAAGACAGCGGGAGGCGCCATGCGGAAAATGCGCCGCCCGAGCATCAAAAGCAAGGAAAAGATTAAACCAATTTCCAAAGGGGGATAAAGGACCATGACATTTCGAAACGGCCAGAAAGTTGAAATTTTTCAAAAATCCACTGACGAAAGCTGGGAACCATACATGGATGAATTCATCGGGCTTCACGGTATGATCACGGATCCGGATGCGGTCAAAAATGATCCGGATGCACTCATTGAGGTCAGCGTAAATGAAAAAGGCACCCATCGGTTTCCCCAGGACTGCCTGAGAGCCATGGGTGACAGCTAAAGATCAATTCTTGTTCATGAAATGCCGCCTGCTCCATCCCTCCAGGCGCCCGAAAGCAAATCGGGCTAAAATATAAAACAACATGAAGATAAAAATACAGGAAATGCCAGTCTGGGCAAGAGGCAGCCAATCCGGCAAGGGGAAAGGAGCATCCCGAAACCGCAGGTTCAACCACGCAAGCGCCATAAAAACAGGCCACAGGGAGGCGCTCAGCCTCCCTACAGCCAAGGCCAGGGATTTCCCATAGGCTTCCTGGGCCATCTGATTTTGAGCTAAGTAGGCAGGTTTATTGTTCTCGGCCAGCGCTTGAAGCGACAGTCCCTGACGGTGGGCAGATTCCTGTTCATAGTTACGCCCAATCCGACTGTTTGCCCATTGAATCAAGAAAAGCGAAAGTCTTCCCGCAAATACACACTCTACCGCCAAAATGGCGGCTCCCAGCATGAATCCGGCCTCCGCCGAATCTGTCCATCGAAACGGGGCGATCAACCATGCGTCCATGGCGAAAAAAAGTTCATCAGGCATCTTAATCCATCAAACACCGGGAATCTTGATCCCAAAAAAACCGGCCAGCAGATATCCCACACCCACGTATAACGCCAGAACGATGAAAAGGCGTTTGAGCATGACATCAGAAAAGTATTTGGACGTCCTGGGCCCGATGACAGAACCCACGGCAACCCCGATCATCTCAATTCCGATGAGCATCCAGTCAATGGGCGTCCCTTTGGTGATCAAGGTAATAATACTGGTGACCATGCTCACAAGAACTGCAAGGGCCGACGTGCCGGCAGCCAGGTACATGGGCAACTGGGTGACGCTGGTTAAAAACGGCACCAGCAAAAACCCGCCGCCAACGCCCAGAAATGCGGCAATGGCAGCGATGACAACGCCGCCAAGGAACGGGACAATGGGCCTGAAATGAAAAAGCACGCCAAAAAAAGTGAATTCGCATGTCATGGGTGTGAATTTCTGGATATGCAGACCGACTTTGGACGGGTCAACCTGCTCCCCGCTTTTCATTTTTTTGGCGTTTGCCTCAAATGCATTGGCTGCTTCCTTGGCGGTTTTCTTTTTGGCCTGGCCGGCCGGGGTGGTTTCATAAAAAAGATAGACTCCCAACACCAATACAAAAAGGCCGAAGTAGCCCTGATATGCTTTAAAATCAAGCTTCCCCGCAGTCAGATACGCGGCCGCCCATGCGCCCAGAAGAGAACCAACGCCCAGGCTGATGGCCAGCGGCAGGACCAGGCGCTTCATTTTGAGATAGTTGACCGAACTGATGGCTGCGGACAGACCCACCAGAAACTGGTTGGAAGCCTTGATGGAGTCTGTGATGACCTTGCCCAGATCAGGAGCTGTCTGTTTAAATGCCCCGGCATAATTGCCGAGCCCGAAAACGCTCATATGCCCGACACCGGCCATGACCCCGCCGAACGCGCCTACTGTTGAGAATATCCATCCCACCCATATGGCCCACAGCAGCGCAACAAACAGGTTCACCTGGGGCGCGCCTTCTATGCCCAGGAATCCGGCCGGCTTGCTCGGATCAATCTGACCTTTTTCACAGCCTAAAGGCGCGCCGGAAATGGCTTTTTCCAGCTTGCTGCAGCCTGCAGACGCCTGGGCGGCGGGAGGCGCGGCGCCTCCGGATGACGGCGCAGACACCTGCGCAGGCGCACTTTCGGACTTTGCTGCTTCAACCGTCTTTGGGATGACATTCTCTTCAGCCCATGCGGATGATTGGCATATCACCAGGATAAGCATCGCCAAAACAGACAGCAGGAAGATTTTATTTTTGTGTCGCATGTTTTTCTCCTGTAACCTATTTATTTATTGAATTATATTGCCATATAGATATAGTTTTTGTAGTCTTTCAGCAATCCGAAGTTTCGACTGCTGAATATGAGGCGAAACACATTGCATTATTTAACTTATATGTCAAGACCGGGGTGCTTCTGATACAATCGCTTATCCCTTAAAGTTTTCAGGCGGCCTGTCTTATTGCATGCCCGTATTTTTCCGAAAAAAAGAATTGACATATCCCCTTTTTTTCTTTAGGTTATTTCGGCTATGGAAGCGGGCATAGCTCAGCTGGTAGAGTACAAGCTTCCCAAGCTTGGTGTCGCGAGTTCGAATCTCGTTGCCCGCTCCAATTATTCTTGGGGGCCCTTTTGGGTGGATAAGATTTGATCTGAGACTAAAGCAGGTTTTCGGATTTTGCTTGATGAAACGGGCATGTTTGCCCGTTTTTTATTTCTCTTGGGATTAAGATTTTGAAATTGAAAAAGCAGCGGAAAAAAGCAACCGGCGACTTTAACAAAAAAACGACGGCGCCCCGTCCGGAGGGGGGGATATATTTAAAAAAGCCCGAAGACATTGTGGCAAAGGCATGGGATTTGGCCGAACCGCTCTGCCTTTCCGAGGGAATGGAATTGATCCATGTTGAATTTCAAAGGGAATCCGGCGGCCGCATTTTAAGACTTTATATTGATAAGCCCGGCGGCGTCCATGTGGATGATTGCGCAACGGTCAGCACGCAGCTTGGGGATATTCTGGACATCAAGCTGGATACCGAATTTCCTTACACGCTGGAGATTTCTTCGCCGGGAATTGATCGGCCCGTATCCAGATTTTCTGATTTCAAAAAGTATTCAGGCAACATGGCGAAAATTAAAACAGCATATCCGATCAAAGGACAAAAAAATTTTAAAGGGGTTTTGCGGGGCGTTTTGGATGAAAACATCATTCTTCAGATTGATACGGAAACCGTGGTGATCCCTTTTCGAGATATTACAAAAGCAAAGCTTGTCAATTTGAATGGAGACAACACATGCTAATCACAGATATGAAACGCGTGATAGAACAGGTAAGCCGGGATAAGGGGATAGAATTCAATGTCCTGGTCAAGGCGCTGGAAGAGGCGCTGCGTTCGGCTGCCCGGAAAAAATTCGGCAATAAGATCGATATTGAAATTCAATATAATGAGCAGAGCGGCGAGCTTGAGGTGTTTCAATTTAAAGAAGTCGTTGAAACAGTGACGGACCCCGCTTTCCAGATCAATCTGAAGGAAGGGCGCAAACTTGACCCGGAATGCGAAATCGGCGACAGCCTCGGCACGAAAATGGACACCACCACCTTCGGGAGAATCGCCGCCCAGTCTGCCAAGCAGGTGATCATTCAAAAGCTTAAAATCGCCGAAAGAAGCGCGGTATACAACAGTTTCATTGAACGCAAAGGCGAGATCGTCAACGGCATTGTGCAGCGGGTCACTAAAAACGAAATCACCGTCAATCTGGGCCAGGCGGAAGCCATTCTTGCCAAAAGGGAACAAATACCCGGCGAAAATTACAAACGCGGGGAAAGAATCAGGGCCTATATCGTCAAGGTGCTTGAAGAAAGCCGCGGCCCCCAGGTTGAACTCTCCAGAACCCATCCCGGGTTTCTGATCGCCCTTTTTAAAACAGAAGTTCCGGAAATCAGCGAGGGGATTGTCAACATTATCGGCGCAGCGCGGGAACCCGGCAGCCGGGGCAAAATCGCCGTCAAATCAAATGATTCGGATATTGACCCAGTCGGCGCATGCGTCGGCGTTAAAGGGAATCGCGTTCAAAGCGTCGTCCAGGAGTTGAAAGGGGAAAAAATCGACATTATCTCCTGGCACATGGATCCTGCTAAATTTGTATGCAACGCCCTGGCGCCCGCGGTTATTTCAAGGGTCATCATCGATGAGGATAGCCATGCCATGGAAGTCGTCGTGCCCGACGATTCCCTGTCGATCGCCATCGGAAAAAGCGGCCAGAACGTCCGGCTTGCGTCCAAGCTTACAGGCTGGCACCTGGATGTAAAGAGCGAATCTCTTTACAATGAAAGCATGAAAAGAGGCTATGACTCTTTGATGGAACTGGCCGGGATGACTAAGCATTTTGCGGATTTATTGTTCAAAAAAGGAATTTTCTCCGCAGAGGAACTGTCGCGGATGACCGCATCGGAATTGGTTGAAGTATCAGGAATCGCGGAAGCCGAAGCAATCTCCTACATCGAACTTGCTTCAAATGCGACCGCAGACAAAAATGACCCGGATGAACCTGATGACGAAGAAAGCGCTGATGCTGAAATTGAAAACAATAATCATGAAAATTAAAAAACTCAGATAACAATAATTTTTTCGGCACTAACCGAATTTATGGTATTTCCCAGGGATTAAAACAAGGGGGTTGGATGGCAAAACTTAGAGTATATGAACTTGCCAGAGAGCTGAACATGGATAATAAAACTCTCCTGGACAAAATGCAGGAGATGCATATTGACGCCAAAAGCCATATGACCGCACTGGACGATGACACGATCAGCCGGATCAAATCAGCCGGATCAAAAAAGGCATTTTCGGGCCCAAGGAAAAGGAAGCCCTTGTTGAAGACAAACGCATTTTACCCAACGTGATCCGACGTCGGAAAAAAACGACTCCGGCAGAACCTGATGCGCTTGAGTCTGAAAAAGTTTCCGCCAAAGAAGAAGGGCAAGCGCTTGTCGAACCGGTCGAAACGCCGGAAATTTCTGAAATTAAAATACCGTCGGAGCCGCTGATAGAACAACCCCTGACAGAGACAATGCCAGAGCCCGCAGAGCCGACGGTTGTCGAAACAGCGCAATCCGAATCGATTGCAGCCGTCATAACAGAAGTTTCACTCCCGACAGAAGCACCGCCCGAGCTCCAGACGCCTGATCTAAAAAAAGCGGAGCCGGAAGAAAAACCTGCCGAAGCCAAAAAACCTCCCAAAAAGGCAAAAAAAGGATTCCCGGCGAAAATAATCAGTCTTCCGGAAGTGCCGGAGGAAGCCCCCGAACCGGTAGCTCTAAAAACTCAAAAACCCGCTATTCCGGAAACTCCTGAAGACAAGGAAAAAAAGACGGATAAGAAAAAAGTCTTTGAAGCGCATCCCAAAAAATTATTAGGCGTCGAGCCTGAAGAGGATGCGGATTCTGCCGCCGCAAAAAAGAACCGGAAGAAAAAACTCCTTGAACCTGAAAAAGGCAGAAAAATTGGAAAAATCAAAGTCGCGCTCCGCCGCAAAGAAGTCATCGAAGGGGATGCGCTCTATGATCAGACCTTCGGCCGGGGACGGAAATCCCAGAAGAAACAGAAAGCTCAACTCATACCGGTTGAGCACAAG
>JALOPH010000333.1 GCA_025453995.1 Desulfobacterales bacterium
CCAATTTTTTATACGCTCACGCTTTATATACTCTTGGCTTTTATGAGAGAACTTTTTTTTCTTCGCTTCATGATAATCAGTTATTCGAGTGTTTTCGGATAATGGCGCAAATAATTTTTCATGAATTTGTTTTTCAAATTCATTTTCAAGTATGTTTTTTTCTTCTTCAATATCCCAAATTCCATCCATTACGTCAGAAGACAATAAATTTTCTTGGTATTTATAGTCATTATATAGACACCAAGCAGAAAAGGCGATTAACCGGTCACCTTGGTTAACTTCAGCAATCGTATAAACTTGAATTGTGTATTCGAAAAGAATTCTATTTAAAATTTCTAAAATCAACCCCGAATTGAAGGAAATAGCCGATTTTGTGCCTTCTAAGATATTAAATAACCTGGTCCAGAGGTTAAGCCAAGCAGCCCGCTTGAATGTGAAAGAGCGATCTTTAATATTTTTTAATAATTTTGCAGCACGATATTGAGCCTGATAGATGATTTTTTCATTTTCATCACATTCTTCTATGACACGGTCCCAGTCCATATCCCATAGATTTGGGATTTCTAATTTAGTCTTGGTAATATCAAAAAAATCCATTTAATTGAGCCTTATAAATAATTCACACAACTTCATGAAACTAATGAGGACGCGGAACAATATTATATGTGTCAGTGTTTTTATTTTTGAAAATCCTGTTTTAAGACTATTTAACATAGAAGCGGATGTAATCAAAGTTATAATATAAATCTATCTGTATTTATTGATAATGGATAACTGCTCTGTTGTCTGTCTAATTGATCATTATTACAGATAGAATTTTAACCAAGTCGCAGTCAAAAGCATACCAAGGCGGCAAGGATGAGGCGGTGCAGGCGTCATATGGTACATCGAAGAGACCGACGACGCGGCCAATGCCGTTACCCGAATGAATGCAGCTCGGTATCAGACAGTTGCCGCTTTTTTCCACAAAATCCCTGAACTCGGCAGCGTTGCAATGGTGTGGAAGCTGTATTTGTATTTAACTAAAGCTAAGGGGCGCGAAGGCTTTTTGCCGTCAGGGAAATGCTGGATCATGTAATAATTTCTTTTATTGGCAATACTTGATTGCCATGGCGGATTGTAAGGATGGATATGCGTTTTGCTTCAATACGATAAATGATACGGTAATTACCGTAAATGAGATCCCTGAATTGACTGTTTCTAATTTCCGGTACAATCCTGCCGATTTCCGGGGATATTTTTAGTTGCTCAACTTTTGAAAATATAGTTTTAATCCATTTTTCAGCTGCTGACGGTTTGTCTTGGGCAATATAGTTTGCGATTTCTGAAGCCCTGTCGACAGCCAGCGGTGACCAGACGATGTTCATTATTGGATTCGCTTTAACACTCTGTCCATTGCGTCCTCATGGGATATACCTTGTCCATTTTCGATCTGGTTTAAGGATGTTTGAACATCTGTTAAAAGTTCAATTTTCTCCTGCATCGTTTCATATTCATGCGCGTCCATAAGAACAGCAACGCTTTTTCCATGCTGAGTAATTATCAGAGGCCTTTTTGTATTGTGGACTTGTTTTATGAAGTTTGTGATGCCAGTTCTTATCTCAGACAATGGCTTGATATCTTGGTTAATTTTCAGTCTTTGCATATCCCACCTCATTCCAGATCTAATTTATGTACAAAATAACGTACAGAATTAGTATATGCAAGATGTTTTTTAAGTGGCATAATAGCTTTTTCTTCATTCCATATCAAGTCTGTCTTTATGGAACTTGAGTCCTGTTAATTGCCATTCCCATATTGGTCATTCATAACCAATTTGGCTTTTTATAACCATAAAAACATATTCACAAAAGCCTATCCATCGATTCAACCTGTTGAGATTGCGATCTTTTTAAATCAATCGGGGCCAAACAAGTTTTTGGCATTCGTTTTGCAAAATTTTTGTAGATAGTGTGCTCATACAACTCATTTATTTATCCACATTTAATGTAAATATTTCAGGACAATTTGTTGTTTAATTAAGGGGGAATTTCTTCGTGAATCACAGTAAAATGAATCAACAGCAGGCGCTCATTGGGTTTCGTCAGGATGAATTCAACATATCGGAAATTCTCCATAATTTAGCGGGCACTGAAACACTCCGGAAAGACTTTAATGACAAAAACAATGGCCAGGCAGCGCAAACAAATCATGGCATCAAGCAATTAGAGGACGAGATTCGTCGGCTCAAAAGCCTTTTAGAGGATTTTGCAAATGATAAGCTGATCCAGGCCCAACGAATCAGGGAACTCGATCGTGAAAAATCACTTTTAAAACAAACCCTGGCGGAATTGATTTTAGAGAAACAGTCTTTGGGGTTTGATCGGGGAAAACATGGCGCATGAGTTCCATCCGCTTAGCTTCAGTTCAGATCCGCGGCCTGGTGCTTTCTTAATCCGATGAACTATTAGCTCATATTTTTCTTGGTCAGCGCACGTTTCTGACCGGATTGGGAATTTACTGAAAAACCAGCTTCAGCAGCATCCTCGTCCCCATGACGATCAGCAAGACGGCAAAGAGTTTTTTCAGGCGCTCCACCGGCAGGCTGTGGGCCAGGCGGACGCCCAACGGCGCGGTCAGGACGCTGGCGCACACAATGCCGGCCAGGGCCGGCAGGTAAATATATCCGATGGACCCGTTGGGCAGGCCGGGTATATTGAGCCCATTATACAGATAGCCCACGGCTCCGGCAATGGCGATGGGGAATCCGATGGCCGCGGATGTGCCGATGGCATGGTGAACCGCGATGTTGCACCAGATCATAAACGGCACGGACATAGACCCGCCGCCGATGCCCACAAAGCTCGACACCACGCCGATGATATTCCCCACCACAAACATGCCCAAGAGCCCTGGCAGCTGCCGGGAGGGTTTGGGCTTTTTCCCGGAAAGCATTTGAACGGCCACATAATACAAAAAGACCACGAAAAAGATTTTAAGAAAGTTGGTGGACAATTGCGCGGCGACGCAGGAACCCAGAAAAGTGCCGAGCAGAATCCCCGGCACAATCCGGCGGACCACTATCCAGTTGACTGCCCCGTGTTTGTGGTGGGCGTAAAAGCTCGACACGGAAGTGAATACAATGCTGGCCAGGGATGTGCCTAACGCCAGGTGCATGATGAATTCATGGGCAACCCCCTGCCGGGTCAGCATCACGTCTAAGATCGGGACAATAATGATGCCGCCGCCCACGCCGAACAGACCCGCCAGAATGCCGACAAAAACACCGACGATCAGATAGGTTAAGATCAAAATAAGCACAACTTATGTCCTTTGAGAAATAAAACAGACCGGATTCCGGATAATAAATAAGTTGACATCAGAAGGTGTCATTGCGATCGAAGTGAAGCAATCTCAGAAGATTGCCGCGCCGCTTTGCTTCTCGGAATAACCTCAACTCCAAAGATAGCATTTCTCACGATGGGATGCCCAGTTTTCTATCCCGATTTCTCGAATTTTCCGTAAATTTTGGATGGGTGCATCGCCATGAAAGGGCTTCAAAAAATTTAAATTTTGACAGGATTCGAATTCACCGCATTCCCAGCA
>JALOPH010000020.1 GCA_025453995.1 Desulfobacterales bacterium
ATGGGTGAATTCGCCGTAAAGGTTGTTTTCCACCACCACCAGCACGGGCAGATCAAAAACCGCGATCATGTTCATGGCTTCATGGAACATCCCCTGGTTTACGCTGCCGTCTCCGGCGATCACCACGGAGATGTCATCTCGCTTCTGATGCTTGATGGTGATCCCCGCGCCCATGGCGAGCAGGTAGCCTGCGCCCACAATGCCGTTTGCGCCCAGCACGCCCCGGCTGCCATCGGTCACATGCATGGACCCGCCTTTGCCGGCGCACAGACCGTCGGCCTTGCCGTAGAGTTCCGCCATCATCCGGTTTAAATCAGCGCCTTTGGCAATAATATGGCCATGGCCCCGGTGGGTGGTGTTTAAATAATCCGAATCCCGCAGGTTCATGCAAACTCCGGCCGCCACTGCTTCCTGACCGATGGACAGGTGGATTGCCTCTGTGGGGAGCTGGCCTTCCTTAAACGCGCCGGCCAGATGCTCTTCAAACGCCCGGATCACGCACATGGTCTTGAGCAGGTCTTTATCGGCAACAGGTCTGGCCTCTTTTTTTAATGCAGGCTGTGCAGCAGGCGGGCCGGCTGCAAATTCAATGGGAAATTTGGGCAGGATGTCCGGATAAATTTCCTTTTTTTTGAAAAGATCCAGGAAATTCAACAGCGGCAGTTTCTTTTTGGCTTTGGCTTTTGCCTTTTTTTGCAGGAGATCTTCCCGGCCGAATTCCTTAAGCACTTCCGGGTACATGGCAAAGGCCGGTTTTAAGGCCGGGATGAGTTTGAGCGCTTTCTGCACCGAGCCCTTGGGAATGATCTTGCGGGTGGCAATGGCCATGGGGACATTCAAGTCCTCCATCCAGAACAGATGGCTGGTGTCAGACGACAGGATCATGTCCACATCCGGCGAAAGTTCTTTTTCAGGATTGAAATAATACCTGGGTGTTTCGCCGGATATATCGATGTAGAGTGCGGATGGAAAGTCCGTGTACCGGAACCGGGCGATAAGTTTTACCCCGGATACGGATTGGACAATGGCCGGTGTGTCCAATATCCTGTCCCAGAGTTTGGAAAGAATGGCCTCGAATTCCTGCTGGTCTTTGTAAATGCCCATATGATGCTCCTCCTTTTATGAACCTGCCGATTCGTAGGGGCAATCCCCTGTGTCTGCCCCTACAATCATTGAAATGACACCGCCGATTTAATGATCTGATGCTTCTGCTTGGCCATGTTCGTTTCAATAAGTTCGGCATATTGGTCGATGGTAAACTTGTGGGTCATCAACCCTTTAAGCTTCACCCGGCCGTTCGCCACAAGGCCGATGGCCGCCTCAAATACATGCTGACGTTTGCCTTCAAAATCAGCAAATCCATACTCCAGCACGCCACGAAGGGTCTGGAGCTTCAGCCACAGGGGTGTCAGGTCCAGCTTGACGTCATGCCCGATCCCCACGATGCTGAGCACGCCTTCCACGGCCAGGCACCGCATGGCAAGGGTCAATGTTTCGGTATTGCCCACGCAATCGTAAATCCGGTTAAACCCGCCCATGAGAATATCTTTTCCCAGCAAGGGCTTATATCGTTTGGCGCCGGTGATGCGGACCGCATTGCCGAACAGATCACCGTTGGTGATGATTTCATCCGCTCCGGAATTTTTGGCAAGCTGGGCATGAAATTTCGAAGGTTCGGATACCGTGATCCTGCATTTGGGTTCCACGGCGCGAAGGGATTGAACCACCAGGCTGCCGATGACCCCGCATCCGATCACCAGCGCATGTTCGCCGGGTTTGGGTGTGTTGTCCAGAACGGTCTGGAGCGCTACGGACAAGGGTTCGATCATGGCGCCCTCTTCGTTGGAAATTTCGGGCGGAAGCGCAAACAACTGGCTTTCATGAGCCACCATATAAGGCGCGAATCCGCCGTTGATGTCCTTGCAGATGCCGGAAAACATTCCCGGCGAGAGGTTGCCTTCGGCAACGTTTTCGCAGTTGCCCACCCGGCCCGATGCACACGCCCGGCAAACCGGATCGATACCCCTGGTCGCGCAGCTCAGATGCGGGGCAACTGTAATTCTGTCGCCTGTTGCAAAATTTTTAATACCCCTGCCGGTTTCGATAATTTCTCCGCTCAGCTCATGCCCAAGAACGCAGGGGAAGGAGCCGAACGGACTGGCAGTGGGAGAGTCTTTTAAAAAAATCAGGTTTAAATCACTGGCGCAGAACCCGCACAAATAGGTTTTTATTTTCACCCAGTCCGGCCCGGGAAGTTTGGGCTCCGGGATGTCATCCAGTTTGATGGCGGCCAGTTTGCCCTGGTAATAAATCTTTTTGTTAAAGGCGCCCAATGCTTTTAAAATCAGAAAACGGGGAACGTTGATGTTGAATCGAAGTGCTTTCATGGCGTTGCTCCATTATTTGATAATTTCAAACACTTGGACCACTGAGCATCGATGGCTTTATTGAAAGTCAAAACAATTCAAAGTTGGCATCACGATGTCTGCTGAAAAGAGATCTATTGTTTCTGACAATGCCTTAAATGGACTGAAGAGTCAAGAAAAGCGTGAATTCAAATACTTGCTAATATAGCAATTTTCTCATTCATTCGGTCGATATTCCGCTTTTAATTATTCAAAAATCGGTTTATGTATATCCAATTGGATGATTTCTAATAGCGCACTATAAATAAGACAGGTTTGAATTTATGATAAAACAATCTTATTTACAATCTTATGAGTTCAACACTCGATCTCTTCTTTTGATTCTTTTCATCATCATGACGAATATTATTTTTTCAGGCTGCAGCCTGAAAAAATTAGCGGTCCAGCAGGCAGCAGGCCTCATGGAGGCGGGATTTCCCGCATACATGAAAGAGACCGATCCCTTGCTGGTGCGCGATGCCATGCCGGCCAATCTTAAACTCATGGACGCCATGCTTGAAAGTGACCCGCAAAACCCGGATCTGCTGCTGCTTGCCTGCCAGGGATACGCCGCATACGCGTTTATGTTCATCGAAGAAGACAACCCCGCCCGGGCAAAAAACCTCTACATCCGCGCCCAGAAATATGGATTTTCTCTTCTCCAGCAACACGGGCTGCTGCCGGATAACCCGTTTGATCTAAGCGCATGGGATCAAAAACTGACGTCTGCGACCCCAAAAGACGTGCCCGCCATTTTCTGGACGGCCTTTGCCTGGGGCGGCCGGATTCAGGTGGATCGGGAGTCCCCGTTGTCAATTGCAGACCTGCCGCTTGTTCTGCGCCTGGTCGAACAGGCCCTTGTCCTTGACCCATCATACTGGTTTGCCGGACCGGATACTTTTCTGGGGTTTTATAACGGAAGCCTGCCGGTCATGCTGGGCGGGAAACCAGACATTGCAAAAGCCCATTTTGAATCCGCACTGAAGATCACCCAGAGAAAATTCCTGATGACGCAACTGATGTTTGCCAGGTCATATGCCGTGCAGGTTCAGGACAGGAGCCTTTTTGATTCGCTGCTCAAAGAAGTGATTCAGACCGCCGGGGATGAACTGCCGGAAGCGGCCCTGTCCAATGCGATCGCACGGCAAAAGGCCGGACGTCTTTTGAAGAAAACAGATGAATTGTTCCAGTAGAAGGGAGATTGGCACAAAACACCAAATTGCGATAAAAAAATTACTAAAAATCTCCCCTAACCCCTCTTTGCTAAAGAGGGGGAATTAAAGTCTCCCTTTTGAAAGGGGGATTTAGGGGGATTTCATATGAAAAGGTAATAAATATTATGAGACGATTTAGGGGAAACGGAGAAAACCTATGGAATCAATAAAACGGGTTTTAATAGTTTTGATGGCCACGCTGCTCTCGTATCAGTTTTTATGCAATTCTGCATTTGCAGGCGCTCCTGAAAACAATCCAGTGTCTCTTAAAATCGCCACCATCGCGCCTGAAGGCTCCACCTGGCACCGTATTATGGAGGAGCTCAACACAGACGTGAAGGCAAAAACCCAAAATCGGGTCAGTTTTAAAATCTATCCCGGCGGGGTGGCCGGCGATGAAAAGGCCGTGATCAGCAAAATCAGGATCGGACAGCTGGACGGCGGGGCATTTACAGGGTTCGGCATGGGAGAAATATTGCCTGAGGAACGGGTCATGGATCTGCCGTTTCTTTTTGCAGATGAGAAGGAATTTCAGCATGTCCGGTCCGGCCTGACCCCATATTTTGAAAAGGCATTTTCGGAAAAGGGGTTTGTCCTGGTCGGGTGGATGGATCTGGGAGAAGTCTACCTTTACGGCATCAAGCCCATTGACAATCTCGATCAGCTTAAAAATACCAAAATCTGGGTCTGGGAAGGCGACACCCTGGCCCTGGTCTGCTGGCAGGAGCTGGGCGTCACGCCGGTGCCCCTGTCCGTGGTGGACGTCATGATGGGGCTTCAGACCGGCATGGTGGAAACAGTCTATAACACGGCCCTGGGCGCCATATCGTTTCAGTGGTATGTCCGGACAAAATACCGGGTCACCACGCCCATGACGTTTGTGACCGCCACCCTGCTGCTCAGAAAGAATGCCTTTGAAAAGCTGAGTGCGGATGACCGGCAGATACTGATCACAAGCTCCCGCTCCCATTTTGAGCGGTTAAATCAGCTCATCCACACACAGAATGCCGAATCGATTACGGTAATGAATGAGCGGGGCGTTCAGAATGTCATCTGGCCGGAAGAGGACATCAATGAGCTGAAAAAAGGCGCTGACAACGTGTATCAGAAACTTATCGGAAAACAGTATTCTAAGGAGCTGTTTGATGAAGTCATTAAGCTCAGGGATGAAACAAGAGGCAATGCAAAAACCGCCGGTAATCCTTAAGGTCGTCATGTTTGATGTCATTTGTCATTTCATGGTGGAATTAAGCAATAATGACTCGCCCTTGGTTTTTCTTGTAAAAATAATAATAAATGTCCGGCACAAAAGACGCATGTACCGTGCCGCCATCACCTTGTCCAGTTCATCCAAATCCCACTTCAGATCCATGCCATTTGAGCGTTTTTTTGTTTTCAGATGAACCAGTACTATTCACCCATCAATCTGTAGATTTTAGTCCAACATGGATGTGAAGCCCAACAAATTGATTTTGCATGGGATTTCGTTCGAGCTTCAGTTAAATTCAGGGTGAAGCAATCTGATTTGTCAGGAATCGCTTTATTTCAGATTAGAATGCACCGGCATTTCGAATGATCTTTTTCAGGAATATAAAGCATTTCACAGCGGGAGTTTGCCACCACGAAAAAATGCATTATGTTTTAATATGAAAAATGTTGGGAGCATCTTTCAACTGTGAGGATAAAGACAATGAATGTTTTTCAAACAACTATGGTGGTGATTATGGTTACGACTTTATTCGGCATTTTTTCTTCCGGAAATATTAATTCAACTTCTGCATCTGAGAATGATGCAAAAAATACCACAGCAAATCTTGAAACAGCCACGTTTGCCGGCGGGTGTTTCTGGTGCATGGAGGCGCCGTTTGAGAAAGTGGACGGAGTCAATCAGGTGATTTCAGGATATACTGGCGGGTATTTCAAAAATCCAACCTATGAGCAGGTGTCTTCAGGCTCCACCGGTCACCTGGAAGCCATTGAAGTGACATACAACCCGGAGAAAGTCTCCTATGACATGCTTCTGGATGTTTTCTGGCGGCAGATCGACCCCACGGATGCCGGCGGGTCGTTTGTGGATCGGGGGAAGCAGTATGGTTCGGCCATTTTTTATCACAATGACGAGCAGAAGCGCATTGCCGAGGAATCGAAGATAAAGCTGGAGGCTTCCGGAAAGTATGAAAAACCCGTCGTCACCGAAATCCGCAAACTGGATGTGTTTTATCCGGCTGAGGAGTATCATCAGGATTATTACAAGAAAAACCCCATCCGGTATAAATACTACCGGTACAATTCCGGAAGGGATCAGCATCTGAAAAAAGTCTGGGGCGATGACCTGCAATCTGATGTCTCCGGGCAATCCGGGCAGAAATACAGCCGGCCTTCGGATGAAGTTCTCAAAAATAGATTAACGCCGCTTCAATATTCGGTGACACAGAAGGATAAAACCGAGCCCCCCTTTGACAATGAATACTGGGACAATAAAAAAGAGGGGATTTATGTGGACGTAGCATCCGGGGAGCCGCTGTTTTCCTCAACGGACAAATTTGATTCCGGCACCGGGTGGCCCAGCTTCACCCGGCCGATTTCTCCGGGTGCTGTTGTGGAGAAAGCCGACCGGAGTTTATTTATGGTGCGCACCGAGGTGCGGAGCCGGTTTGCGGATTCCCACCTGGGCCACGTGTTTGACGATGGTCCCCAACCAACGGGATTGAGGTACTGCATGAATTCAGCGGCCCTTCGATTTATTCCCAAAGCAGATCTGGAAAAGGAAGGATACGGCGATTACAAGTCGTTATTCGAAAGATCCGTCAAATAAATTCATCTGGAAATTGTCTGAGGATAGGGAGTCGCATGTCTTTGCCTGAAACAGCGATGGCTGCGCTGTATTGATCATGAAGATGTATGGACCGGACTGTCCATATTTTTTCAGAATTATTACAGACATAACAATATGTCTCATGTTTTTGGGCATCATCATGCGCCATATGAATTTTTCGCAGACCAGCCAATCCTTCACCGGATGCCTTTAGGCAGGCTTCTTTCATGGTCCACAAATGAAAAAATATCCGGTCGCGGGCATTGAATGATGCATCAAGAAACGATCTGAGTTCGGATTCTGAAAAATACTTTTTAGCCATGGCCTCCAGGTTGGCAAGCGGTCGGATGTATTCAACATCTACGCCAAGTTCTTGGTTTAATGCAATTCCGCATAAGGCCATGTTATTGGAGTGGGAAAGGCTGAAAAACAAGTCGCGGCCTGGGATTTGTGTTTCCAGTTGCGGCTTGCCCTTGGCGTCATTTAAGAATTTGAGCGATTCCGGCGGTTTTTGCAGATAATTTCCCAGAACGGATCGCAACATGCCATGGGATACAAGAAAGGTTCGCCGGTGATGAGTAAAATAAAAACGGTCTGCGCGGTTCAGTTCATCATCGGAAAGCTTCGACGACAGTTGAGATAAATTCAACTTCGGAGCATCTGTCCGCGCCCACCAGAGATAAATATAACCGGGTTCTACCATTAAGATCCATCGACAAAAAAAATTAAGCGCCGTTTGATTAATTTACCAAACGGCGCTTAATTTGGCGAATAAAAAATTATTTTCTGGTCGCGCTATAGGCGGCCTGAGGGCTTTTAAAAGGCTCGGTTTTCTTTTCCAGCCTTTTAAAATCAACCATTCCACCCCATCCGGTTTCAAGTGTATCCACAAATATTTTTTTATAATATCCTTTTTGAACCAGGTGGCCGTTGCTGTCAAAAACATCCTGAAGCGGCGGGGCAGCGCCGCAGTCGGTGTATTTGTTAATAAGTGCCAGGCTTTTTGAATTTTCAAACACTTTATAGCCGGTAATATAAGGGAAATAACCTTCCAAAAGACAGATTCCTTTAAACAGTTTTCGGTATCTTTTGATTCGGGTGCAGAGATACATCATCTGGTAAAACCTTTTCTGAACCTGCACCATTGAATTGAAAAACCAACGGGGGACGAATCTTATTTTGGGGATCACGTGTCCAGGAACCGGATCATTAGTTACATAAAAATCATATCCCTTATCATGAAGAAACCCGACAGTGACTGCGTCCTTCCCGCTGGCCATGCGAATCGCGCCCTGGTGAAATTCGTTTTTAGACATAATGTCAGAAATAATTGCAGCCACCCAGTCCACGGGCACAATATCAAGCTGGTTTTTGTGAGATGTCAGGAATGGGAGCTTGCCTAAATAGCCGAGCATGATCACGATATAATGAAGATTGTAGGTTTTGGTTTTGCCGGTTTTGGCTGATCCGCCGATGATGGTGGGCTCGAAAATCACTATCCTGTCATTGTGCTGTTTGATTTTATCGAGGATAAAAATTTTGGCCTCAGCCTTGGTCTGGGCATAGGTATTGTCCGGTTTTCCCGGGTGGAATTCCGGGTAATCTTCAGGTATCATTTTATTATATTTACCGTACGCATATCCGGTGGAGATATAATAAAGGGTGGCGTCTGATTTGCCGGCTGTTTTCCTGTATTTTTTGATATCAGCAAACAACTCGTAGATTTTTTGGGTGAACACCACATTGGGCATGCGAATGGCTTCATAGGGCTGGTCAAAGCGAACATCCGCCGCGCCGTGAAGAATTTTTTCAGAATTTTTTACCAATTCATCGTATAAGTCGGGCTCGATGCCGATTTTATCCGCTTCAATGTCAATATCTACAAGTTTTGATTGCTTGTAAAGGTTGAGCTTTGAAGCCTTGTCCAAGTTTAAAGACTCCACCACCGCTTTAAAGCGGTCCTGTATATCGTTACCTTTTGAATCTTTCCGGATGGCAAAATAGAAAAAAGCATCCTTGTCTTTGCGGATCAGGTCTTCAACAATAACCGGGACCACGGTGCCGGTGATGCCTGTGATGAAATAATTCATGAAAGCCCCCTAAAATTTGATGAGAATGAGTTAGAACACGTTTGCCAGCTTGAATATGGAGATGAGTTTGATCACCGGCAGGCTCCATTTGTGGGCGCAATAAAAATTGTTTTCCTTGCCCTGGAATCTGGATTTGGTGAAACTGATGCCTTTGAAATTGTAAATAAAATTTCCGAACCTGTAGATGAGCCGTTCAATATTTTTCAACAGCCATGCTTCGTGTGTCCGGTTTTTTTCATCCAACACCAGAATGGAGAGCCCCAGATTCAATTGCTCGATCCCTTCGCTTTTGAATTTCTCCATGGCATGAATCATGATGGCATAAAAAATTCCCTGGCGGAACGAATGGCTGAATCTGGATATGTTGGGAACATAGCTGATGATTTTGCCATCTTTATAGACCGGGTCGAAAAAAATAAATCCCATCAGTTCATTGCCATGATAGGCAAAAAATTTACGGGTTTCTTTCTCGTAGTCCATGGCCATGGGCCGGATCAGAAATCCGATTTCCCGGTTTTTGATCTTCCGGGTGGACATCCATTCTTTGGAAAGCTGGTGGTGCCGGGTTTCCTCATAACATTCCCGGATGGTGATCCCCCCCTCTTTTGCCTTATTCAGAGATGTTCTCAAAATCTGTTTTTTCTTTCCCTTGATGCTCCAGTTTTTTAAATCCACCACAGTCTCAATTCCGAACTGGGTGGCGTAATATCCGAATTCATTGTGGATCAGTTCTGCGATCGGCTCTGTGATCTGGACAAAGCCGGTGTTCGGGTGGGCCTTAAGGAATTCACCGATGATGGTTTTCCGGTCTTTTTCAGCACAGACCGGATCAGCCAGAACAAGGGTGCCACCCCAGATTGAGCGATAGGCCATGAAGCCTTTGCCCGGCATATCGAAAAATTTCATTCCGGGCTGGAGTACGGAAAATGACATGCAGTGACTGCCGTATTCACGAAGGTATCGCATTCTTTCTTCAAAACTAAATTCGGTTAAGGCAGCATCGACCTCAACTTTTTTTAAGATATACGGCGCTCCCAATTCTTTAGGAATCGCATTTGATCGGTTGACAGCTTCATGAGAATGGGTAAATAAAAACATGATTTCCTCCTGGTTTTAACTTCTGGTTTTAACTTTTTTTTATCATGTTATTTTTTTGGTTTTTGTTATCAAATCCTAAAAGCGGCCGGGTCATGATGGGTTCCCGTTTCAGTTGATGGTAATATGACACAAGTTTTCGGATTTGCATCACCAAATGAACATAAGAATTATACTAGGGAGAAACTCGTATTCATTTTTATGTATTTTTTATTACATAACTTGCTTATTTTTTTGTTTTTTTATATTCTCTTCATGCAAACAAATTCTTTTTTGTATAAATTAAGTACTGGTATTCTAATTTCATGAGCATTTTAAATGGCGCCGCAGAGCAGGCGTGAAAATTGATCAACTGGTATCGGACAGTTCGCCACAGGCCAAGTGGCCATCGGGCAGTTTGCCTTGGGCAAGTATGTGCTGGCCCAGTTCGGGATCGGAGAATATGTTTGGGATATGCAAGGCGCGTCCACCGAGGCAAGAGAATTTTTCAAAGCACTGATCGGGATTCGATGACGTATTTAATCTTTTTTGAGTCGTCGGCGGAAGCCCTCCTTGCGATGAATATCGGATTTATAAATAGAGCGAGTTCGCTGTGCCCGCTTAATGAATACGCAATGATATTTATGAAATCATTGACTTGGCATAATGTTGTCAGGTCTATACTGGTATTTAAGGCTGTGGCATGAAAACAGGGGGCAAAAGGAATCAATAAGTATATCGGGATATGAAATGAATTTATATTTGCAAGGCCTGAAAACAAGCTGGAAATTGTTTAAATTCAACAAACATTTTCTATTTTTTTGTTTCGTGATTCTGTTTTTCATGATCTGGTCCATGGTGACCACTTTTTTTATGCTGCTGGATCATGTTCTGTTCCCTGAGTTTAGAAGGGTCAAAGTTAAAAATCCGGTTTTCATCATCGGCCATCCCCGCAGCGGGACCACGTTTGTTCATCAGCTTTTTAACCGTACGGATGAAATGGCAGGTTTTCACGCTTGGCATATCCTGTTCCCCTCGATCTCCCAGCGGATATTGTTAAGGCCGTTGATAAATTATCTTGTTCGGAAAAACATCACCGAGATCATTCCAGAGTCTGCTGGTCACCGGATCGCCATCGATAAGGTTGAAGAAGAGGAGATGCTGTTTATCCACAACCGGGATACTCAGTTTACTGTTGTGGGGACCATCCTGGGGTTTGCGGATGAGGATTATCGTGAGCTTCGGTTTCATGATTTACAACCCAGGAGCCGCCGCATCCGATCCGTCGGATTCCTTAAAAGCTGTTTTCAGCGGCATATCTATTACACCGGCAAAACTCAGATTTTTGCCCAGACCCATTTTTCGACCCACCGTATCCGGACGCTGATGGAGGTTTTTCCTGATGCGCGATTTATATACATGCACCGAAATCCATATGAGACTCTGCCGTCATACTTTTCATTGACTTACAACACCCAGGATATTTTATGGGGAATGCACCGTTTCACCCAAGATCAACTCTTCAGGTTTTTTGAATACCGGTATCAGGCCAGCCGTGAATTGTATCTGTATTTTCACACGCTGTGGCACAATGGAGAGATCAGCAAGCGAAGGGTGTTCATCGTTCCTTATCAAAGACTCAAAGATGATTTAATGGCGGTGTTTGGCGAGATCGTTTCTTTTACGGGAATAGACGCAAGCCCGATATTAAGGCAAGCGGTGGAACGACAGGCGGAAAGACAGCGCCGCTATCAGCGCAAACACGAGGTGGCCCCGTTAAGTCAATTCGGCATTGATGAGCAGCGCATCCGGGATGATTTTGCGTTTTTCTTTGAAAAAGATCTTTTAACCGGGCAGCCGGCTTCTGATTTTCCGGTCCAGGGTGAGTTGACCAATCCCTGCCAGAATGAATGCGATGCTGGCGCCGGTGATGAATGCCCAAACAAGGGCGGACTTGAGAATCTCGGCCTGCCGGGAGTGCCAGTTGTTGAGTCGAACGCTAATATCCTTTGAAACCAGACGATACTGATTCCCGTCTGCGCTCACAGCAAATAATGATCCGTTGTCAAGTCTCGTCTGGAGGGGTTGACCGTTGATCCAGAGTTCAAAGCGGTCTTTTGATTTATCAAGGGGCAGCATCATGTCCTGGTTCGTCCACCAGATGGATGAGTTGCCATAAAACGCTTCATAAATATCACCGATAAACATGCTTCCAAAAACAAAAAAACCTAAAATTCCAGTGGACAGATAGAGATTTAATTGCTTTTTCATTTTTTCCCCCATTATGTTTACTGAAAATATTTCTTGCCGGTTATTGCGTCAGCAAAACCATGGCGGCCATTGCACATGCAATGCCCGCAATTTTTTGCAAAGTCAGGGCTTCGTTTAAAAAAAGGCTGGCAAGAATAACGCTGATCATCGGGTATAAGGATGTGAGCGTCACTACACGTGACGCTTCGCCTTTTGATATGGCAAAATAAAAAAAAACGCCGCCCACCGCGCCGGCCATGCCGCCGGCCAGAGACATATAGTAATCCGGGTTCTGCCAGGAAAATTTAAACTCTCTGGCAAACAGCGTCAGGTAAATGGGAAAAATGGATAGACTTCCCAGCGTGCTTAAGATGATTAGATTGCCGGGAATTACTGACCTGGATGCCACTTTTTCGCAAAATCCCCACAATCCCCAGAAGCAAAGCGCTATTATGGAATAAGATACCCACGTGGTCATAATTAATATATTCCTATCTGGAAATATTCTAAATTTTGAATATCGAACAAGGAATTTCGAACCGCAGAAGTAAGGGCATCACTTTAAAATTCGACATTCCTTGTTCGATATTCTGCGGTTTATAAAAATATATAGTGTTATATCTTTAAGAATGTAAGAGAAGAGGTCTCATAAGCGTGTATCAACCTAATCTGACAGATAATACTCAATGGTAGACACCACCCTGATTTTTTTGATGTGGGGGGTGTTGCTGTCACGGTTTTCAATGGAAAATTGACCCTGGCTGGCGGTTTTGATTTTACCGAGTCTGCTTTTGGAATCCGTGGCGAATTTTTCAGCCACTTCCCGGGCATTTTGCGTAGCCTCCTCTATCATGGACGGTTTGATGGCATTGAGATTGGTAAACAGAAATTCGGTTTTGGGGATATTGTATTCATCGGTGTTGATCACAATGCCGAATTTTCCAAGTTCTATCATGCTCTTTAATGCAGCGATCACCGCATCTACGTTTTTTGTATACACGGTGATAGTGGAAGCGCCCGAATATCTGAATGGAACTTTGCCGGTGTCCACATACCCTTGAGCAAACCGGTCGGTAATCGAGGGGGCTGAAATTGAAAATTCGCTCTCTTCAAATCCTTTTTCTTTTAGAAATTTGACGACAACCCCATTTTTCGATTCAATATTGGAAAAAAGCAGATTTAAATCATTTTCCGCTTCATTGAATTTGATAGGCCAGATGGCAATATCCGCAGGAACTTCCTTTTCCGACAATCCTTTGACGGTGACAGTTCGTTCAAGTGATTTGATGTGGATAATCCCTCCGGAAATTAAATAACCCAGCAGGGCAAGCCCGGCGCAAATCAATGCGCCGAGGATGAATGCGGATGAGAGCTGTTTGTTGTTCATATGGCTGCCTTTCAGGTGATAGGATTTTATGATTATTAATTAATGGATATCATTTAAGATACAATTAATTCAAGCGATTTTTTTATTTTTAAAATTGCAGTATAGTCGCCACAATCCCCTTGCGCACCATCATCACAGCAATGGAAGCCAGCAGCAGGTGGGCGATTTTGGAAATGGCCTTGGTGCCGGCGCTTCCCAATACACGGGTGATGGGATCGGCAAACCAGAAAATCATCCCCGCAAAGAGAATATTCAAGACAACCGCAGGAAGAACAGCGGCCATGCCGTATTGGTCCTGTAGCAGTAGGAGCGTGGTCAGCACCGCCGGGCCGGTGATGAGCGGCACCCCGATGGGGACATATCCGACGGTATCAGGATCAATTTGCAGCCCGGTTTTATCCGAGGAGATCAGATCGCGCAGGGAAATGACAAAAAGGAGCAGTCCGCCCGCAATCATGAAGTCTTCCACAGTAATGCCGAGCACCCTCAGCAGGGCTGCGCCCAGCATCAGGAACAGCACCGCCACAATGGCCGCGGTCAGAACCGATTGCACCACAATTCGGCGGCGTCGGCCCGGATCGGAGATGCCTTCTGTGAAGCTGATGAACATGGGGAGAACGCCGATGGCGTCAACAGCCACAAGCAGGGGAATAAATGAAAGAAAGAACGGTTTCATTGGATTCTTCCACGTTTATTCAGAAATTATATCTTTGTCATTCATGCTGCCAAAATTATATTTTGATAAACCGCAGAATATCGAACAAGGAATCTTGAATTTCGAAGTAATATCGTTACTTCTACGGTTCGAAATTTCTTGTTCGATATTCGAAATTTTAAATATCTTTCATGGAATTTTTCTACCCCCAGTCGCTCCGATATCCGGTTCCGCCTTTGGGCCAGGTGAATATAATGGCCCCGGCATCGCACACATACCAGCAGGATGCGCATTCCATGCAGGCGCTTAGACTTTTCAAACGCGCTTTTTGATCAACTATTTCCCAGCAATCACCCAGGCAGACGTTCATGCAGTTGGCGCAGCCAATGCATTTGGTCGTGTCAACCCTTATAAAGTCTCCGGTCCCGTCCATCCACTCAACGCCGGGAAATTTTTCATGCGTGCGCATGGCGCAGCCCCTTTGACGTGAATCATCCAGGCTGGCGGCTTTTGATGTGGCCGCTGCCCTTCGTTGTTTCAAATAAAGATGGATCTGCCCGGTAGACAAAATCAATCATTTTTTCCGCGATCCAGTTTCCGATGGGGTACATCGGTTTTCGCAAAAAAAGATATATCGGACGGATGATGGGCAGCAATAATTTCATTACCGGGTTGGCCAGACCGGAGAGATGATATCCGACGACGGCAAGGATTTTTATAAGTGGAGAAAGGATGCGAAGAAACAGGTCAAGGCCGCCGACACATATTTTAAAAATCATCTCACCGAGCTTGGGCCGATTGCCCGAATCACAAACCCTCTGTTCTCTTTCAGAGTAGTCATACGCGTTGTGCAGCCAATTTTGATAATACCGGAAAAACATTTTTATCCATTTTGTAATGATCCTTGGGTCTTTTTTGATAAATAAAAAGGACATTTTCAGCAGCGGAGTCAGGGAATGGGTGAGCTGACCGAGTCCCCATGCCAGGTGAACGCATTTTTTCAAAAGCCGTTCGTCGTGTTTTTCCTGGGCGTAACGAAGATTAAAACGATTTTTGCCGCTGATGGACCATTGGATGATGGGGTGCGCCTTGATCCTTTCATCGTATTTTTTCAAGAAATCTTTTTGGGTGTTTCCGGCGCGGATGGCTTCGATAGCCACGTCGGCGGCCATATCGGCGGAAAACCAGGCTGCCGGGACGCCGTCGCACAATTCAGTGCTTTCAAGGCCGGCGGCATCACCAACCAATAGGATGCCGTTATCATGGTTCGGCATGTTTTTGAGATTGGAGTCCAGTCCTACAAAAATTTCAAACCCTTCCCACATTCTTGCGCGGACAGAACTTTTTGGCGCCACTTCATCCCGCCACCAGGGAAGCTTGGAAGTGATATTGTCGTGGTATTCCTGGAACCTTTTTTTTAAATTCGGCGCTTTTATCCCATCCAGCCGGAGGCAGTGATCCTGCATAAAATGCACGCTGTTGCGATAGGGCCAGACCATGAGCCCGTTGCCGTGTCCCAGCGGCGGGGCGATTTTCTGCTCATCCCAACCCCAGCAAAAACGAAGCGAATATCCGAATATCCGGTCCACATCCTTTTTATCCATTTCATAATCATAAGTATCTGCAAGGGATATGGCTTCAGGGGGATATTTTTCCCGGATGCCAGCCTTAACCGCCACAAGGCCCTGGGAGCCTTCCGCGTCAATGACAATTTTGGATTTGATCTGCCGTCCATCTTCAAGAAGAACGCCTGCAACAGCGCCGTTTTCTTTAATGACATCAAGAACCGTGGTGGACGTTTGAACTTCCGCGCCTGATTCAATGGCTTTTTGAGCCTGCCACTGGCAAAACGGTTTGCAGTAAGCGTTATATCCGAATGCAATCACCGGTGAAAAAGGTCGTGGAACCCGCAATGAGTCATCAATATCAATATCGCCGGAATCAATATCCTTGATGATATAATTGATGATGCCGTCGGCCGGGCGTTCAATGGGCGGATTGCCGTCCCGGATGAAGTCGGGCCCGAAAAGAAAACCATATATCGGAATGGTCAGGCCTGAAATCACTTTTTCCCCGATGTTCTGCGACCGCTCAATCATCAATGTTTTCAGGCCGGCATCCGCGCATTTTTTCGCGGCAACCGACCCCCCGAATCCGCCGCCGATCACAACAACATCATACGCATCATTTGCGGGCATCGGACGATCTCATATGAAAATAAAAATTATAGCAGGATGGAGCATCATACAAAATCCTTAAGGGCGGGTTTGACACATGTTTTTTAATTCTTTCCCGGATCATTTTCTGATGTACTGTGGACATACCCCTTCCTTCCTTTATAGTTCTTTACACAGGAGCCGAGGCCGACCATGAGGGCCATTCTGCCCAATATAAAATCCGGAATCAGGCCGCGCAGCATCATTCCGATATAGATCTGCCAGGGAATGACAACAAGATGCCGCTGCTTTTTGAGTCCTTTTTCTACAATGCCTTTGGCAATGATGTCGTGATTTTTGACAGGCGGGGCGATCAGCCGCCCGAGAAAATTGAGCGAGAATCCTTCAAACATGCCGGTGAGAATATTGCCCGGATGGACGGATGTGAATTTGACGCCATTCTTTCCGACGGTCATCATTTCCAGCCGCAACACATCGGTAAGCCCCCATACCGCCCATTTGGACGTCGTGTAAGCAGCCAGGCCCGGAGCGCTTGTTACGGCGACCCCTGAAGAAACGTTCACAATGTGACCCGAATTTCGCTGCATCATTTCCGGGAGAAACTCATGAATAGCGTAAAACAGCGCATTCACGTTGACATCCATTTGTTTGACTGCATTTTCCACAGGCTGTTCCCAGAACATGCCGTGCCTGACATAGCCGGCATTATTAATCAGAATGTCGACCCGGCCCATATCTTTTCGGGCCTGAACAGCCAGTTCATGAACGCGGTTTTTGTCTGCAACATCGCATCGGTAGGGAAATACGATGCCGCCGGCTTCTTTCAACTCTTTTGCGGCGGCATCCAGATCTTTTTCGCTAAGATCCCATATGGTCACTTCACATCCTTCTTTGATCAGACGCCTGCATGTTGCCAGCCCGATTCCCATGGCCCCGCCAGTGACAATCGCTTTTTTCCCCTGTAATGCAATCATGTTGCGCTCCTTTTTCAAAGGGTTGGGTAGTTCTGGAAGCTTAGTATAATTTTTAACATTATATATGACGCTATGATGCTTGTCGACCATTTATATCCGGCCATTTATATCCGGCCGTATGACCGGATGACTTTTTTACGCCGATTGCATGTCAATGCAGAATAGCGGCGGAATCACCTGGTAGGTTATGGAAGCATTTTGATGCGTCATTTCGCGGGCGAGATCAAGGGCGGACGCAAAATCAACGGCTGGTTTGAATCCGATTTTGCGGGCGGTTTCAGGCTGCTTTGCGCCGGCAAGAATAACTCCGCTTACATGCTCTAAGCATCTCCCGCTCCACATCCAGTTCATCAAACTGTGGGCCCCGTGATATGCGAATCCATTTTGGTACATTTCAAGGTACCTCGGGTTAACCGCATATTTTTCTGAAAGTTCGTTAAAGCAATCAAAGGGGTCGTAATGATTTGCCAGATCCCTGTTCCAGAAATCCACATACGAAGGATGATGGCCCTGATGAAATTTCTCAATCCCCGGATTATAGGCCACAACGACGCCTCCTTTTTTTACCACCGGCTTATTTTTAAATAAACCCATGAGATATCCGAGGGTGAGCGACCGGAGGAGAATCGGATTGAATATGGACTGGGCGCTGTAAGGAGAAAGATTGGGGACTCCGAGGATGAGGATGTCGGCTTGACCCGATGCGCTTACATTCTGTTGCCTATAGAGCGCGTCAAGCGTATGTCTGTGGACGGCATCCACATCACCGGCCCAGACGCCGCATAGTCGATAGTCGGATCGTACGATATGGTTTCTGAAAAACCGTTTCACGGAATCCGGCGGCAAAGAAGCAATTCCGAGAAACGCGCGGGTGAAGATCCCCGGTGCTGACCCCCTGTCTGACCGGCTGATGGGAGCCAGCAAAGAATCAATGGGGCCGGGCCAGATTTTGTTGCTGATCACGGTCTCGATCTGAAACAGATTGCATTTTTTCCGAACAAGCGTCCCCATTTCGTTGAGAATGCCATGCATGGGACTCTTGTCCGGATTCATAATGGATTGGTCAGCATTCCACTGATGCGGCGTGTGATGATGCCTGATGCTTCTCCATGAACCGAGGCCGACGAGCACGCTCTTCCATCCGCCGTTCATTGAGGTAAAGTTTACATTGACATAGATGGTAACGTCCGATTCAATCACTGACCTGTTGATTTCAACTTCATGGCCGGCAGAAGTCGTTCCGAGCATCATAAGGTCTGATTCCTGCGTCCCGTCATGGCAGAAGATGCGGCCGGGCCCCATTTCCCTGACTATTTTCTTGCCGAGGATCAGGGAAAGTTCCCGGAGGGTCCATTTCCTGTGAAGGCCGTTTGCGCAAATGAGCGTGATTCTATCTTTTGGAATTCCAATTTTAAAGAGTCGTCTGAGCAACGCTCCAATGATGATCCCCCTGGGATCTTTAAGCATAAGCGGGACAGGCAGACAGGGGTCGTCAAAGGCGATGGTCACCCTGCTTTTTGAATGAAGCTGCTTTTCAAGGGGAAATGCTTCCAGAGGGTTGTCCAGGGCATCGCTGATGGCTTGATTATCATCGGCAAGCGGCGTCATGGGAGGATTTGCATATATCATGCGGGTTTGTTCAGGGAAACGCTCGATCCGGATATCGTCGCCGTAAAAAATAAATTCCTCGATGTATTTGTCCATGACAACCTCCCAAGGTGAACGGCAAACTTTAAATGAAGGCGCCTAAAACATCTTACAACCCTTGATGCAAAGGTTTTTCAGGAGCCGGCATCATGTGGTGCGGATCAGGTTTCTCGCATTCTCTGTCCTTAAACCTCCTGTGGAATGGAAAGTGATCCGGCAGATCCTTTAACAATTTATCCATCTGCTTTTTCTGGGATTCGTCGAGAAGCTCTTTTATCTGCTCGAAACTTTCATCAAATGCCGCTTTAATTTTTGGATGAAAATCCTGCCGTATCTCTCGGACTTGAATTTGAAGCTCGTCTAAAATTTTTTCTACAGATTCACGCTGGGATGGGGTTAGGTCAAGGTGGTCGATGATCCGCTTTTCGACCATGGGCTTGATGGGGGGCGGCCCTTTTTTATGAAACATATCAATTCGATATTTCACAACCAGATGCGCGCCCAGAACCCCGGTCATGACCCCCAGAATGAATATGGCAGTAATGCCGGCAACAGCTTTTAGATTTTTCATGGATTTTACCCCGCTATAACGGTTCAAACGTCATATAGGTTTGCACCGGGTCGCTCACCATCAGGCCGGCCAGTTCATCATCGAGCGTATCGTCTATCCTGAAAATCATCGCACCCATAATGATCATCAAAGCCAGCGTTACCGGCGCCAGCCGCCAGGCCAGTTGGACAAACCCGGACCGCTGGTTGTCATATTGCTTTAAACGGCCGATCCCCCTCACTGACCGCATGACGTTTTGCCGCCAACGGCTGTCCACAGGGCAGAGTTCGGCCGCCTTGGATTGATGTGCCGAGGATAATGCCCCCTGTATGCGATCCATGGCATCTTTTGGGTATCTCATTTTTGCCCCCTGTAATGCTTTTTCCCTTCAAAGAGGATTTTATGAAGCTTACTACGGGCGCGGAAAGCCCGTATTTTAATATTGGCAACGCTCCACCCCAGCAGTTTCGCGGCTTCTTTGTGGGAGTATTCTTCAAGATAAACCAGTTCGATCACCATTCGATCCGCAGCCGACAGCCTGCTCAAAGCCGCTTCCAGGATTTCCAAAGCCTCTTCTTGCCGGCTGTGAGATTCATGGGTGTTTTCAGAAGCATCGGTTATCGTATTTACAATCCATTCCTGATGCGCTTCCGAAAGCTGGCTCATGGGCACTTCGCGCAACCGGTATTTTGCCCGCCAGAAATCATAGCAGGTGCGGACCGCTATGCCTGACAGCCATTGCTTGAACTTGCTTTTTTCTTTAACACCGGCCATCCCCTGATAAGCCCGCACAAAAACATCTTGAGCGACCTCATCGACCTGATCAGTCGGCACATGCTTGCGCACGATGGAAAAAACATGATGCTGATATTTTTCCACCAAAAGCTCAAATGCATTGACATCACCTCCGAGAATATGGCTGATGATGTCTGTATCGTCTAATCCTTCAGATGGGCTCTGCATGATGTTATTATCTACCAGAATCCTGATTTAATTTCAATGCGCAACCCGGATGATGAATCACGCATCCGGGTTGCGCTCAATCAGGTCATGGGAAGGGGGGCAAATTATTCCTCCATCATTTTTCCGCATTTTTCATGGCATTTCATCCGTTCCTGATGCATCTTTTTCATTTCCTTCAGCTGAGCGGCCTGCTCGGGGGTCAGCACCGTGCGGATTTCTGCGAAAATCCTGCCCCTCAGAACATCCATTTCTTCTTTGTTGACAGCCAGAGATTTTGAGGCTTCCCGGATTTTCTGCTCATCAAACACATCACTATGGATTGCTTCATGGAGGGCTTTCCTGGAAGCCTCCACTTTATCATCCATGGACCGGATCTCGCCCTTATGCTGTTCCATAAGGCTGTCAACTTTTGCCTGCTGTTCAGAGGTGAGATCAAGTCCTTTGAGCATTCCCATGGGGCCAAATCCTTTGCCATGATGCGGCCCGTCCATCATCGGGCACTCTCCTTTATACCCATGCCCGGCCCATGCCGGAACGCCAAAGCCCATTATTAGCGCTACAATTACACATCCCATCATTTTGCTTTTCATAAAATTTCTCCCTGATTCAAAGTTTAAAAATTTTTTACTGCCTTTACTGATCAAGTCGTATCGCAGGCGCAAAAAGTTACGGATAAGATGAAGATTGGATAACGGGCGGCGGATCGGGGGTTAAAAAATAAACGATTTTAATATTCAAACATGATATCCTGACTACAAGTTGGAATTCTACAAACAGTGCGATGCAGAATTTACTGCCGAGTATCTGAGCAAAATAAAGGGGATTTATTCATGGCTCAACTCTCTGCTAAAGTAAAAAACACTGTCGATAGATATCTTCAAGCGCTTAGTCAAAATAACGTTCCCATCAAAGAAGCGATTCTTTTTGGCAGCTATGCAGTGGGCAAAGGTCAGGAATGGAGTGATATTGATATCGCATTGGTTTCCGACATTTTCCAAGGCGACCGGATTAAGGATAAGGATAGGCTGCCCCCGAGACTGAATGCGGTGCGGCACCTGAGGCAAGATAGAAGAAGCCAAACCAGAACTTTCGTCGGGTAACGTTGCTGAGGTGGTCTTCCATCGCCCTGTGTACTGTCTCCCACGGACACCGCCTGAGCACGTCCGTCGTCACTCCATAGGAACGCAAGAAGAATAGGATGTGCCGCCACCAGAGAGGACAGTAGCGTGGCCAAGCCATGTCAAGGACAACAAGCCGCCCACCAGGAGCAAGGGCTTCAATGGCGTTGGAGACGACGCGCCCTGGATCGGAAACCAACGTTAAGGCGTAAGTCGACAGGACGGCATCCACGCGCGGAGGAAACTTGAATTGGGAGGCGTCAGCGCACTCAAGCTGGACGTTGGCCCAATGGTTAGCTTCCGCCGTCTTTCGGGCTTGCGTCAGCATCGCATCGCTCAGGTCGGCACCGATGATCAAGCCGTGTGGACCGGCTGCTTGGTAGAGCAGTGGGAAGTTGAGGCCTGTGCCGCAGCCAACGTCAACGACTATGTCGCCGTCTTTCAGGTTCAGTTCTGATATGGCCTGCAGTCGCCATCCTGATATGTCGAAGCCCAGCCAGGTGAAGATGTCAAACAGCCTCACGGCCAGATCGTAATTGGGCGCTCGTTGGCGATATGCTTCAATGATCTCCTGTTTGTGGTTCGAGGCGTCTACCATGCCGTTTCTCCTTGTGGCAGCAAACCACACGAGGGATAGAACAGGGCGGTCTAACGCTTAGGAACACTTGCAAAAAAATAGCGTAAAGCGAAGCGGTGCGCTATTTTTTTGCAAGTGCATCCAATTGTTCGGCTTCCTTAAGTTGTTCAATGTCTATTTTATCTTGTGGTCTTCCACTCGCTTCTTTTGCTCGAATGAGATCGGATCGCGATATGAAAAATAATTTGATATCATTTAATTCAACCACTTCACGGTTTTTCCATGCCACATCGAACTCAATTCCGGGGATTGACATCATAATATCGACTCGCAAAGGTGGTCTCCCCATTTGATAGAAGTATCCTTCATGAGCAAAATTATCTGAACTAAGATTTTCCAGAGGTGCACCGAACTCTTTCAATGCCAAATAAACACTTTTTGCATTTTCTTGATCAGTCGCTATAAACACATCAAGATCTTTCGTAAATCGAGGTTCGCTATATTTCATTACTGCATAGCCACCTACAATAAGATATCGAATTTTATGCTTTTCGAAAATTTTCAATAGTTCTTTGAAGTCTGGACTCGTCAGCATTTTTTCCTCGTATTAAAAAATAGTCATTAAGCATTTCTGTTACGGCTTCGAAAATGGCAATATCACCTTGGGATTGCCAGAATCGAATATCGAATGAACGCCTATCATCGATTGTACGCTGGTAATTTTCTTCTATTTTTATCATCTTATATTCCTATAGCCGAACAAAGTTTATATGGTTTCCCGATAACATCCCGAACTGGTTTTCGGGTCAATATAACACACCTGCCAATAAAAGGAATAAAAATTTTTATTTCAATTACTTATAAAGATTATCGAACCATTCGGCAGTTTAGATGGTTTCCAGATAACACGCCGCGAGGTGTTTTGTTAGAATTCTGGCGTACTGGGAATTTTTTCAGTCATTGGGTTCAGAAAAAATGTAAGCTTGAATCGGTAAAAACGGAAACAGAAGCCTTGAAAAAAGCATTAATATCTGTTTCTTTATATCCATGAGGAGAACAATTTCATTTATCGCTATCATTCTTCTTGAATTTCTCCGTCAGCTCCCGCCACTTGTCCAGCCGGGCCTTGATCATGCGTTCATAGCCCCGGTCCGTGGGGGTGTAAAAAATATGCCGGCTGAGCT
>JALOPH010000177.1 GCA_025453995.1 Desulfobacterales bacterium
TCCGGACAGGCATTATAAATAACCGCATATATTTTTTCACGGCCCACATTATCCAGGAATTCCCGCACGACCTCTTTTTTAGCTGCGCCATGACGTATCACAAGGATCACCCCGTCCAACTGCTTTGCCAGAACGCTTGTTTCAGATGCAACAATACTCGGGGGACTGTCAAAAAGGATGATTCTGTCTTGATATCGCTCTCTGAGCTCATTAATGAAGGTAACCATCCTGCTTGATCCGATCAGCTCGGATGGGTTTGGAGGCGGTGTGCCGCAGGGAATAATCGAAAGTTTGGGCTGCCCTGTTTTTTTTCTGATAAGAAATGAAAGATCGACATTGCCTTGCAAGTAATCAACAAGACCGAATTCATTTCTAAGCCCAAAAAGCTGGGCCAAACTCGGGCGACGAAAATCGGCGTCCACGATCAAAGCGTGATGCTCCATATCCTGGGAAATGGCTATGCCAAGATTGGCGCAGATAAAACCTTTACCCTCATTGGGCACAGCGCTTGTTACAAGAAACGTTCGGGGCTTGTGATCCGTAGTCGGGTAAAGAATAGAAACCCGAAGACGTCTGAAGCTTTCAAAAAAAGGAGACATCGGGTCTGTTGAAATTTTTAAACGCGGATCCCAGAGCTTATTATCAAAAAGCGCTTCAGCATTGTCTTTTTCATCATTAAAATCTTCAGCCAGCCGAACGTGCGCTTCGCGTTCAGGCTTTAAAGGGGATGCTTTTGTTCGGTTTCCCAGTGGTACAATAAATTCAACGGCTTTTCTAAATAAGCCCATATTCCTTCACCTTATCTGAAGATGTCGCGCGTTAAATATTTATAAAATAATCAGACCATTGATTTTTAGATAAATCATTACAGCAACCAGAGACATGGCCCAAACCCCAAAAAAGCAATACCATAAAAAATTTTTTGTTTTGTTTCCCTTTCTTTCTGATTCAGTCTCTATCAGCGGAAGTGAACAAACCACAGGCATTTTAAGGTAGTTTTCGATTTCACTGCTCGACTTAAAAGATGTATCCATAAAATCCAGCGCCAGAATCAAACCAGCGCCCGCTGAAATTCCAATGGCGATGAATGCAAGCAGAAATTTAAGAAACGACCCTTTAATGGGTGTTTTGGGCAAATATGCAGGATCAACAATTTTAAACTGGCTCCCTTTCTGGCGGGCTTCAAGGCTTTCAGCAGCCTCGGCAGCCAGGCTCTGGGCGACCAGTGTATCATGATATCTTTTAAATTCATCATAATCCCTTGATAAAGCAGCCCATTCCGCCTCACGGACAGGCGCCGCATCGATCCAGGCCTGATAGGTTTTCATCTGGGTGAGTATGTTTGCGCTCTCTTTTCGAAGCGTCGCAAGGTCCAGATCAATTTCTTTTAATTGAAGCGCCAGTTGCTGCATGCGGGTATCGCCTTCAAAACCTCCGGAGAGAATGCTGTCGCTGTCTGTTCCATCGGCGTGAAGGTCTGACTCAAGCTGTTTGATTCTTTTTTCAAGACGTTTGACCCGTGGATGCTCATCAGTGTATTTTGTTTTAAGTTCCTTGAGCGTATTGCGTGCCGCAATAAGTTCGTCTATTGTGCCGCCGCCGCCGGTTTCTGATCCAGAAGAAGAATCCTGAATATTCTTTCGAATTGCGATTTGTTCAGAAACCAGCAGTCGTGTTTGCTCACGATCTGAAATATTTGTCTGTATTGCCTGAAACTGCTCCTGAAGAGCGTTCAAACGGTTCATGTTGTTGGCGCGCTCCTCAGGCATTTCATTATAGTATTTCATCTTGTAATCCCGCATCTGGGATTCTTTTTCATGAAGGGTTTCTTTGGACATGCGAAGTTCATCCTGGATATAGCTGGCGGTTTCTCGAGCCCGTTCTTCGCGGACCCTTATATTTTCTTCAATAAATTTCATGGAAAGCGCATTGGTTACCGCCATGACCGTTTGGGGATCATCGCCCCTGAATGCGACGCTGAACACATTGCCCCTTTCCCGTTGTACGTTTACATCAATATCCTTTTCTCTTAACAACTCAATGATGTCATCGATCGGAAAACGCTTCTGCATGGAGGGATATAGATTAAAGTCATTGACAATCTGAATAAGATTCACCCGGCTCAACACCTGCTGGGTAACCGTGTTGACCATTTCGGTAATTCTCATTTCCTGATCCGGAGAGAGCCTTGAGGGATTGATATTCTGCTCCTGATACATAATCGATGCGCTGGACTGGTAAATTTTGGGTATTTTGAGATAGATTATAAACCCAATTGAAACGACCAGCAAAGCAGTTGCAAATATCAGTTTGTGGCGGCTGATCAATAAATTCAGATATCTGGTTATAAGATCTAATTGCGGAATTTCTGTATTCATCATCCTCTCTCGATATTCGATTCATATTCATGTTCCAGAATGAATCCGGATGAAAAAAATCTATAAAGCGTCGTTCTTTCCTATCATCAGGGAACCACAATTGTTTCTCCGGGATTGATCAATACATTTCCCGCATCGTCCCCTCCCAAAAAATTCTCATAGTTAAAATAAGTAATTTTCTGAGGCTCTCCCGGAGCGCTGACGATCATGATCCGTGATTTTTTTGCCCACTCAAGAAATCCGCCCGCGCGGGCGATTGCCTGAAGCACAGTAACCGGCTGGGTAATTGCATATTGGCCTGGCTCCTCGATCTGGCCCAGAATATAAAAGACCCTTTCCCTTCCCTGGGCAAGAATCACGGTCACCTTGGGGTCATCCGCATACTTTGTGAGTTTTTCAGTTATAGTTTTAGTCAAAACTTCCGGCGTCGACCCGGAAGCCATGATTTCTCCGACCAGCGGCAGAGAGATTCTGCCGTCGCTGCGCACCGTAACGGTACGAGACATGTCGGGATCTTCGTATACGATGACATCCAAAACATCTCCCACATCGAATTTATATACGCCCATGACTTCTCCAGTTTCCGGCCCCTGCGCCTCAGCAGGCAGGTTATTCAAGAAAAAAATCCCCGCGGTCAGAAAAAATAAAATTCGACCGATCAAGCTGATCGTCAGCTGAAATTTGCAGGCATATTTCCGGAATATAATCAATCGGGCATTCTCTGTTGTTTCACGTATCAAGTTCATCTTTCACCTATTCCTTCCAATCAATAAAGTTCATCGGATCATTTATAAAGTGTCCGAACGGAAAACCATACGCCTCTCACCTTTGAAGGGGAGTGGCAGGGAGAGGGGGGTTTTCTTTCAGACGTTAAATAGGTCTTTGCTTTAGCGCTTCCAAATTGACATTTAAAATTTATTCAATATAATTGCAAAAAAATATATCATAATTAAATCTTTTTCAAATACTAAATTCACCTTATAATTCCGGAAAGCCATGATGAAAAGACTGATGAATGTTTTATATTTTCTATTGACAATTTCCCTGTCTCTTATTTTTTCAAACGGCTGTTCAAATATTGAAGAAAACAAGGCGCATCACTTTCAAAAAGGGTTGGAATATTCTAAATCCGAAAACTATAAGGCTGCGATCATCGAATTCCGCAATGTCTTACAGATTGATCCGAAACACGCGGATGCCCGCTATCGGTTGGGCCTTGCCTATTTGAAAACCATGCAGCCGGTAAAAGCCCTAAAGGAACTTGAACGGGCGGCGTCCCTTGAGCCCAAAAACACGGATGCGCTTATAAAAATCGCGGAAATTTATTTCCTTGGAAAGAAACTCCAGGAAAGCCGTCAACAAGTTGACAGAATTTTAGAAACTGATCAAAATTTTTCTGACGCCTATTCCCTGCTTGCCCAGATCGAACTGACAGAAAATAAAATCGACGCGGCTGAAAAATCGATTGATCGCGCCCTGCAATTGAATCCCGGAAATAGCGGGTATTATATCGTTTACGCGCGCACCCTGAGCGCTGCAAACCGCATGGACGAGGCTGAAAAAGCTTTGAAAAAAGCCGTTGAGCTCAACCCTGAGCCAAGCCACCTCAAAGAGCTCGTTGCTTTCTATATCAGCCTGAAAAAAACTGCTGAGGCAGAGCAGATTCTTCAAAGCCTTATTGCCAGAGATCCGGACAAACCTGAGCCTTATCTGGACCTGGCGAAATTTTACATGCAAGAGAGTCAGCAAACAAAAGCCGAGCAATATTTTCTGAAGGCTGTCGTAAAGGATCCGAAACTGGATATGACCTATATTACGCTCGCCAAATTCTATCAAACAACAGGCGAGTTTGAAAAAGCCGAAAACACCTATAAAGACGCGATTGCCAATTCGGAAAACCCGGATAATGTCAGGGCAATGCTTGCCGATTATTATTATGAATCGGGAAAATATGAACTTGCTTCAAGTGAGATCACACAAATCCTGAATGATCACACGCAACACCCGCTGGCAAATTTAATCAAAGCCAAACTGTGCATCAAAGATCAAAAAAATTCAGAAGCTCTGGCTATTATTGATACGCTTATCAGAGAAAATCCACGATGGGTTGAAGCCTATTCTTTAAAATCTGTGGCTCACCTTAACAAGGGGGAAACCGAGCTGTCATTAAATGCCGTTAATCAGGTGCTTCAATTGGCGCCGGATGATGCTGATGGAAGAACCATTCTGGCATATCACATGTTGCTGAAAAGAGATTTTGAAGCCGCCAAAATCAATTCCGCAAAGGTTTTGCAAAGAACTCCGGGCGACCTCCGCGCAGGAATTATTTTTGCAAAATCGCTTTTATCAATAGGAGAAGCAGCTAAGGCTGTTGGGTTTTTAAAGAAAATCGAGCCCTACGCTCCGGATAATGTGGAAATTCTATATACCAAATCCTTAGCCTGTCTGGCCCAGAATAACGCATCAGAAGCCGCGAGTTCTTTAGAAAAAATTCTGACCTTAGATCCGGATTTCAGCCCCGCTCTGGCAACCATGACCGACATGCTCATTCGTCAGGGAAGAACTGATCAGGCGATCGCACTGGCGCAAAAACAGAGCCAAAAAAGCCCCGAAAACCCTGATCATATGATGTTGCAGGCCGGGCTCCTGTTTGACTATGGCGATTCACCGGACAAAGCATTGGAACTTCTGGATCAAGCTCAGAAATTCGCTCCTGAAAACCCGTATGTGTATTCGATGCGTGCCGATTTTTTGGTTAGAAAAGGCGATATTGAGCGGGCTATAGAAACAAACAAAATTCTGATACAAAAAAAGCCTGATTTTGTCGAAGGACATATGGCCCTTGGAACTCTGCTGGACCAGACAGGCGACCTCATTGGCGCTGAAAAAGCATATTCAGAAGCGCTTGAGCTTGATCCTGAATTCGTGCCTGCCGCAAATAACCTTGCGTGGCTGAAAGCCACCGGTCCGCATCCTGATCTCAGTGAAGCTTTGCGTCTGGCGCTGAAGGCTAAAGAATTTGCGCCCGATGATCCCTATATTGCCGATACTCTCGGATGGATCCACTACAAGCGGGGTTCTTATAAACTCGCACTGACTCAATTCAGCATGGCCACTGAAAAACGTCCCGACTTGGCCGCTATGCGATATCATCTCGCGCTGGCGCTTCATGCTGATGGTCAGATAGATCCGGCAAAAACAGAATTAACAAAATGTCTTGAAATGAAGAATTTTTCGGAACACGACGAAGCGGCAACATTATTGAACAAAATCAGTTCAAATTCATGAAAAAGAATTTAGTTTAAGGAGTGGATGTCAGCAGTTTTACAGGCCCAATTTTTGCGCCACCCACAAATTGATCCGGCGCCTTGTCTGATGTTACCCACAAAAAGCCTTCATTTTTCACCGAATCGATTTTGCCGTTAATGGTATACACATGACCTGCTTGCACATTAAACGAGACATTTTGATTAAAAGCCAGTGCGTCATTTAAATAGGGAAACGCCAGCTTGACTTCAATGGACAGCTTATGGTTGCCGGGCCATACTGCGACTTCGGACTCAAAAAACTCCAACTCATACTCATCTATTGTAAGTATCTTGATCTCAGTGAATGCCTTATCCGCATCAGGCCTGATAATGGCGATTTTGTCGGAGGTGAGCTCCGGTCCGCTGTATGCTTTTTTAGTGGCGCAGGCCGTCAGTGAAAATAATCCGACGATTAGGGTAATCATTATCAAAACCATCGGAAAGATTCGGTCTTTACGAAAGGAGCCAATGGGTGATTTCATTTGACTATTCTCCGAATATTATTATTTTTTTTAATATATACAATATGTTCAGAAAACAAGTCAATAATATAATTGCTGTTTCACCGATTAATAATACATCAACTTTTGGGCAAACCGGTGGAGCTCCGGGTTGGCAAGAGCTGAGACCTTTTTCTTTACTCTACGGGAATAATACTCCCTTTCCGTCTTTGTAAAAAGTTCACCGCTTAATTTCTTTTTAAATAATTCTTTTTGTTTTGGCGAAAACAATTGAGACAAGGCATATTCAAGAGATATCTCTTCATGTATCACTTTCATCCTGCTGTTTTTTTTTGCGTCCTTTTCAAAATAACTATTAAATGTATTTTTTAACCGATCAGAATGAAAACGTTTATTTCCCAAGGTCACAAAATCACTACAGGATATCTATGATATCTTTATGGGCTTTAACAAGCATCAAACAATCGTCAAAATCAACATTTGATCCACGGGAAAGTTTGCTTGCGATCAAATCGTAATCTTTAGCCAAAGCCTTTAAGGAAATAAAAAAAGGAGTTAAGGTTTAAACCATAACTCCATGACATTATTGATGGTGCCGAAGAAAGGACTCGAACCTTCACGGGGAACCCCCCACTAGACCCTGAACCTAGCGCGTCTACCAATTCCGCCACTTCGGCTGATGAATTTAAAAGAAGGATTGATTTGCAAAAGAAAAATTTATATATATCTGCCAAAATTTTCTGTCAAGCGCAATATTTCATTTTTAGGCTGATTATATAATGAAACTGATTAAGAATATATATGACATTAAGACTCAATTTAAAAACGCTGTTGTGACCATCGGCAATTTTGACGGAGTCCATAAAGGTCACCAGGCGATCATCCACCAGGTCATAGAAAAGGCTGAATCCATTGAGGGGACTTCAGTTGTGATCACTTTCGACCCGCACCCCATCCGGGTGCTGAAAAAAAACGGATGGCCTCCGCTGATTACGTCTTTTGATCAAAAAATCGAGCGCATGTCTCACACCAACCCAGCTGTTCTGATCTGTATCCAATTTGATGAAGCATTCGCTTCCATCTCTGCCCGCCGGTTTCTCAAGGATTTACTGATTGATCGCATCGGCATGAAGGCGATTGTTATCGGCAAGGATTATGCTTTTGGCAAAGATCGTGAAGGCGATGTCAGCTTTCTTAAAAAAAACGCCATCGATTTCGGTTTTG
>JALOPH010000021.1 GCA_025453995.1 Desulfobacterales bacterium
TCTCCTTTAATACCGAGAATTATCCCTGGCTGATGGGAACCAAATACCCCCAGCTCGCCGTTTGGGTGGTGTCCGACAGCGGCAGCCATGAAACCGTTTTTGTGACCCAGGGGGCGGGTAAAGACAAATGGATGTTTGCCGATGAGCGCCCTAGCGCGTTGCCCGTATGGACGGGCTTTCGGCCGCAAAAACAGGGTCCGGAGATTGACGCGGTTTCCGGGGCCACCCCGTCCGGTGAAGTCCATACGATTCTCTGGGAGATTCCGAAAAAATATGAGGGAAAAGATTTAACGGTTTTTATCGAAGCAAATGTGTCAATTGATTACAATGCGTTTTATTCAAAGGAGAACAGCGATTGGAATGGACAGCCGTCCGTTGTGTGGCGTTCGCTATTTCATATTGATGACAGCCCCGCGCAGATGACCCCTGAAATTGTCGGGCATGGTCATGTGCTGGGAAAAAACAGTGCCATCGATTCCGATATATCCAACATTACGACTGCCGCCGAACTTTTTAATTACATTAATATTTCTTATCATCCGGGCAATTAAAAAACGTATGCCATACGCCCGCTATAATGGGAAAGGGCGGCGTAAACGCTTGAGCCTATGCCCTGACTTATCATGTAAAAAATGCATTTTCCGGTTTGAGGTTGATTTTTTTTAGTACAGGTGCTGTCCAATACCGGGCAATGGCAACAGGTATTGGACGGACTTGGGTTCAATGGGCACGACATCGAAGAGGCTGTCGATCCAATCCCATAAGTTCCTGTATGTAAATAGGTTCCAGCGTAAAAAGGCCACCAAGTTCGACAGGGACCAGCCGAATTTGGCCTTGAACTGCAGAAACTTGACCAGCAGAATGGCAATCTAATTTAAATAAGGAGAATTCTGCATGAAAACATTTGGATGGATAATTTTTTTAATGATCATGATTGCCGCAACCCCGCCAACTCCTGCTTTTGCACAGGACGATGACCAGGCGTTGGAAATAGCCAAGAAACTGGCCAACCCCATCGCCTCGCTGATCAGTGTGCCAGTTCAGTATAACTACGATGAATTCGGCGGGCGAAACGATGACGCAGCGGTCAGCCTCCTGAACATTCAACCGGTCATTCCGTTTTCCTTAAATGATGACTGGATTGTGATCACCCGAACCATTGTGCCTCTTGTCGATCAACAGGATTTTCCGCTTGAGGCGATGAACGAGTCCGGCCTGGGCGATACTGTGGCCAATCAGTTTTTTTCACCCAAAGCGCCGACGGCGGGCGGCTTAATTTGGGGCGCGGGGCCGGCGTGGTTGCTACCCACAGCGTCCGATGAGGCGCTCGGCGGCAGGAAATGGGGCGCCGGACCGACCGCAGTGGCGCTGAAACAAACAGGGCCATGGACAATCGGTTTTCTTGGCAATCACATCTGGTCTTTTGAGGGAGATGATGATCGAAACGATGTCAACGCGACTTACATGCAGCATAGCTATTTATAAAGACTATATCCGGCATGATGTGGGTAAAACCTTTGTCATGAACTTTGAATGGGCGCTCAACGCATGGATCGGCAATCCGTCGCCGGTCTGCATCCATTCCAGGCAATGCGGCCGTTCCCTGGTGATTGAGCATAACGGGGATGTGTATGGACTGTTGGTGATCAAGCTTGATAAATAATAATAATAATGGAGTGGCCATGAGATTATTTGAATTTCGTGCGTTGACTATTGTTTTAGGGGTTTTGCTGTACTCAACCCTTTCTTTTTCAGCAGACGATAAAAGGCCGTACTCGGGGGATTTGTCATCCCGTTCTACACTTACGGGCGACTGGGGCGGGTTCCGGAATGAGCTTGCGAAAAAAGGAGTGACCTTTGATTTAAGCTTGACCCAGATTGAGCAAGGAGTCGTGGACGGCGGCAAGGAGGAAGAATGGGAATACGGCGGCAGGGGGGAGTTTAACCTCAATATAAATACCCAGAAACTGGGCTTGTGGCCTGGAGGTTTTATAAAAGTTGAGGCTGAAGGGAATTGGGAAGACGCTGCTAATGGATATACAGGGGCATTGATGCCGGTCAACACCAACCAGATTTTTCCGCTTCCGGGAAAAGATGAGCTATGTGTCCCGGAGGTCTCCTTCACCCAGTTTCTATCCGGCCATTTCGGGCTCACCATAGGTAAATTCGATACCACTTCAGGGGATATGAATGATTTTGCCCACGGAAAAGGCGATGACCAGTTTTTCAATACGGCGTTTAATCTCAATCCGGTCGTTCTTGTGGCCCTTCCTTACTCAACGGTGGGCGCCGGCGGAATTATTCTGCCGGTCAAAGAAAATCCGGACGCTGCCATTATCAGCATTCTGGCGCTTTCCGCAGACGGGCAGCCCAACACCAGCGGGTTTGACGACCTTGCGAACGGCAACAACGTGTATGCCGGTGGCGCCAGGCTCAGAACCGACTTTTTAGACCATACCGGCCATCAATCGATAGGCGCCGGCTATTCCACCAAGACGTTTACATCCATTGATCAAAGCACGCGATTCCTGATTGAAAACAGGGAAATTGAAAAAGAAAATGATTCCTGGGCGGTGTTTTATAACTTCGACCAATACCTTGTGGAAGAGAAAAAGGGTTCCGGCAAGGGCATCGGGATTTTCGGCCGGTTCGGCGTATCAGATGGCAATCCAAACCCCATGGAGTATTTCTACAGCATCGGCTTCGGCGGAAAAGGGTTTATATCCTGCCGGCCAGATGACGGATTCGGCATCGGGTATTATTATCTGGACATCAACCAGCCCAAGTTTACCGGTCCCATCATGACCCGGACGGTCTTTAAAGATGAGCAGGGTTTTGAGGCGTATTACAATATCGGAATCGCCCCCTGGATGCAGATAACCCCGGATATTCAGGTCGTCAAAGGGGCTCAGGAATATCAGCGAGCATCAGGCATTCCAATCAGGGAAAAGATTCATACGGCCACGGTTTTCGGTCTCAGATTTAAGATGATTTTTTGAGGGCAACAAACAGGAGATGATGAAAAATATACCGGCGAGAGTATCTGAAAATAAAATAACGCCTAATAGAAAGGAGAGCCATATGAAAAAATGGAAGAGCAACTTGAATAAAAAAACAGCGCTTGGCGTTTTAGGTCTTGCGCTGGGAGCGGCTTGCGCCACAACCGCGTCAGCAGCAGATCGCACAGCGCCTGAAGCTAAAAAATTGATTGACCGCACCATCCTGCCCATCCAGGAACCCAAACGGCCTGTTTATACGGAGCTGGATGCCCGAAACGCAAAGATGCCAGAACATTTTGATGTCAAAGCGCCGGCCGGAGCACCGAACGTGGTGATCATCTTAATTGATGATCTGGGGTTTGGCGCCACGTCGACATACGGAGGACCGATCCCTACGCCGACCCTGGACCGCCTGGCACAAAACGGGTTGCGCTACAATAATTTCCATACCACCGCGCTGTCTTCTCCAACCCGGGCGGCGCTGAAATCCGGCCGCAATCACCATACAGTGAATATGGGGTTTATCACTGAGATGGCCACCGGGTTTCCTGGCGCCACGGGTCAGATCCCCAATGCCACATCTCCGGTTGCGGAAATTTTGAGGCTCAACGGCTATAGCACAGCCGCGTTCGGCAAATGGCATGAAACCGCTGCATGGGAAACCAGCGTTTCCGGGCCATATGACCGCTGGCCCACTCACCAGGGATTCGACAAATTTTACGGATTCATCGGCGGTGAAACCAACCAGTGGGCGCCATATCTGTATGACGGCGTCACCCAGGTTGATCTACCGGATAATCCGAATTATCATTTCATGACCGACATGACCGACAATGCTGTGGCCTGGATCAAGTTCCAGAAAGCCATAACCCCGGATAAGCCTTTTTTTGTCTACTTTGCGCCCGGCGCCGTTCATGCGCCGCATCACGCGCCCCAAGAATGGATCGCAAAATGGAAGGGAAAATTCGACCAGGGGTGGGACAAGGTGCGTGAGGATACCTTTGCCCGGCAGCTTAAATCAGGCATTATTCCTGAGGGGACCAAGCTGGCCCCCAAACCTGCCGCGATCAAAGATTGGGATGCACTTTCCGATGACGAGAAACGCCTGTTTGCTCACCAGGCTGAAGTGTTTGCTGCTTATCTTGATTTCACTGATCATGAAATCGGGCGGATGCTGGATGCGGTTGCCGAGACCGGTGAAGCCGAAAATACCCTTGTCTTTTACATCGCAGGAGACAACGGCACCAGCGGCGAGGGCGGTGAAAACGGCATGTTTAATGAGTATACGTATTTCAATGCCGTGCGTGAGGAGGTTGGAGATATGCTCAAAGTGATGGACAAGTGGGGCGGACCCGAGACATACCCGCATATGGCGGCGGGCTGGTCAGTGGCGTTTGACGCTCCGTTTGCATGGATGAAACAGGTGGCCTCGGACTTCGGCGGCACCCGCAACGGCATGGTGGTTTGCTGGCCCAAGGGGATAAAGGCGAAAAATGAAATTCGCGCCCAGTTTTCCCATGTGATTGACGTGGCGCCGACCATCCTGGAGGCGGCCGGCCTGCCGCAGCCCAAGATGGTGGATGGAACGCCCCAGATTCCCATGGAAGGTGTGAGCCTTCTCTATTCATTTGCCGATGCCAAGGCAAAGGAGCGCCACATCACACAGTACTTTGAGATTGCCGGCAATCGCGCCATTTATCATGACGGCTGGTTCGCGCGCACCATCCACCGGGCGCCGTGGGAATATCAACCGCGCAACACATTGGATAAGGACGCCTGGGAGCTCTATAATGTTCGCGCTGACTTCAGTCTGGTCAATGACCTGGCGGCGAAAGAGCCGAAAAAGCTCAAGGAAATGCAGGATCTTTTCATGAAAGAAGCCCAAACACACCATGTTCTGCCCTTAGATGACCGGGTTCTCGAGCGCACTAACGCTTCAATGGTTAATCGCCCGGATCTGATGGCAGGCCGGACGACGCTGACGCTTGCCGAAGGCATGACCGGCATGATGGAAAATGTATTCCTTAATGTGAAAAACAAATCAAAGACGATTACCGCTGAGATCGATGTGCCGGACAGCGGCGCGAATGGCGCCATTCTCGCCCAGGGCGGAAGATTCGGCGGATGGGCCCTGTATGTGAAAGACGGAATCCCGGCCTATGATTACAACTATCTTGGTTTGCAGCGAAGTTCAATCTCTGCAACCAAACCGCTGCCTCCCGGAAAAGCCACAATAAAGTTTGATTTTGACTATGACGGCGGCGGGCCTGGCAAAGGAGGGACCGGAACCCTCTATGTGAACGATGAAAAGGTGGCTGAGGGTCGTATCGAGCACACCCAGGCCATGATGTTTTCCGCGGATGAAACAGCTGATGTGGGCATCGACCTTGGCACACCGGTGGTCGAGGCCATCGGATCTGAGGCTAAATCGCGTTTTACCGGGCATATCCCGAATGTCACGGTTGAGATTAAACCAATGCCTGCTCCGGAAAACGCAGCGGCGGAAAAAGGCCAACAGGAGTCCGCTAAAAAGAAGGCTGCGTCGGATTAGTTGGATTTGGCAACAGGCCACATATACTGTATTTAATGCATTAAAATTGAACAGGCCGCAGATTTTTCGCTGCGGCCTGTGAATAAACAAAGAAAATCCGTCAGCCTGCCGTGCGCGATTAAACGCCGGCCGGGGTCTTAAAGTAGATAATAACAAAGGAATAATGCTTTGAGCTTTAAACAAAAAGCAAAAGAAGAATTCAAGTCGATGTTTTTGGCCACGCTCTATTTTTCAGTGTGGCTGGGTGTGCTGATTGTTCTCAAAGAGCTTATCCTCATAGAATACCAGATCCACTTCCACGGATTGACGATCGCGCTGGTCGGCGCACTGATTCTCGCCAAAGTTGTATTAGTGCTTGAGCATTTCCAGATGGGTGCATGGGTAAGGAAACGACCGGCATTGGTTGATGTTATGTTGCGCACCGTGTTTTACTCCCTGGGCGTGCTCATCGTTCTGCTTATTGAAAAGGCTTTCGATGGTCGGCATGAATACGGCGGTTTCGGACCTTCATTAAGTGCAATATTCCATCATGTTGATATTTATCATGTCTGGGTGAACTCGATTTGCATTTCAGGTGCTTTACTGGGTTATAACATGCTGTCCGTTGTCCGGCTCCACCTGGGGCCGGGAGGATTGATCCGCTTATTCTTAAACCCCATGCCTGAAGAATCGCGGTCAACTCATCTGGATTCTAATAAATAAAGCATGGATATCAAAGCAGGATGAGTGCGGAAAAAAGAACAACCGACAGCGAGGCTCAGGGCATCCACATGGTCGCCAAGCCCATCGGGCCGGTCTGCAATCTCAATTGCGAGTACTGCTTTTATCTTGAAAAACTGGCGCTTTTCGACCCCGGTGAATCATACCGGATGTCCAATGACGTGCTTGCAGCATTTATCGCCAACTATATCGCTTCCCAGCCCACGCGGGTGGTTGAGTTTGTCTGGCAGGGAGGAGAGCCGACATTGCTGGGAATCGATTTTTTCAAAAAAGTGGTTGAGCTTCAAAACTCGTTATCAGGGCTTAAAACAATCGTTAATTCAATCCAGACGAATGGAACCCTTTTGACCGATGAATGGTGTTCTTTTTTAAAGAAGCACCATTTCATGGTCGGCCTCAGCCTGGATGGTCCCAGAGAGATTCATGACCGGTATCGCCGGGATCGCAAAGGCAGCGGGACATTTGATCAGGTGATGCGCGGTTTGAAGCTTCTTCAAAAGCATAAGATCGATTACAACATACTGGCGAGCGTCGCCCGTGAAACAGCCAATCGGCCTTTGGATGTGTACCGTTTTTTTAAACATGAAGGCGTCGAATTCATTCAATTCGCGCCGATTGTGGAACGCCTTGCGGATCAGACCGGCAAGGATCTCGGCCTGCGATTCGCCGGGCCGGCTCTATTGAACCAGGAAGAAAAACAGACCGAACTCACCCCGTGGTCGGTTGTTGCAGAGGAATACGGCGATTTTCTCATCGCCATTTATGAAGAATGGGTCCGTCACGATGTGGGCAAAATCTTTGTTATGAACTTCGAGTGGGCGCTCAACGCATGGATCGGCAATCCGTCGCCGGTCTGCATCCATTCCAGGCAATGCGGCCGTTCCCTGGTGATTGAGCATAACGGGGATGTGTATGTGTATGCCTGCGATCATTGCGTTTATCCCCAGCACCGGCTGGGGAACATCGTTTCCGGATCCCTTATTGAAATGTGCGATAAATCCTTGGGATCAGGATTCGGGACATCCAAAGAATCCGCCCTGCCGAAACTGTGCAGGGAATGTGAAGTGCTTGCGGCCTGTCAGGGGGGGTGTCCGAAGCATCGTTTTTTAAGGACGTATTATAACGAGCCGGGGCTTCAGTATCTGTGCAATGGTTACCTGAACTTTTTTCTCCACATCCGCAAATATCTGAGGGCGTTGACGCAACTTTTGGAAAACGGCCTTCCCGCATCCTATATCATGAAAGCAATCGAGGGGCCCCTGGTAATCAAACTGGACAAACATAAGAATTAACTGATAGTATTAATAAAATTTGTGTTCATCCCGATATGCCGCGCACTATTTGAAAAATTATGATAACCAGGGATCGAAAATGAAACTCAAAAGCGTCATTCATTCAAAACGGTCAACTCTAAAAAATCTAATGCAGCGCATTTCCGTGAATTTTTTGCGTACCGGCCTGTTCATACCGATGTTTTTGGCGATATTAACGGGGTTTGCAGCGGGGGAAGAACAATCGGCGAATCAGCCGGCGGCGCCGGAGCCGATTCCTCTTTCAGAAATCGCAACTCAGGCCATCAAGGTATCCGATTTCATCCGTGAGTTAAATAAACAAGTTAAAACAAACCAAGAATTCAATGAGAAAGCCCAGGAAATGTCTGATGACATTGATCGTATGGCAAAGGAAGAAAATGCGACATTAAAGATTCTCCAGACGAATCCTTCGTTGGAAAGACTCCAGGCCGAAGGATCGTTGTGGCAAAATAACAAAGCCGTGATGGATGAAAGCCTGAGGTTTCTCTCAAGCCGGGCGGACAAATACCAATCGATATTAAGCCAACTTGGAGATCTTCAAAAGATTTGGGGTCTGACCCTTGATGATGCCGCCAAGGCACTGGTTCAGGAATCAATTATCCAACAGATCAAAGAAGTCATTCAATCCATCGAAACGGAAAAGGAAATTTTTCAGAACAGGCAAACGGTTGTTTTTGAACTTCAAAACAAGGCCGTTGAAAAGATCGCACAATGCGAGTCAATGCTGGACCAGATTGCCCTGCTCCAGAGAGCGGCAATCGGCGAAATTTCGGGTATAGAGCGGCGGCCGATCTGGAGCCATGATCTATGGACCCGCTCAACTATCATCAACTCTGCGCAACTGAGCCAAATCGTCGCTTACCCGAAATCAGATATTGAACTTTATTTTTTTACGCCCAACCCTCAAATTTTGATACATTTAGGATGTTTTGTTCTTCTGTCAGCGCTGTTCATCATGATACGAAGCAAATATAAGCAATGGATTTTAGATGAACGCTCATTGTTGATTAAAAGAGAGTTTGACCATCCATGTATTGTATCGCTTATCGTTACGCTGTTTATTGCATCCGGGCCCATTTTTTCAACTTCATCCACGGTGAAGAATCTCTTTGAAGTCATCGTGTTGATAGCTATTATCCGATTGATGAAACCGGTCATCGATCGAAAGATCTTTTTGGTATTAAATGTACTGGGTTTCTTGTTTGCCCTTGATATGGTCCGGCATGCTTTTTCCTCCGCAATTTTCTTTAATCAGATCATGCTTTTGCTTGAAGCCCTTGCGGGGGTAGGCGTTTTGGGATGGCTGCTGATGCAGAGGAATTTTCAGCCATCTTTTATCCGGGCAACCGGTATGAATCGGTATGAAGTTTACCGGGCGGGCATTATCTTCGTTATGATCCTTTTTACTGCCGGATTGGTAGCCGGCATCCTGGGATATTTGCTTGCGGCGCATTTTTTTATTTCAACCGTTATCATCGGCAGCGCCTTGGCGTTAGAGCTCTTTGTTATAATAAAAGTATTGTGCGGTGTTGTGTCATATAGCCTCCGCGTCTGGCCGCTGCGCTACCTAAACATGGTAAGCCGTCATTTCAACTTACTGGAACGCCGTATTTTTCGCCTCTTGGTCTGGGTAGCGGCAGGGACATGGGTATTCCGCGTATTGGACTATGTGGGTCTTTTCCAGCCGACTATTTTGCAATTCAATAACCTGCTTGAAGCAAGACTTCAAAGGGGATCTATCAGTATCTCTCTTGGGGATGTGTTTGCCTTTATTCTCAGCGTATTGACAGCTTATTTTCTATCCCGCTTCATCTGTTTTGTGCTCAATGAAGACATATATCCCCGCACAAAGGTCTCCCATGGTATTTCATACGCAATGACCCGTCTTCTTCATTACCTGATCATGGTTGTCGGGTTTGTGGTGGGAATCGGGTTGCTTGGAATGGACTTGACCAAAATAACTGTCTTGATCAGCGCTTTCGGCGTTGGCATCGGATTTGGCCTTCAAAGCGTGGTCAATAACTTTGTCTCAGGTTTGATATTGCTCTTTGAAAGGCCGATTCATGCAGATGACTTGATTGAAGTTGGAAGTATCCAGGGCACAGTGAGGCGGATCGGCATACGCGCAAGCATTTTGCAAACCCGCCAGGGCGCCGAGATAATTATTCCCAATTCACATCTTGTCGCAGAGCAGGTGACCAATTGGACATTCAGCGACCAGCGCAGGCGCATTGATTTGCCGGTAGGTGTCAATTACGAATCCGAGCCCCGTAAAGTCATCGAAGTGATTGAGTCTGTGGCAAGAGAAAACCCCAATATACTTAATCATCCTTTGCCGCAGGTTATTCTGACAGGTTTTGGAGATAACTCTATCAATTATGAACTCCGGGCATGGACAAATGATTATATTGACTGGCCAAAAGTCAGAAGCGATCTCGCCGTGGCTGTTTACGACGCAATCCGGGCGGCAGGGATGTCGATTCCTTTCCCACAGCGCGAAATTCGAATGCTCCTGGAAAAACAATCATAATATCCATGTCGATTGCGATTGGGATGAATGTGATAATCAATATGGCCGGTTCGTCGATGTTTTCAATGAATGCTATTCTCTGTCGCTTCATCATGTTCATTCATCGGGCATTGACCCGACGATTAAGAATTGCATCGGCGACGACAGCTTTCCTGCTTGCAGTCGTGACTGCCCATGCCGGTGAAATCGAGCCCAGGGCTTATGTCAATACACCGGTAGGCATTAATTTTCTGCTCGCAGGATATGCGTATTCAGACGGCGGATTGTCAACCTCAGGCTCGCTGCCGATAGAAGACGCTGAATTGACGATGAATACCTGTATTACAGCCTATGCCCGGACACTGGATGTGTGGGGTAAATCAGGGAAGTTCGATGTCATATTGCCTTATTCCGAACTTTCCGGAAGCGCAATGGTTGATGGCGAGCCCAGAGAACGTCAGGTCTCCGGGTTACATGATCCACTTATGCGTTTCTCGGTCAATTTCTATGGCGCACCTGCATTGTCAATGGAAGAATTCGCAGACTACCAGCAGGATTTAATTATCGGGGCAAGCCTTCAAATATCCGCGCCCCTTGGACAATATGATTCCGACAAACTGGTGAACCTTGGCAATAACCGATGGTTCGTGAAACCCGACATGGGAATCTCAAAGGCATGGGGGGCATTTACCCTTGAGGTTTCCACCGGCGCGTTTCTCTTTACCAATAATGATGACTTCTTTGGCGGCAAGACGCTGGAGCAGGACCCTATTTACACCTCGCAGATACACGCCACATACACCCTTGGCCGCGGTATTTGGGCGGCATTAAGCGGAACTTACGATTACGGAGGACGCACGACAACAGACGGCGTTGAGGGTGAGGATATCAATGAAAATTCACGATTCGGCGCCACGCTTGCGTTTCCCGTGAACCGAAACAACTCGATTAAGCTTACCGCCAGCACCGGCATACGCACCAGTATCGGGACTGATTTCGACCTGGTAGGGATTCTCTGGCAGTACCGGTGGGGAAATGGATTGTAACATCCTAAGGGAGAAGGTTATATGCAGCGGAATCAGCGGTATATCATAAAAAATTACATCAAATCCTCACTGTGGCTCATGCCTTTTTTTGCGCTGCTGGCTTTCTGGGTTATAAGCCGCGTCATCTACCGTCTCGACGACTGGCTCCTGCTGACAGGTCGACTAAGCGAAACCACCGCTTTTTTGGGCGCAACGGCAGTGGGGGCCCGATCTTCGCTTGAAACGATCATCACGGCCAACCTTTCGCTTCTCGTCTTTACCTTCGGTTCACTGCTGGTAGCGATTCAAGTTGCCGGCGGGCAGTATACCCCCCGGATCATCGCGACAACACTGCTGCGGGACAACGCCATCCGCTTTACCGTCAGTTATTTCATCTTCACCCTGCTGTTCGCGTTGCGGGTGCTGGGCAAGATGGGGGGTGAGACTGTCCACCAGCTCAACCTGTTTATTACAGGGGTGCTGGGGCTATGGTCGATTGTGGTGTTTCTTTACCTGATTGATTACGCCGCGCGATTTCTGCGGCCCGTAAGCATTGTGCAGCGGGTGGGAGAATTCGGGATTGCTGTTATTGAAAGTGTCTATAAGGAGTCGATCGATCATCCACGCCCCTCCGCGTTGTCCAAAAAGCCCGAATCTCCGGCGCGGACCGTCGTCAATGCGGGCGCCTCGGGGATTGTGCTTGCCGTGGATCAGGCGGTTCTTGCCGCCCGGGCGAAAAAATCCGGCGGGATGATTGAATTCGTCCCCCAGATCGGCGATTTCGTTGCGGTTGATGAGCCCTTATTTTTTTTATACGGCGGCGCCGGCGCCATTGAAGACCATGTCCTGCGTCGAGCGGTGGCGTTTGGAACCGAACGGTCGATGGACCAGGACCCGACCTTTGCTTTCCGCATCCTGGTGGATATCGCCATCAAGGCGCTGTCACCGGCCATCAATGATCCAACGACCGCTGTCCTTGCCATCGATCAGCTTCACCGTCTGCTTCGCCGGGTCGGTCTTCGTCATGTCCGCGGAGAAGAGATTTGCGACGTTGACGGCGAGCCGCGGCTCATTTTCCGGACGCCGAACTGGGAGGATTTTGTACACCTCACCTGCATTGAAATCCGTCATTGCGGTGCAGGCAGCGTCCAGATCATGAGACGGATGCGGTCCATGCTGGAAAATCTGATACAAACCCTGCCGCCTAAACGGCATGCCGAGCTGCGTCAGCAACTAAAGCTTTTGTACCGCTCCATCGAGGCGCACTACACTTTTTTCGAGGACATTGCGATCGCCAGTATTCCGGATTCCCAAGGGCTGGGAGGATCATTGGGTGTTCAGGCCGCAATATATGACAACCACTAACGGTTATAAAGAAGGGATGCCGGCAACTCTTTATTTTTTTTGTAAACAACGGACAGGATGGTTACGATGACAAAAAACAGAGTATTATTCAATTTTTTGGTTTCAATGGCCATTGTATTGTTCATCCCGTCATGCATTACGGAAAAGGAGTTGTATCGATCCGCATCCGGCGAAAAAGAACTGCCGAAATGGCGGCTCCTGGCCAGGGCGCGGGAATCCCATGGCCCGTATATCCAATGGAAGGAAAATTTGATTCGGGATCTATATGCAGGCAGTAAAATCATTAATACGAAAAAGGGGCCTGTCGAATATGCGATTAACGGCGACAGGGGCCCGTATCTTATAGTTATGCACGGGGGACCCGGGGGATATGATCAAACCTCGGCCTTGTTTAGCGACATGTTTGATAAAGGATTCCGGATTATCAGCTGGTCCAGGCCTGGCTATATCCGAACTCCACTTGAAGTGGGAACGACCTTTGAAGAACAGGCGGATGCGGCGGCCGCGCTTCTGGACGCTTTGAATATCGAACAGGTCGCCGTTCTCGGCTATTCGGCCGGCGGGCCTCCGGCCATCTATTTTTCCGTCCGGTATCCGGCGCGCACCTGGGCCCTGATACTGGAATGCGCCGTGACAAGGAAATGGGTAATTAAAAAGGATAATATTGAGGAAAATATTTATTTCGGGTATCTGATGTATCAGGATCCGTTTTTATGGACTTCCGATGTGGTCGGCGCCCATGCACCCCGGATGATCGGCATGTCCACCATCGAAATGGAAAGCGATTTAGACAAAGATGAAACCGGAAAGTTAATGGATGATATTATGAACGACCCAAAGCGGGTTAAAGTGCTGACCGGTCTGATGCAAAGCATGAGTCCCGGCGATCTTCGGGAATCCGGCATGAAAAACGATGTTGAGCAGCTTGAAAAAGTCAACGACCTTCCGCTCGCGAATATCAAGACCCCGACTCTGATTATCCATGGAACAGATGACGCCGATGTTTCTGTGGAAGATGCAAAATTCGCCGCAAAAAACATACCCGACGTTGAACTGTATCTTGTTCCCGGCGGTTTTCATGTCATGGCGATAACAAATTCAATTGATGAAATCACGCAAAAAAGGGTAGAATTTTTAAATAGTCACACGCCAGTGTCGACTCATTTGTAACATGGATGTCATAAAATTGTGCCACTGTTTACAAGAAAACAATAATCAGGGTGTATTTTGTCTGAACATATGATGATCGCCTGCCATGAATGCGACATGCTGTATCGGCTCGAATCAGTTCCTGAAGGTTCGAAAGCCATATGTTCCCGATGCGGTGCGCTCTTATATTCTCACAAAAAAAACAGCCTGGATCGGACCTTGTCTTTAATAATCGCCGGCCTGATCCTGTTTTTCCTTTCCAACATGTTCCCATTGATTGAAATGAAAAATCAGGGCCTGATGATGAAGACCACATTGAGCCAGGGCGTAAAAGCTTTATATAACCAGGATATGCAGGGGCTTGCCGCGTTGGTGTTAATTACCTGCATACTGGCGCCTTTTTTTCAACTGAGCGGATTATTTTACGTTTTGCTTCCTTTGAAGTATCAGCGTGTGGCGCCGAAGACGCCACATATCTTCCGTCTGATCCGCAAACTTCAACCCTGGAGCATGATGGAAGTCTTCATGCTGGGCATTCTGGTCTCCATCATCAAACTGGCCAAAATGGGGACCATCATTCCAGGCCTGTCGTTATATTCATTTGCCGCATTAATTATTATTCTGGCGTGGGCGACAGCATCCTTGGATCCGCACATTATCTGGGATAAAATTAGCGCTGGCGACAATCCGGGGGTAAAGCATGACTAAAAACTTTTTATCCGCTTCACATGCCTCATTGTTAAGCTGTCCTGTCTGTCATCTGCTTTCTAAACCGGGCCAACATATTGTTGAAAAAGGCAAAGAATATTGTCCTCGATGCGGCGAAAGGCTTTATATCCGAAAGCCGGAAAGTCTTTCCAGAACCTGGGCGCTGGTGCTGGCCGCCATTATATTTTACATACCTGCCAATGTGCTGCCAATTATGAAAGTGACTTCCATGGGGAATGCAGAGTCTGATACCATATTAAGCGGGGTCATATACTTTATACAAACCGGTATGTGGCCGATTGCACTTGTGATTTTTATTGCAAGCGTTTTTGTCCCGATATTAAAATTATTAATTCTCATTTTTTTGCTGATTACCGTGCAGACCCGATCCAAATGGCGCCCCAGGGACAGGACCCGTCTTTACCGCATGATTGAAGCCATCGGCCGATGGTCCATGGTTGATATCTTTGTGGTAACCCTCATGGTTGCCCTTGTAAAGCTTGGCGCCCTGGCGGATATAGAGGCCGCTCAGGGAGCGGTGTTTTTCGCAGCAGTGGTTGTCGTTACCATGTTTGCCGCAATGAGTTTTGATCCGCGGCTGATCTGGGATGTTCTGGAAAAACCTCAAGATCCGTAAGTCGGGTATCGCTACATTGGAAAGAAAAAAAATAACATATCTCGGATACAGTTTGATGGAGGACGATCATGGCAGAACAACATAATAATGCTGACGTTCAGTTTGATACCCCGAAAGCGATTATCAGCGCCGGAAAAACGTTTTCAGTGATATGGGTCGTGCCCATCGTTGCCGCAATTATCGGAGGCTGGCTGATATATAAGACCATCTCAGAAAAGGGCCCTGAAATTACCATTGTTTTTAAATCAGCGGAAGGCCTTGAAGCGGGAAAAACCAAAATTAAATATAAAGATGTGGAGGTGGGCCTTGTTGATTCGATTTCTCTGAGTGAAGATCTGACAAGCGTCATCCTAAAAGCCAAGCTTGTCAAAGAGTCTGAAATTTATTTAACGGATAAAACCCGGTTCTGGGTGGTAAGGCCTCGAATCTCAGCAGGAGAGATATCAGGACTCGGCACTTTGATGGCAGGCGCTTATATTGCTGTAGATCCAAGCCAGGAAGGCAATAAATCGCTTTCATTTACCGGCTTGGAGCGGCCGCCGGTGGTAACCGCGGATATACCCGGAAGCAGATATGTTCTTCGGGCGGACAAACTCGGGTCATTGGATTCCGGTTCTCCGATTTACTTTCGTCAGCTCAGAGTAGGTGAAGTGGAAGGCTATGAATTAGATGAGAACGGTCAGGCGCTTACAATAAAAATATTTATCCACTCACCATATGACCGGTATGTATTTCAAAATACACGGTTCTGGAATGCCAGCGGGCTTGATTTTTCGGTTGACGCCAACGGGCTTAAGGTAAATACGGAATCCATCATTACCCTCATGCTTGGCGGCATCGCATTTGATTCACCCGTGAATCTTGATGTTTCTGAGCCCGCCAAGCCCGGGGATATTTTTGCCTTGTATAGCAGCTATCAGGACACGCTTAAAAAAAGCTATGCTGTAAAAGGTCATTGGCTGATCAAATTCAATGGTTCTGTCCGCGGGCTTTCCCCCGATGCGCCGGTCGAGTTCAGGGGCATTCAGATCGGCAAGGTCTTGGACATTAATTTAAAAATAGACATTAACAATTCAGATTTTCGAATTCCTGTATTGATTGAAATCGAACCGGAAAGGATTTTCAGATCAGATCAAATACAGGATGGTCTGAAGTCAAAAAGAGAATTTATGGAGTCTTTAGTTGCAAAAGGCCTCAGGGCGCAGTTAAAAACCGGGAATCTTCTGACCGGTCAACTGGTGGTGGACCTTGATTTTCATCCGGAAGTCCCGCCACAAACAATTATCTGGAATGATAAATACCCTGAACTGCCGGCGATTCAGACGCCGCTGGAAGAGATTTTTGCCTCTATCGCAAGATCTTTATCCAAAATAGACAAGCTCCCACTTGAAGAGATGGGAGATGATGCGCGTGCGGCTGTAAAAAATTTAAACCATATCCTCATTCAGGTCCAGTCAACGATGGACTCGATCAATACAGGGTTTGCCCCAGAGGCCATTGCCGTGATGGAGCAGGCAAAAAAAACCTTGGCCAATATTGAAAAGACAACCAGCGCTGATTCTCCGCTGAATCACGAGGCAAGAAACGCAATGGAAGAATTATCCGATGCGGCGCGCGCCATCCGGGTGCTGGTGGATTATTTGGAACGGCATCCTGATTCACTCATTTATGGGAAAGGAAGGGATCAATGAATAAATCACTAAAAAACCTGTCGCGAAATGTGGTTGCAATATGTATTGGAATTATCATTTTTGGCGCATGCCGCAGCGCAGCCCCTCCGGTGACTTTTTTTACACTCTCCTCCATCCGGGGGACGGCATACTCCCCGGCGCAGCCTTCAATCAGACATGATGTTCTGATCGGCATCGGTCCTGCCCAGTTTCCGGATTATCTGGACAGGCCCCAGATTATTACCCGCTTAGGCTCCAACCAGCTTGATGTGTCTGAATTCAATCGATGGGGCGGCAAACTGGATCAGGATTTTCTCAATATTTTGGCTGAAAACCTTTCCCTTATTTTAGACTCATCCAAGGTGATTGCTTTTCCGTGGAAAGGCCAGATAGAGCCTGATTACCGGATTGCATTGGATATCCACCAATTTGAAGGCCAAGACGGAGGTGCGGTATTGTTGAATGTGACATGGGCGATTCTGGAAAAAGCTAATGACACAGGTCCATTGTTCATCAACCGTTCGATCATTTCCCAGCCTGTATCCGGCCAGGGCTATGGCGCGCTGGTGTCCGCTTACAGCCTGGCTGTTGCCGAACTGAGTCGCGAGGTGTCGGCGGAGATCATAAAAATTGCAAAATAAATATATGCCTTAAGAAAAGGGAGGCTTTCCGGCTTATTATCGGAAATCCTCCCTTTTCTTGACAATCCCTTTAATAACATATATTTAGAAAATCATCTTAAAGAAAAAAATTTCACCAATCATCCGGAGACCTTAGATGCCGATGCAGTCCTCTGAAGAAAAATATCTAAAGCGCATCGAAAAACTGAAAATTGAAATCAAAGCGCTGACAAAGCTAAATAGTGAGCTTCAAAAATATGAGGACAGGTTTCTATCATTATTTAACAGCATGGAGGAAATTTATTTTGAATGCGATCTGAAAGGGAGCCTGACGTATTTCAATCCGGCACTGAGCAGGATCACGGGTTATACCCCTGAAGAACTCATGGGCAAAAACAATCGGGAATACACCAGTCCCGAAATGTCCAATCGCATGTTTAAAATATTCAATGAAATTTATCGCACCGGGAAACCTGCGCAACTTTCCGATTATGAGGTTTATGCCAAAGACGGCAGTTCAATTTTTCTGGAATTATCCGCGTATCTCATCACCGATGAAGTTGATGATGCTTCGGGTTTTCGAGGGATTGGGCGCAACATTACCGAAAAGATCAACATGGAACAGGAATTGCGCGACAGCGAAGACCGTTTCCGGCGACTTAATGAAGCATCCTTCAGCGGCATTTTGATTCACGATAACGGCATGATTATCGACTGCAATACAGAACTGTTGAAAATAATTGGCTATAAATTAGAAGAGCTTGTCGGAAAGAACGGGCTGGAGATCCTTTGCGCGCCGGAATCGCGTAACAAGCTCATGGCCATGATCCAATCTGAAGATGAGAAGCCCTATGAAATCATAGCTCAGAAAAAGAATGGAACTAAATTGCCGGTGGAAATTCATGGCAAAATGATTCCATACCATGGGAAAAATATTCGAATCGCTGAAATCAGGGATATCACGGAGCGTAAAAAAGCCGAAGAGGCTTTAAAGAAAAGCAGGCTCAGATATCGTCAGTTATACAAGGAGGCCCATAAATCAGAAGAGCTCTATCAGTCTCTTCTGAATTCTTCCGCGGATGCGGTCATATTGATGGATATTGATCAAAGCGTCCAATTTATTAATGCCACATTTACTAAAATTTTCGGATGGACGCTCGCTGACCTTCAACAAAAAAACGCATCGTTTACGCCAAAACCGCTAAAGGAGTCCTTTGCCGAGATGATCAGTCATCTCATTGAAGAAGGGACCCAGATGCAAGGCTATGAAACGCAGCGGTATACGAAAGATGGGCGGCTTCTGGATGTGAGCATCAGCGCCTCGAGATATCTCGATCATACCGGAGATCCGGCCGGCATATTAATCACTATGCGGGATATATCCGAAGCAAAAAAATTTATGTGGCAGATGCATCAAGCTCAAAAAATGGAGTCTCTCGGGACGCTTGCCGGCGGTGTTGCCCATGATTTCAACAATCTGCTCATGGGAATCCAGGGGCGGCTTTCTCTACTGATGCTCAATATGGACCATTTTGACCCCAATTACGCGCATCTGAAGGATATCGAGGACTACATCATCCGCGCCGCGGATCTGACCCGCCAGCTTCTGGGAATCGCAAGAAGCGGCAAATATGAAGTCACTCCGACCGATATGAATGATCTCATACGAAAGCACAACCGCATGTTCGGCCGCACCCGGAAAGAGATATCCATTCATGAGCATCTGCATGATTCGCCGATGACCGCTGAAGTTGATCAGCGACAGATTGAACAGGTGCTCTTGAATATGTATCTCAATGCTTCTCATGCAATGCCGCGCGGTGGGGATTTGTACATCCGGACTCAATTCGATGAACTAACGCAAACACGAACCGAACCCTATGAATTAAAACCCGGCACATATATCAAAATTTCGATCACCGATACCGGTATCGGCATGGATGAATCAACGCAGAAAAAGGTTTTCGAGCCATTTTTCACCACAAAAAAAAGAGAGCGCGGCACGGGCTTAGGATTGGCTTCCGCATACGGCATCATAAAAAATCATGGCGGGTTTATTACTCTTTACAGTGAAGTGGGAAGAGGGACCACTTTTAATGTCTACATCCCTGCATCAGGCAAAACGCCGATTGAAGAAAAAGCTCATTCTCAAGAGCTTATTGAAGGGGAAGGAACAATATTGCTGGTTGACGACGAGGAGATGATATTAAACGTTGCCGAGGAGATGGTCAAAGCCCTGGGTTATGATGCAATGATCGCAAAGGGCGCTTCAACCGCGATTGATTTGTACAGCGAGCATCATCAGAAAATCAGCATGGTCATTCTTGACTTGATTATGCCGGGAATGGGCGGGGGGGAAGTCTTTGATAAATTGAGGGAAATCAAACCTGAAGCTAAAATTCTTCTTGCCAGTGGATACAGCATCAATGGAGAAGCTTCATCCATTATGGACCGGGGATGCAAGGGCTTTATCCAGAAGCCGTTTAACATTCAGGAACTTTCCAAAAAAATAAATGAAGTCTTAACATCCAATTAACACAGTCTGGTCACATGCCTGTAATAAAACTGCCTGATCTGATTAAAGGCGCAATGACTTTTTCCCCCTATCGTTTTTTTACGACGGTGATTTTTACGATAATTCTCTTTAATGCAGGTTTTTTACCGGAAAGCCCGCCTTTTAAATTTTTTGTCAAACACGAACTCATTTGGTTTCCGTTTATCGGGTTATTCGCCTGTGCGATGGATTTCCCCTATATGAAGGTGTTTCAGGAAGGATTCCAGGGAAGGCTCAACCGTTTTCGGGAAAAAAGAATGCCGCCATTAATGCCGCGCTTTTTATAAAAGCATCGCAACCGCTTTTGGAATAAAGGATCCATCATGACTAAACGGGCACAGAAATGTTTTGTACTGGACACCAATGTCATTCTGCACGACAGTTCCTGCATTCATCATTTTCAGGAACATGATATTGTCATCCCTATTTTTGTGCTTGAAGAACTGGACCAGTTCAAAAAGGGAAACGATACCTTAAATTTTCACGCCCGTGAATTTTTAAGATCACTGGATTCTTTAAGCGGCGACAGATTGTTCGACGGCGGCATCAAAATCAGCCCCAACTCAGGCAGGATCACTGTCAAGCTGGAGCAGGAATTTCATCCGGATTTGACAAACAGTTTTTCATTGCAAAAAACCGACCACCATATCTTGAATACCGCCTATCTTCTTTCCAAACAAAAACCCGATACACAGATTATTTTAGTGACGAAAGATGTAAACCTGAGAATGAAGGCCAAGGCTATCGGCTTAATGGCCCAGGATTACACAAGCGATCATGTCCGTGACATCAGCACCCTGTATACAGGCAAACGGGTCGCTGAGGAGGTGCCCAAGGAGATTATCGACAGGATGTATCAGGATCCCTTTGAGATCGATATCGATGATCTAAACCTAAAACCGGCGATGCTGCCCAATGAATTTTTGATTCTGCGAAACAACAAAAAATCGGCCCTGGCCCGATTTAGCCCAATCAAGCGCGCTGTTTGCAGGGTTGATAAGGCGGACGCTTATGGAATCAAGCCGAGAAACGCCGAGCAGACGTTTGCGCTGGATGCGTTGATGGACCCGGATGTCCAGCTGGCGACTGTGACAGGAAAATCGGGCACAGGGAAAACACTTCTGGCGCTTGCCGCAGCCCTTGAAAAGAAAAAATTCTACCGACAGATATTTATTGCAAGGCCCATCGTGCCTTTGAGCAATAAGGATATGGGATTTCTGCCCGGCGACATCCCGGCGAAATTGGACCCCTACATGCAGCCGCTTTATGACAACCTGGCAGTGATACAGAACCTATATTCCGAAAGAGATGCCAGGCATCTCAAGATCAGGGAACTGCTTGAAGATGAAAAGCTGGTGATATCGCCGCTGTCATATATACGCGGACGCAGCCTTGTGAAAATATATTTTATCGTGGATGAAGCCCAGAACCTGACGCCCCACGAGGTGAAAACCATCATCACCCGGGCGGGCGAGGGGACCAAGGTTGTATTCACCGGTGATATATTTCAAATCGATCATCCCTATCTCGACACCCTTTCAAACGGCCTGAGTCATTTAATTGAAAAAATGCAGGGCCAGCCCATCTACGCGCATATCAACCTTGAAAAAGGCGAACGTTCTGAACTGGCGGAGCTTGCCAGCAACTTGCTCTAAAACATCCGTTGACTTAAAATAAACCGATTGATAGTTTATTTTTCAATTTTGTTGTTTTAAAGGAGAATCTTTTGTGAACGAAACCCGTCCGATTGTCGGCATTACCATGGGAGACCCGGTAGGGGTAGGCCCAGAAATCATCTGTAAGGCCTTAAGCCATAAGGGGGTCTATGACGTGGCGCGCCCCTTGGTGATCGGAGATGTGAGAATATTGGAAGGCGCCAAAAAAACAACCCGGTCAACACAGGTGCTGTCCATGGTGAATGTCCCCCATGCCGGAACATTCAGGCCCGGCTGCATCGATGTCCTGAATGTATCCAACCTCGACCCCATGAAAATCGCGTGGGCCTGTCCTGTCAGATCAACCGGAAAAGCAATGATCGATTATATCGAGCATGCGGTGGACTTAGCGCTTCGGGACGAGATTTCCGCCATGGTTACCTGCCCGATTAATAAAACCGCGCTCAAGATGGCCGGCAGCAATTATCCCGGACATACGGAGCTTGTTGCTGAAAGGACCGGAACAAAAACATATGCGATGATGATGGCCGGCAGCAAGCTCAGGGTCGTGCTGGTGACGATTCACATTCCCCTTAAAAATGTTCCTTCAGCGCTAAGCATTGAAAAAATAATGACAGTCATTGAACTTACGGACGACTCCTTAAAAGAACGGTTCGGCATCGAAAGGCCCAAAATCGCGGTGACCGGCTTGAATCCGCATTCAGGTGAACAGGGGATGTTCGGCGATGAGGAATCACGACTGATTCATCCGTCGGTTCTCCGGTCCCGGGATATGGGGATTGAAGTGTCCGGACCCTATCCATCCGATACAATCTTTTATCAGGCGATGAACAGATCCTTTGATGCCATTGTCTGCATGTATCACGACCAGGGCCTCATACCGTTTAAGCTGATACACTTCACCGACGGGGTCAATACCACCCTTGGACTCCCCATTATACGGACTTCTGTGGATCACGGCACAGCCTATGATATCGCAGGCCAGGGAATCGCTGACCCTGGAAGCCTTATTGAAGCCATCAAACTGGCTGCCAGCCAGGCTATTTACCGCATGGACAGCCAGACACGGTTTGCATAAATGGAATCTGACAAGATCGTTATCCGTGGGGCGCGGCAGCACAATTTAAAAAATATTGATGTTGACCTTCCCAGAAATAAATTCATAGTCATTACCGGCCTGTCCGGGTCCGGCAAATCCAGCCTTGCATTTGATACGCTTTATGCCGAAGGCCAGCGGAGATATGTAGAGTCGCTTTCAACATACGCGCGGCAGTTTCTGGAACGCATGGAAAAGCCGGATGTGGACTTGATTGAAGGATTGTCGCCGGCCATTGCCATTGAACAGAAAACTGCGAGCCATAATCCCAGATCCACTGTCGGAACCGTCACTGAGATTTACGATTATCTCCGCCTCCTTTTTGCGCGGGTCGGCGTCCCCCATTGTTACCAATGCGGCAAACCCATCGCCTTTCAATCCTTCGATCAGATCATCGAAAGCATATTTCAATTCCCCGACAACTCCCGCAGCATGATACTTGCGCCGCTGGTATCAGGCCAGAAAGGAAGCCACGAGCGGTTGTTTCAGAAGCTGAAAAAAGACGGTTTTGCCCGCGTGAAAGTCGATGGCGTAATCTATGAAATCGATGACCTGGGAAAGCTGGATAAGAACAAAAAACATGCAATTGACGTGATCGTAGACCGGTTGGTCATTAATGAAAAAGTCCGAAACCGGCTGGCCGATTCCCTGGAAATGGCCATATCGCTTTCCGGAGGGGTGGTGACCGTCGATCGCGTGGATTCTGCCGGAAAAATTATTGAAAGTATCCTGTTCAGCGAAAAGGCCGCCTGCATCTCCTGCGGCATCAGTTATCCTGAGCTCACACCCGCGAGTTTTTCATTCAATTCCCCCCAGGGCGCCTGCCAGAAATGCGACGGACTGGGCGCCACCACGGAATTCGCCCCCGAACTGGTCGTTCCGAATCCGGAACTTTCTTTACGGGAAGGGGCAATAAAACCCTGGGAAAACCGGAATTCGGTTCAGTTTGCCGAATTTCTGGAATCCCTCACTGAATATTTTCAAACCGATATTTACACACCGTTCAAAGACCTCCCGGAAAGATTTAAACATATTCTCCTTTACGGTTCCGGAAGCGAAAGGATCCCCTTTTATACCTATCGAAATGACCGGCGGATTCATTACACCCGGTCATTTGAAGGGGTGATTCCCAATATTGCGCGCAGATATATGGAAACGGACTCCTTTCAGGCCAGGGAGGAGATAAAGGAATTCATGAATTTCCGTCCGTGCATGGAATGCAGCGGGACCCGGTTGAATCCGATCAGCCGATCAGTCAGGGTCAATGATTTCACCATTGCTGAAATTACCGCCATGCCCATTGAAAAAGCCCATCATTTTTTTTCTGATTTGAAGCTCTCCGGAAAGCAAGCCCAGATCGCCCAGCGGATTTTAAAGGAGATTTTTGACCGCCTGGCGTTTTTAATGGATGTGGGCCTTTCTTATTTGACCCTGGATCGGAGCGCGGCGACCCTTTCCGGCGGTGAAAGTCAGAGAATCCGACTGGCCACCCAGATCGGCTCCAAGCTAACCGGCGTCCTGTATGTTCTTGACGAACCCAGTATCGGACTTCACCAGCGGGATAATTCCCGGCTCCTTGCCACCCTGATGAAAATGCGCGATCTCGGGAATACCGTGCTGGTCGTTGAACATGACGAGGAAACCATCCGGTCTTCGGACCATGTGGTGGACATGGGGCCCGGCGCAGGGGTCAGGGGTGGAGAGGTTGTTTTTTCAGGCACGCCGGAACAGCTTGTCAAGGATGAGTCGTCGCTCACCGGTTTATACCTATCCGGCAAAAAACGGATCGAAGTCCCTTTGTCGCGCCGGACGGCAGGCAAGAAAAAGCTGATCGTCAAGGGCGCATCGGAAAACAACCTCAAACATATCGATGTGGCTTTTCCGCTGGGATGTTTCGTCTGTGTGACCGGCGTTTCCGGGTCGGGTAAATCCTCGCTGGTGATTGAAACGCTCTATCGTGTGCTGGCGCATCGGTTCTATCATACAGGCATTCCAGCAGGAAAACATGCCGAGATTTCCGGCATGGAGCATGTGGATAAGGTGATCAACATCAACCAGTCTCCCATCGGCCGGACTCCCAGGTCCAATCCCGGGACCTATACCGGTGTGTTTACGTTTATCCGGGAGCTGTTTGCCAAAACACAAGACGCCCGCATGCGGGGCTATAAACTCGGACGTTTCAGCTTCAACGTCAAAGGAGGCAGGTGTGAATCCTGCAGCGGGGACGGGATCATTAAAATTGAGATGCATTTTCTTCCGGATGTGTTTGTGCCTTGTGATGTCTGCCACGGCCGGCGGTATAACCGTGAGACCCTGGAAATAAAATATAAAGGCAGAAACATTGCCGAAGTTCTGGATATGACCGTGAATCAGGGACTTGAATTTTTTAAGAATATCAGCAGCATTCGTACAAAACTTCAAACTTTGGTTGATGTTGGCCTCGGCTACATTCATATCGGCCAACCGGCCACCACCTTGTCCGGCGGTGAAGCCCAGCGCGTGAAACTTTCACGGGAACTTGGGAAAAAAGGAACAGGCCGCACGGTCTATATATTGGATGAACCGACCACTGGGCTGCATGTGGATGATATTAAAAAGCTGCTGAAAGTTTTGACCCGACTGGTGGACGCGGGCAATACTGTGATTGTCATTGAGCACAATTTGGATGTAATCAAGTATGCCGATTATATTATTGACCTTGGCCCGGAAGGGGGGGATAAGGGCGGAGAAGTCATTGCTTGCGGGACGCCTGAAGTAATCGCGAGGATTCCAAAATCCCATACCGGTTATTTTTTGAAGAAAATATTAACCGATTAATATTTTCTTCAAAAAATAAAAAAATGGCTGCACCCTGAAAGGGCGCAGCCATTTGTAATTAATGACCGCCGAGCAGTCCCGCGATCTGGGCTGCCTGGGGATGCGCATAAATAAGAATCAGCGCAACGACCAGCGCATAAATACAAAGAGATTCGATCATGGCCAGACCGATCAGCATGGTAACGGTGACTTTACCGGAAGACTCGGGGTTCCTGGCGATGCCTTCAACAGCACCCCTTAATCCCATACCTTGTCCGATACCGCAACCGAAGGCTGCAACACCGATGGCAATACCTGCGGCCCATGCACATGCGACAAAAAATTGTAATGCTTCCATTCTAAACCTTCCTCCTTTTAAATGATTGTTATTTTGCTTCTTCCATTTTCCATAAAACTAAAAGTAACGAATTGCTTATTTAACAATTAGTGGGCGTGTTCCATGGCGCCGGCGAAATAGATGATCGACAGCAGGAAAAACACAAAACCCTGAACAAATGAAACAAAGATACCCAGCGCCATTATGGGGAGCGGGGCGAAAAAAGCGCCGGCCAGGCCGAAAAGGATTGCCAGAACGATTTCATGTCCCATCATGTTTCCGAAGAGACGGAAGGAGAGGGAAAGAATCCGGGCAAAATGGCCGATGATTTCGATGACAAAGATCAGCGGCGCCATCCACCAGACCGGTCCGAGAAAATGCTTCACATATTTGGCGCCGTGGTATTTGATGCCGATATAGTGAGTGAAAACGAAAACAACCAGCGCGCAGGATGCGGTTGTATTCAGGTTTGCGGTCGGCGGGAAAAATCCGGGGATTAGACCGATCAGGTTGCCGATAAACACATAGAAAAAAATCGTGGCCACCAGCGGGAAAAACCATCTCCCTTCATCGCCGGTGATATCCACCATGAATTCTTCCATCCCGGAAATGGCCAGTTCAAAAAAATTCTGGGCTTTGGTGGGGACAAGTTGGACGCTCTTTGCGCTCAAATACCCGATGCCGATGAGCAGCGCCATGACCACCCAGGAATAAATCACCCATGGATACGCATTGGCAAAATGCCCGAGACCCACCATTTCAAAAAGCTTTGTAAAAAATAAGAAGGGATGTTCCACGTTAGACCGCCTCCTTGAATATAAGTTTTTTAACCTCACAGATCGTGGCCAGCGTGATGCTCGCCACAACAACCGACAATCCGATAAATAATCCACGGGGATCCACCACGCCGCCGAAGATCAGAAAAAATATGATCACACCGCTGATGAGAAAGCGGATATAATACTTCACAAGCACGGAATTTTGGGACGCAAGGTGAGGCGGTGTCAGCGACTTTTTCAGCGTCCGATGAAGCAGATGAAAATTGACGGTCACAATCAGTCCGCCGGCAATGACGCCAAGGGTTATGCCCGGTGATGCCGTCATGCTTGAGATAACGCTCGCCAGGACCAGCAGAACCCAGTTGGCTCTGACAACAAATTTTAATAATCGCTCTTGAATCGACATACCAGAGCTACATCTTTTTGCTTTTTTTCATTGCAAGGAGCATGTTTCGAAAACCAGCGGCTATCCCCAGCCCCAAAAAAACAAACATAAACAACGGCCTGGTGCCCAGCCAACCATCCAGAAAAAGACCGATGAACAAGCCGATAAAGATGGACAGCGCAACTGAAAACCCAAGACTGCTGTAATATGCCAGTTCCTTCAGCATTTGTTTGGTTTCTTTTTGCATCAAACCGCCTTTTAAAGACCAGTTCGCCAAACCATTAAAGAAATTTTGCCTACCATACGGGGAAAGACACGTCAATATAAAAATAAATTGAATTTATTTTGATGGCGGTCCGAATAAAGCCGAGTTTTTTTATATTCATTGATACACATGAAAATTCAACATATTTTTCAATCAGGAGAATGGCTCAGCCGTATCAATGATGATTATTTGGAGTGATGTTTGCATTCAATAATTCTAATCGCCCGTTTTTATTTTCTTTATTAATATATTAATTCATGGTAGAAGGAAACGAATTTTACAAAATGGAGACGGGTTTTTTTGAATATTCTGAAACTGTGCTATGAATATCCTCCTCTGGGCGGCGGCGGCGGCCAGGTCGTTTTCGGTCTTGCGAATCAGTTGGCGCGAGCGGGCCATCATGTCGATCTTTTGACGATGAAATACAAAAAACTGCCGTCACTTGAACGAGCGCAAAATTTTTCAGTCCACAGGGTGTCTTGCATTCGCAGCAGCCCTGTGGTGTGTCACATGCATGAAATGATGAGCTATCTTTGCATGGCGCTTCCCAGAGCGCTCAGAATGGTTCATGAGAATTCATATGACCTCATCCACGCCCATTTTATTTTTCCGGATGGCATTCTGGCCAAGCTGTTGTCAATGACATCAGGAATTCCGTATGTCATTACCGCACACGGATCGGATGTGCCCGGATATAATCCCGACCGGTTTGTTTTATCGCATAAATTTTTGAAACCGTTATGGAAATCGGTTCTTCGATCGTGCAGTCAGGTCATCTGTCTGAGCCAGTTTATTGAGAATCTTTTAAGTAATGCAATGCCCAATGCCAAGACAGTCATCATTCCCAATGGATTTCAACCCGGTCGATTCCGTTCAAACAGGATGAAATCAGACAAAATCCTTATTGTCACCCGCATGTTTAAAAGAAAAGGAATCCAGCATTTTCTCAAGGCCATTGATGGATTGGCCATTGATTATAAGATTCATATAGTAGGGGATGGGCCATATCTTGATAATTTGAAGAGGCAGGCCAAATCAATATCAACACCGATTTGTTTTCATGGATTTATTGAAAATGGTTCTGAATTGTTCAAAGAATTGATGGAAACATCCGCAATATTTGTTTTCCCTTCAGAATCAGACAATTTTCCGGTGGTGCTTCTGGAAGCCATGGATGCGGGCATGGCGATCATTACGACTAAAAACACAGGGTGTGAAGAAGTTGTTGGTCATGCCGCTATTCTGACACGCCCGGGAGATATCGGTGAGCTTAGAAATGCGCTTCTGAGATACATGGGAGATCCTGTGTTTAGGCAAAAATCTGGCGAAATGGCCAGAAACCGTCTGGATGAGAATTTCAGCTGGCCTGCTGTTGCCGAAAGATATGTAAAAATTTATAAGAAAGTTATTCAGGAACGCCAACCGAAATACATTGAGTAATATTGTCTGGTCGCATTATGTTTTTGACTGCATGAACCGGCAAAGGATTTGATTGAAATCCCTTATTACCCTTCGATCAGTTCTTCAGCATTAAACACGGGACCGTCCACGCACACGTGGCGGTATTTTTCCGAATCCATGTTTGTTTGTATCGCACACCCAAGACAGGCGCCGATGCCACAGGCCATCATGGTTTCCACCGAGACTTCGCAGAAAACATGTTCCAGTCTGGCAATGGCGATAACGGCTTTGAGCATGGGCATGGAGCCGCAGGCATAAATCATGTCCGGGCGATGGGATTTCAGCCATCTTGAAAGGGGCGCGGTCAACATACCAGCTTCCCCTTCAGATCCGTCTTCAGTGGTGATAAACTGCTTTATATTTGAAGAACTAAAAACGGACTTGCATAAAATGTCTGTTTGCGTCCTGCCGCCGATGAATACGGCGGATTCTGAAAATGAGACCCCTGATTCTTTTAGCGCGTCATACAGGAAAACCAGAGGTGCAATGCCGATGCCGCCTGCAACCAAAGAGATTTTGCGATGTTGTTCTGATATTGAAAACCCGTGTCCCAGCGGGCCGAGCAAGTCGATCCGGTCGCCTTCTTTTGCAAGGGATAAAGTTCGGGTAAAGCTTCCCACAATTTTATACAGAATCTCAATGCCGGTGGTTTCATTGTTTGCGCTGATTTTTCGGTGGATGGAGAAAGGCCTGCGCAGCAACGGCGTTGACCGATCCGGCAATCTCAGCGTGACGAACTGGCCGGGTCGGGCGTCGGCATAACCCGCGCCGCAAGCCAGACCGATATGGGCATACTCCGTGTTTATTGAATGATTCCACAATACAGTGGCTGTTTCCTGAATCGTCATATTTATCTGTATCACTGTTTATGTTTAATGCCGATCACGGCGGCAAACCGTCCTGAGTTTTTTGACAGACGGTATGAATAAAACAGATGGCTGTTGCATTTTGTACAGAGGTCGGCTGTTTCAATATTTTTTTCCCGCACTCCGGACGATTGAAGCTGATCCCGGGAAATTGACCAGAAATCAAAATGATGTCTGTCATCCATATATCTCCAATATGTTTCAGGGATTTCGTCCATGTAATGAACAAACTCGCAGCAGCAGGGGCCTAAAGAGGGCGAAATCCCCGCTACAATATCTTCAGGGTCGCAGTCATTTACTACCGGCATAGCCGGTAGCTTGAAATTTCTGAACCGCTCAAAGCGGATTGTAAACCTGGAATCACCTAAAGGTGATTATTCAAATAATT
>JALOPH010000178.1 GCA_025453995.1 Desulfobacterales bacterium
GCAAGGCAGGAAAAGAAGGAACTTAAGAAAAAACGCAAGATGGATCAAAAAACCGATGGATCCGAAATTATACCGGAGAGCCAGGACATAGGGGCAGGGGACAGTAAGAGTTTAGCCCCCCTTGAACCATCGATTAACAAGGGATCAACGCCTGAGAGCCATTGAATCTGGCGAAGGGATAAAAACCTTTACAGAATATATTGCTATTAGGTATTATGGCTTATAATTTGATATGTTTTTCAGATGAAATCCATAGCGGACAATAGATGTTCCCATGGACAGATGATTTATGAATCCCTTTGCCTATCGAACGGCCGGATATGCCATCAAAGCCCTTTCCGACCTTTCCAAAGCGAAAATAGAAAACATCCCCAAAGGGGCGGTGATTTTTGCCATCAATCATTTTACCCGCATTGAAACCCTTTTTATCCCTTATGTGATTCACCGCCTGACCGGAATGACCATCTGGAACCTGGCCAGCGAACACTTGTTCGAGGGCGGTCTTGCGGGCATCCTGACCAAACTCGGCGCGGTATCCACCAAAAATCCCCACCGGGACACCCTTATCGTCAAAAGCCTGCTCACGGGAGAGGCCGCGTGGATTATTTTCCCGGAAGGACGAATGGTCAAAAGCAAAAAAATTTACGACCGGGATGCAGGAAAGGGATGGCAATTTGTGATTGATTCCCCCGAGGGGAAACATTCACCGCATACCGGCACCGCAACCCTCGCGCTTCGGACCGAATTTTATCGCCAACGCATCCAAAGGATGCTTGAAGCCAATCCCCAAGAGGCAAATCGGATGATGGCCCTTTACCAGATCGACCAGGCCGACCCCCTTCTCAAGATCGAGACGTACATTGTGCCGGTGAACCTGACCTATTATCCTATACGGGCAAGGGAAAACACTTTAAGCCGTCTTGCGGAACTCTTTATCGGTGATATGTCCGATCGGATTATGGAGGAGATTATCACCGAAGGGACCATGCTGCTCTCCGGGGTGGACGTGGATATGTGCTTCGGAACGCCGATCCGGATCGCCACATACCTAAAAAGCGGGGTGATCCGGAAGGATATCAATTCAACAAAGCCAATGGAGTTTGATGATCCCATCGACAGCCGGGAGATGCTCAGAAAAACCTCCCGCAAAATCATGGAACGATATATGTCCGATATATATCGCATGACTACCGTCAATCATGATCATTTACTGGCGACCCTGATAAAATACCTGCCTCCGGAAATCGAGGAGTCAGACCTAAAGAGAAGGGTTTACCTGGCCGCGTTATTGAATCTGAAAAAGATACCCATCCGGCGGCATGAAAGCCTGGGCCAGAACCAGGTCTGTCTGCTGACCGATGACCGTTATGATAAATTCGAAAATTTCATCTCATTGGCCGTTGAAAAGAAAGTCATCCGTAGAAAAGATCATGGGTTTGTCAAGGCGTTTGATTTTACATCCTCACCGAAGTTTCACCGGGCCAGAATAGATAATCCGGTTGTGGTTATCGCCAATGAAATAGCGCCGCTGACGGAGCTTCAGGAAGAATTGAAAAACCTTGCGACTCAGCCGAGTATAAGAATTAAGTACCGTTTCCGGGAACACCTCGTCCGGAAAGCCGCCTTTGATTTTGAAAGAGACTACGCCTTGTTTTCAAAGGAAGGCATATCCAAACCCAGACAGGTGGGCAGGCCGTTTATGATCAAAGGAAAAACCCGTGATCTTGGGATCCTGCTGTCGCACGGATACATGGCCGCCCCTCTGGAAGTCCGAGCGCTCGCGGAATATCTCGGATCAAAAGGCTATTGGGTTTATGGGCTTCGGCTGCCGGGGCATGGCACATCTCCGGAGGATCTGGCCGCGAGAAGTTACATGGAATGGGTGGAAAGCGTTGAAGAAGGGTTTTGCATTCTTGAAAACACATGCCGCCGCGTGGTGGCAGGCGGATTTTCCACAGGAGCGGGACTGGTTCTTGATTTGTGTACGCGGGTCCAGGGATTAGCTGGGGTTTTTGCCATATCACCCCCGTTTAAGCTCCAGGATTTTTCAAGTCGCTTTGTCCCGGCGGTCACCCTCTGGAATAAGTTGATGAAAAAGATAAATGTGGAATCCGCCCGAAAGGAGTTTGTTGAAAATAAGCCGGAAAACCCCCATATCAATTATTTCAGAAATCCGGTTTCCGGCATCAAGGAACTCGACCGGCTTATGGATCAACTCGGAGACAAACTGTCAACGATTCAAATTCCCACTTTGATAATACAGTCATTGGGCGACCCGGTGGTCAATCCGGACGGGGCCATGAAAATATTCAAACTTCTCGGCGCCGCAGACAAGGAGTTGCTGATGGTCAATACGGACCGCCACGGCGTCATCAACGGCGAGGGCTCGGAAAGGATTTTCAAGGCGGTCGGAGACTTCATCGAGAAGTTTTCTGTTAAAAAATCTTAGGGATGCCCTTCTTTTATGCAAAAGCGGAAAACCCCTTGACCGGGTAACCGCATCCGTTTATTCTTCAGGACAGAAAAATAAAAATTCTTAAACTGTGTTGTAAGCCATGGATCAATATGACTTGAGCTTTATCATCATTGTGAACAACAAATGCCCGCTCTACAAACTCGGGGATGAATTCCGGCTTTCGGGTCGATCCCTTTCGCTGATGGGAAAGTCCACCTGCATGACGCTGATGGATGATATTCGTCTGATGCTGGCTCTTTACAATAATGCTGAAAAAAGAAAATCAGGCGAGGATGATTTTATACAGCTTTTTAACTGTAACGGCAAAAAAACAGGTTGTGACGGCGTCATCCGGCTGAGGTGTCAGCGTGAGAAGCGCCTGGATGCGGCTTCCATTGCCAAGCGCGAACGTGAATACGCCGCAGTGGCAAAAGAGTTGAAGCATTTTCCCATTTTCAGAAAATTAAGCGAGACTCAGATCAAGGACATTGTCTCATATTTCAGGTTCAAGCAGTTTGCCCAGAATCAAATCATTCTTAATAAAAATGACCCTGGGGTTAAGCTTTATATTATTTTATCGGGAAACGTGGAAGTTCTTGGTGATTTCGGGATGAGCATCGCCAGCCTGGTCCGGGGAGACGTTTTTGGAGAAATGAGCCTTTTGACGGGAAACCCGGTCAGTTCAACGGTCAGAGCGGTTGAAAAATCAAGAATCATGTATGTGAACGGCAATTATTTCAGAGTCATCCTAAATCGTTTTCCGGTGCTGCAAATGTATTTCGCCCAGCTCCTGGTGGAGCGTCTGGCCAAATCCAATAACGAGAGGGCCCGGCAGTTTTCAAGCGGTATGGCAGGGAGCCTCACTGAGATCACTCCTGCGGAACTTATACAGACATTGAACACCACTCAGAAAACCGGCGTGCTGCACTTGAATTTATCCAGGGGTAATGCCCGGGTGTCTGTAAGGGAGGGAGAAATTGTCAAAGTGCTGTATGGTTCGCTGGCAGGGGAGCCGGCTTTTTTTGCCGTATTAAAGGAAGACAGCGGCAGCTTCAAGTTCGAACCCGGTCTGTCAAATTCTGAGATGAACGCTGAGAAGATAGGGGATTTTATGTATCTTCTGATGGAGGGCCTCAACCGGATAGATGAGGATGAAGTGAAGACGGATTCAGCTTAAATGAACGCCCCCTGAAATTTTCTTTGACAGATATACTCAAGAATAGATAGAAATTTTTTTTATACATTGGCAGGCAGTCAGACAGGGTGATTTGAAATTATATGGTACAGGTGTGTCCGGGGGTTGCATGTTAAAAGGAGAAGCATGATGGGATTCTGGAGAATTCCATTGGATACAACGGATATTGATATCGCCAGGGGCAGGGTTCATATTCTTGAAGAGCGCTGCAAGGGATGCGGGTATTGCATTGAGTTTTGTCCCAAAAAAGCCCTCGCGTTTTCATCCAAGTTCAATCAGAAAGGATACCATCCTCCTTACATGATAAAGCCGGATGAATGCGTGAACTGCCATTACTGTGAAATCATCTGTCCGGAGTTCGCCATATTCTCGGTGGAAGTTGAACCGGCTGAGGAAAAGCAAGCGTGATCCAGAATAGGAGACCAACACAATGAAGCCTGCGGTGCTGACAGGTGAACACTACATGACCGGCGATGAGGCGTGCGCGGAGGGTGCGCTTGCCGCGGGATGCCTGTTCTTTGGCGGTTACCCCATTACCCCTGCCACCGAGGTCGCGGAGCGCATGTCGGCGCGCCTGCCGGGGGTGGGCGGGACATATATTCAAATGGAAGACGAAATCGCAGCCATGGCTGCGGTTGTGGGCGCTTCCTGCGCCGGCGTCAAAAGCATGACCGCTACTTCCGGTCCCGGCTTTTCACTCATGATGGAAAATATCGGTCTTGCGGTATGCACCGAAACGCCCTGCGTGGTGGTCAATGTGCAGCGCGCCGGGCCTTCCACGGGGCTTCCCACCATGGGCGCCCAGGGGGATATGATGCAGGCCAGATGGGGGTCCCACGGCCATTATGACATCATCGCGCTGGCGCCGTCATCCGCCCAGGAAATTTTTTACCAGTCGATTCTCGCGTTTAATCTGAGTGAAACCTACCGGACGCCGGTTCTGATCATGACCGACGAGGTGGTCGGCCACATGAGCGAGCGCGTGATTATTCCCGATGCCAAAGAAATCAAGCTGATGTCCAGGCCGACCCCCAAGGTGGGAAAAGAACGCTTCAAGCCGTTTGCGCCGGCTGAAAACGGCGTGGCGCCCATGGCCAATGCCGGCGAAGGGTATAAAATCCATGTCACCGGATTGACCCATGATGAAAAGGGATATCCGGTGATGACTGTGGATGCGCAGGTATCGATGATGGAACGCATCATGAACAAGTTCGCGAAAAATCTGAAGCACATCCTGAGGACCGAATCCCATCGGATAGAAGACGCCGAAATTGTGGTCGTTTCTTACGGGGTGTCGGCCCGGACAGCCCTTGCCGCGGTTGAAGACGCCCGCGAGCGCGGCATCCGGGCCGGTTTGCTCAGGCTGATCACCGTGTGGCCGTTTCCGTCAGAAATGATCTGCAGTCTGGCAGCGCGGGTAAAAGGGTTCGTCACGGTGGAGCAGAATCTGGGACAGATTCATCTGGAAGTCCAGCGGGCCGCGGCCGGGAAAGCGCCTGCGTATCTTGCGGGACATGCCGGCGGAAGCCTGATATCGCCTGAGCAGGTTTTGGATGTGATTGAGCATGGGTTTTGAAAGGATTTAAGAATATTGACAACTCGTACTCGTACTCGTAATCGTACTCGATGCATTAAAATCGAGTACGAGTACGAGTAGGAGTAGGAGTAGGAGTAGGAGTAGGAAAAGAACAAACAAACACAAAGACAAAATAATGAACCCTAAGGATCAGAATAAATACGAAGAACCCAATATGGTCGATACCCCTTTGCACCATCCGCTGGATGATCTGTTGCGGACGGATCGCATTCCCCATATCTGGTGTCCGGGATGCGGCATCGGCACCGCCTTTTCCGCGTGCCTGCAGGCCATGCGGACAAGCGGTTTGGATCTGGAAAAAACAGTCATGGTGTCTGGCATCGGTTGCTCCGGAAGGGGCGCCGGCTATGTCAAGCTGGACTCCTATCACACCACCCACGGGAGGGCGATCCCCTTTGCCACAGGCATGAAGCTTGCCAATCCTGATCTCAATGTGGTGGTCTTTTCCGGGGACGGCGATTTGTTCGCCATCGGCGGGAATCATTTCATCCACGCAGCCCGGCGGAATATGGCGTTGACTGTGGTTTGCGTCAATAACTTTACATACGGCATGACCGGCGGGCAGGTGGCGGCCACCACCCCATATCAAGCCAAGACCACCACCACGCCCAGGGGCAACCACGAAGCGCCGTTCAACCTGCCCCTGCTGGCCTATGCCAGCGGCGCCACGCTCATCGCCCGATGGACCATTCTCCATGCCAGGGACCTGACCGAATGCCTCAAGCAGGCCTTGCAGCATTCCGGGTTTTCCTTTGTGGAGATTCTCTCTCCGTGTCCGGTCAATTACGGCCGGCGCAACCGGCAGAGCGCATTGGACATGTTAAAGATGTTTCAGGATAAATGCATCATTCAAAATAACGCGAGCCCGGCCGATCTGGAAATGGATTTTGCAAAGCGCATTGTTTTGGGGAAATTCGTCCATGTCCAGCGGCCCACATGCATAGAGACTTATGACAAAACCTGCCGCCTGGCGGATTTTTCAAAAGGAAAGGCGGCATAATTTTTTTTGCTATGAAAAACACAAATCAGAGAAAAATATTCAAACAGATCATCATCACCGGATTCGGCGGGCAGGGCATCGTGCTGGCCGGGAAAATCATGGGTCAGGCCGCGGCGCTGGGGGACCATATGGAGAGCACGCTGATCCAGAGCTATGGCCCGGAATCCAGGGGCGGCGCCTGCTCCGCCCAGGTCATCATTTCCGACACATCCATCAGCTATCCCTATGTGCGCTCCGCCGACATACTGGCCGCCATGTCCCAGGGCGGATATGACAAATATATCGGGATGCTCAAGGATGACGGAATTTTGATTGTGGATCAGGACCTGGCGAAACCCCATGGGTTTGAAAGAGAGTATGTGGCCATCCCCTCCACGCGGATGGCGGAGGAATTGGGCCGCAAGATGATGGCCAACATCATCATGATCGGATGCATCACCGCGGTGACTGGGGCCCTAACGCTGGAATCCGCCCGCAAAACCGTTTCTGATTCCGTTCCAAAAGGAACCGAAGAGATGAATGTCAAGGCATTCAGCAAAGGGCATGACTTTGGCCTGTCTGTGCTTAAAAGCAGGCAGAAAAAAGCCGCCGGCATCACAGGGGCGATATCATGAAGCGGGTTAAAGATCGTCTTCAAAAAGTGGTTGTCATCGGCGCGACGCCGGCGGGGATTGCCGCCACCAACAAACTGGGGGAACTCGGCATTCCGGTGACGCTGATCGAATCCCGTCCCGATCTGAATGAAAAATTTTCCGATTCTCAATATCGCCTCCCTTCGGGGGCGAGCTTCAATTTTGCCCACCGGTCAGGGTTGATGCGCATTCTTCGTAATCCGAGAATCCGCTGCCTGCTGCCGTCTGAAGTGACGTCTGTCCGGCATACCGGACAGGGATTTGCCGTCCGGGTGAAACCCCTCATGGGATATGTGGATCCCCAACGGTGCGTGCTTTGCGGTAAATGCGCGGACGCCTGCCAGGTCATTACCTGTGAAGGAACCAGTCCGTTGCGATACAACGGCCGGAAAATGCTCCCCGGCCGGCCGCTTATAGACAAAAGACGGCAGCCGCTCTGCCAGGAAAACTGCCCGCTGGGCGTCAATGTCCAGGGATATATGGCGCTGACACGCGCCGGGAAATTCTCCCAGGCATTGGATCTGATCCGGCAGGAAAACGTGCTGCCGGGCATATGCGGGCGGGTTTGCACGCATCCTTGTGAAGCCGTGTGCCGGCGCAGGGATGTGGATGATCCCCTGGCGATCCGGGAGATTAAAAGATTCCTGTCCGATTGCGATTCGTCATCGGGCGAAAGCGCCATTCCATCGGATGGGGTCAGGC
>JALOPH010000022.1 GCA_025453995.1 Desulfobacterales bacterium
CCAGGAGCATATATGCATACAAGGTCAGGGCATACTGCAGGACATCTCTACCTTATGCATATGGATATTCTTCATGGAGCAACTGCGATGACGAAACCGCGCCGGATTGAATTGAAGAAAAATATTCGCTATCTCCTGATGGGCTATTAGGCGCGGAAATGCTCATGTTTTGAATTTGCTCGTCTGAGTATGGGAGCGGGGCGGGCATTTGGAGAATTAAAGTTAAGGCGCGTCAGGACAATCAGGGTTGCAGGCCCTGCCCGAAATGATGTTGAACTTCTTTTATAGCGGGCAAGCTTTTTAGGAAGAGATCAAGAAGCTGCGGGTCAAAATGCCTTCCTCTTCCTTTTTCGATCTCGGCAACAGAGGCATCAATTCCCCATGCCTGCTTATACGGCCGATCGGAAGTTAACGCGTCGAAAACATCACAGATAGACGCGATGCGGCCGGCAAGAGGGATTTGGTTTCGCGATAAACCAAAAGGGTAGCCGGAGCCGTCCCAACGTTCATGGTGGCTCAACGCCATCAGCCGGGCGACTTTGAGCAATCCGGAATCGTTTCCGGAAAGAAGTTTTGCGCCGATCACGCTATGGTTTTTCATCTGCTCAAACTCGTGGGGCGTTAATTTCGCCGGTTTTTGCAAAATGGACTCGGCGATCCCGATCTTGCCGACATCATGAAGCGGAGAGGCATGGTAGAGAAGTTTAAGCTTATCACCTCTGATGCCGGCGGCTTTACCGAGAATCTGGCAGTAATACCCGACTTTGGTGATATGGAATCCCGTCGCGGCATCCCTGAGTTTTGAGGCGCGGGCCAATCGATATACCATATCCAGCTGCATCTGCCAGATTTTTTTATTCTGCTCTCGAAGCTGATTCTCCAGCAAGGTTTTATATTGCTGTTGTTCTTCCTCTGTCTTGATCGTCAGTTCAACCGCCTGCATTTCCCTTGTTACAAAAGTCAGGGTCCCCAGAGATAAGCAGATATTATCCAGATCATAATACTCAACAGTTGCCTGATCCTTGAGCCAGACAGATTTACCGGATGGCAAGGTCAGTTGATATACGGCTTCGACAACTCCTTTTTCTTTGCTTTCCAGGCGGAGTTTTTGGCGGATTTTTTTAATTTCATCGGCTTTTAAAAATTCACGGACAAGATCTTCTTCTGCCTGATAACCGAAAGAACAGCGCGTGGTGACACATTCACCGAATATCTGGGCCGCATCGCTGGCCTTGCAGCTCATGAGCTCGAGGAGCCTGCTGCCGACAAACTCATACCATATATGATTGCGGCCCTCCGCCCATGCGGAAATATAGGGTATTGTTGGGTTGGCAGTTGTATTAAGCTTCTGAAAAAGGGAGATATATTCAGCCGCTTTTTTTTTCAGGGCTTCACTGAATCTCCCCTTGAGAATACGACCGCAGTAATCACTCTCCATTTTCCAATTATAATCAATTTCTTTGGGCATAATTAAATAATTTTTTAATAAATTCTTCAGGTATTTTCAATCTGTATTTGTTTTTTAATCATTTACATCAGGGAACTCGGGTTCTTTTTTGCCCAGGAATGCAGCCACGCCATGAAAGCATTCTCCGGACAGAATCAACGAGACCGCCTTTGCGGCTTCCAGGTTAAGCGACTTATCCAGCGGCAACGAGAGGCTCTGCCGTATGACCTCGAGTGCGCCCGCCACAGCACGAGGGCCGTTTTTAGCGATTGTTTCCGCGAGCGTAATAGCTTCTTCAAGCGCTTCCCCCGGGCGGCTGACACGGTTTACCAGGCCGATGCGCGATGCTTCGTCTGCGGAAATTTTTCGGGCGGTCAGAATCAAATCCGCCGCAATGGAGGGCCCCACCAAACGGGCAAGGGTTGCGCCTCCTCCCCAGTCCGGCATCAGCCCCAGACGCACCTCGGAAAAACAGATCACGGCTTCCGGATCCATGACTCGTAAATCGCACCGGGCCGATAGTTCAGCGCCGCCGCCATAAGCAAAACCATTCAATGCGGCAATAATCGGTATGGGCAGCGAGAGAAATCCATCAACGGCCTGGCGCACCTGTTGAATCATTTTTTCAGCCGGTTTCGGGTCTTTTTTTTCCACTGAAGCGATCAGTGACGAAACCATTGGGTTGTCCGGATTGACGTCAAAACCCGCGCTGAAAGCCTTGCCTCCAGTCCCTGTAACGATGACCGCTCTCGGCAGATTTTTCTTTAATTGGCCGGAAGCCTGTTCAAGGGCAAAAAACATGTTCTCATTAAACGCGTTCAAGCGCTGGGGTCTGTCAATGGTGACAATGGCAATTTTGTCTTTTCTTTCGACACGGATGTTTTCTTTGGGCATAAACGTCCCTGCTTAGATTGAAAAATTAGTTCCGCTTGCTTGCGTATGCGGTTTTGTTAATTCTTTACTACAAATGCGCAGCCTCTATCCCGGCCAGGGATGGAGACTGAATTAAAATGATTTTCGCTGATTTTTCCAGCGAAAATCATTTATTGATATGAGTGCAGCCCCGGCAGAAGATTTACTCCGAAATAGGTGAAAATCACCGCCAGAAATCCGATAACAGATAAGACGGCGATTTTTTTTCCCATCCAGCCCCTCATCATGCGTGCGTGCAGGAGGGTCGCGTAAACCAGCCATGTGATGAGAGACCAGGTTTCCTTTGGATCCCAGCCCCAGTATCTTCCCCAGGCCTGGTTGGCCCAGACTGAGCCGGTGATAATGCCGATTGATAGAAAGAGGAATCCGAACATGACCATCTGGTGGGTTAATTCATCTAATGTGTCTAAGTCCGGAACCAGACTCATTGCGGCGGAGGATTTATCTCCGCCGGAAGATTTCAGGAAAAACAGGATGCTGATGCCGAACGCCACGGCAAAGGCGGCATATCCCACAAAGCAGGTCATGACGTGCGCAATGAGCCAGTTGCTCTGAAGAGCAGGGATCAACGGCTGGATTTCGCTGCTGACCTTGGGAAGGGAGGCATAGGCCATGGCAAGAAACGGGAGCGGGCTGGCCACGACGCCGATAATGCTGAGTTTGTATTTAAATTCAACAAAAAGGGAAATAACGGCAATGCACAAAGATAAAAACACCAGGGATTCATAAAGGTTGGACAAGGGCGCATGCCCGATCCCCATCTGGTGGGATTCAACCCATCGAAACAGAATCCCGGTTAAAGTACCCAAAACGGCCAGCGCCGTTGCCCCGGTGCCCAGCCGGTTGGCCAGAGGTTTTTTAAAAATCCATGCCGACAGATACAATATGAAGGCAAACCCGTATATAAACGTGACATAGGATAATATTTTAGCGCTCATATGAACAATCCTTGGTAAAGAAAGAATTCAGAAGTCTGAATCCGGAATTCAGAATAAATGAAAAGGGTGCTTTTTTCATTCTGGCCTCTCGGTCGTTTTTTTAAGACGCCGGGCAAACCGTCTGGTTTTCACCAGCATTCCGGGCTTGTTTTTTCCTGATATGCCCGAAACCGTTACTCGGGTTTGTCCGCCCTGTCGCGAAAGCTCAACGCAGAACTGCTGGTGGAACATGAAGAAAGTGACGTAGCAGCCCAGTATCATCAGGAGGAATCCCGCATACACCACCGGCACGCCGGGGTCCCTGCTGACCTGGAGTCCGGTGTAATACTTGTATTCCACGTCGGAAATTGAAATAATGAATTTCCCGCCCCGCATCTTGTCGAACCTGGGAAAATCCACCGGCAGAATAATATTTTCAGTCTCACCGGACGCATCTGACAACCGGCATAAGAATATATTTTCAAGCGTCACCCCTCGAAATGAAAAAGAGGCTTTAAAATCCTCAACCACCAGGATGCCGGAATTCCCCGGCAAGGGAATCTCTTCACCCATGGAAGCTTTTTTTACATACTCAATTTCAGAATCATTTTCGATAAATTTAACCGTAAAGGATTTTCCCGGGATCTTTCCATAACTGGACTGGAAGATGCTCACGCCTTCCACTTTTAAAGGGGTATTGACAAGGATATCCTGGGTGACCATTTCCTGATCCTTTTTGAGAATGGTCAGGCTGGACCGGTATTCTTTAGGCATGCCGGAATCATAAAGGGCGATGCTGAATTTGTTGCACCGGATCAGAAAACCCAGGTCTTTTTCCGAGTCCTGGTTTGTGAGGGTGATTTTGCCAGCGGATTCTCCTTCAGGGATATTTGCAAACCCTTCAAAACCCCAGATCGATCCGATCAATCCGCCGATCACCATCAAGATCACGCTTGCATGCACGGCATAAACCCCCAGCCGTGTCCATCGCCCTTTTTCCGCATAGACAATAAATCCGTTTTCAGTTGCATCCGTGCGATGGACCGAAAAATGGCCGGAAATGTAGGATTCGTATACGTTTTTGAGCCTGTCCGTGGGGGCGTCCATGGTCCATTCCTGGCGGCTGCCGGCATTTTTGAAACGACCGGCCTGAAACTGAGGCGTTTTGGGAAAAATGATCCTCCAGGTAGCATTCAGGCGGTTGATGGAGCATACAACCAGGTTGATGATCAACAGGCACATGAGAAACCGGAACCAGCCGGAATGATATAAATCAAACACACCGAGGGCGTTAAAAACAGAAAATAAAAACTCACCGTAGTTATTCAGATAAAGACCGGGATTTTCATTTTGAGGCACAACCGTGCCGACAATGGAAGTGGCGGCAATCGACAGCAGGATAACCACTGAAAGTTTGACGGATGCGAAAAAATTCCAAATCTGATCCACCATGCGTTCTGATTTTGATGATTTGCTCATATTATGAATCCGTTAATAGATTTTAAGATGGCTATTCTTAACAGATATCTCAGAGGGTGGCAAACATATAAATCTGGCAGGCCGATTCAGATAATAAAAAAATAAATTATTTCAGGCATTATTGACATGCCAAGTGCTGTGTATTATTTATCCAGAGTAATTGATGAAAAGAATCATCTTTTACTCTGGATAAATAGAATTACAAAAAGCGAACAAAAGCATGAGAGAGATTCATTCCTACGAGAGGAAACAGTTTGAAAAGCTGTTCAGACAGGAAAAAATTGATCGTTTTAACGACCGGTTCAAAATACTGGAGGCATTTCTGCAGGAAGAGCAGCATGTGTCCAGCCAGGAACTTTCATCCACCTTGAGGGAAAACGGCATTCCATTATCGGAAGAATTCGTGAAAGAAACCCTTGAGCTGATGTGTCATTTCGGTTTTGCCCAGAAAAACCGTTTTAAAAACGGAACGGTCCGCTATGAGCATCACCATCTGGGCCAGCATCATGATCACATGATCTGCACCAAGTGCGGCAAAATCATCGAATTTGAAAATGACCAGATGGAGATCCTTCAATCCCGTATCGCCGCAGGGTTTGGGTTTCATATGCTCCAGCACAGGATGGAGATTTACGGGATATGTTCCGAATGCTTAAAGACCCGTGAAAAGCAGATGCCCCTGACCCTGGCCAAACCGGGTGAACGGGTGGTGATTCATGATTTTATCGGCGGCGGCGAATCCCGGCTGCGGCTTCTGAGCATGGGACTTCGCGTGGGAGACGTCCTGGATGTCATCACCAATCACGGACAGGGGCAAGTGGTGGTTTCCGTTGGATTCCAGCGCTATGTCATCGGCCAGGGAATGGCCTCAAAAATTATCGTGCAGCCAGTGAATGAGTAGGGAAATGATGCTATTGAGCGAAATGAAGGAAGGTCAGAGCGCCCGGATTGTGAGTGTGGGCGGCGATATGCGGCTTCGCCGCCGGATACTGGAGATGGGGCTTACCAAAGGATCCGATATATATATCGAAAAATACGCGCCGTTGAAAGACCCCATGGAGCTGGTTGTCAAAGGGTGTCATGTGTCGCTGAGGGTGAAGGAGGCCGCTGAGATTTTTGTTGATCCCATGGCCCGCAGAGAGGGGGATCATGGGAAATAGCCAAATCCGCATCGCCCTGACCGGGAACCCGAATTCAGGCAAGACCACCATATTCAATCAGCTGACCGGCACACGACAGAAGGTCGGCAACTGGCCTGGGGTGACGGTTGAGAAAAAAGAAGGCGATATTCAGAAGTTCGGATATGACATTCAAATTGTCGACCTGCCCGGCACCTACAGCCTGACCCCGTTTTCCATAGAAGAAATCGTGGCCCGGGATTTTATTCTCGAAGAAAAACCGGATGTGGTCATTGACATCATTGACGCCTCCAATCTGGAACGCAATCTTTACCTGGCCAATCAACTCCGCGAACTGGATACAAAGGTGATTTTCGCGCTTAACATGGCCGACGTGGCCAGGGCCCGGGGCTTTAAAATAGACGCCCAGAAGCTGTCGCAACTGCTGGGCGTACCCGTTGTCTTTACGGTGGGAAACAAGGGTGAAGGGCTTGATGCGTTGATCCAGACAGCCGTTGATATCGCCCATTCTCCCCTGCATATTCCCGAAGAGCGAAAAGTCCGATACAGCAAGGATATTGAAAGCGCCATCGCCGATTTGAAAGAATTCATCAAGGCCCGGTCGCCGGAGGCTTTTCCGTATAATTATCGCTGGACCGCCATCAAGCTTCTTGAGGACGACAAGATTGTCAAAAAGAGAATCCGGGACCTTCTGGGGGCTTCCTCGGACGCTGTTTGCCAAAAAGCCGGAGACTTTCGGGGAAAGCTTGCCGGACTCTTTAATGAAGACCTGGAAATCGTGATGACTGACGAACGATACGGGTTTATCGCCGGCATCATCAAGGAGGTTTTATCTGCCTCGTCCCTTGAGCGTGTCGATATTTCCAGAAATATCGACCGCGTGTTGACAAACAAATTCGTCGGATTTCCGATTTTCATATTTTTCATCTGGGCCATGTTCCAATTGACGTTCACCCTGGGAGCTTATCCCATGTCCTGGCTGGATACGGCCATCGCTTACCTGACTGCGATGATAGAGCACGCCATGCCCGGCGGCATTATCAAAAGTCTTGTCATCGACGGCGTCATCGGCGGTGTGGGAAGCATCATCGTCTTTCTCCCCAACATTCTATTGCTGTTTTTCTGCATTGCGCTGTTTGAAGACACCGGATACATGGCGCGGGCCGCGTTTCTCATGGACAGAATCATGCACCTGATCGGTCTGCACGGCAAATCGTTTATCCCCATGCTCATGGGGTTCGGGTGCAATGTGCCGGCCATCATGGCCACAAGGACATTAGAGAGCAGGAAAGACCGGATTCTGACCATCCTCATCACGCCTTTCATGTCGTGCTCGGCCCGCCTGCCCGTTTATATCGTATTGGCAGGCACGTTTTTCGCCGCTAAAGCCGGAACCGTCATTTTCATGATATACCTTCTGGGGATTGTATTGGCCATTTTGACCGGCCGAATGTTCCGCACGGTGTTGCTCAGAGGTGAAGATGCGCCGTTTGTCATGGAACTGCCGCCCTACAGAGTGCCCATGATCCGGAGCCTGCTCATTCATATGTGGGACCGGAGCAAAATGTTTCTGCGTAAAATGGGCGGGATTATTCTGGCGGGATCGATTATTGTCTGGGCCTTGTCTTCGTTTCCCCGGCAGATCGAGTACTCGATGGATTATGAAGCGGCTGCCGATGAAGTCCGGAAATCCTTCGACCAGAAAATCAAAAGCGCTGACGGCTTCCTTGCATCGAAATTAGAAAGTGAGAGAGACAAGGCCATCCATGATTTAAACCGCCAGAGGAATGCGGAGCGGGCTGAAAAAAGTTATATCGGCAGAATCGGCAAGCTGATCGAGCCGGTGTTCGCGCCGGTGGGCATCGACTGGCGGGGGAGCGTCGCGCTGCTGACCGGGTTTGTAGCCAAGGAAATCGTGGTTTCCACCATGGGGGTGTTGTACTCAGTGGAAGGGGATTCTCAATCCGACGCGCTGCACAGCGCTCTGCGCGATTCCGGTATGACGCCCCTTTCGGCGCTTTCCATGATGGTCTTTGTGCTTCTTTATGTCCCCTGTCTGGCCACCATCGGCGCCATCGCCCGTGAGACGGGGGCAGCCAAGTGGGCTGTTTTTAACATTCTCTACACCACGGCCGTAGCCTGGATCATGGCGTTTATCGTGTATCAGGGGGGCAGATTGCTTGGACATTAAATCAGGAGAAAGGAAATGAAATATGCCATTAATGCGGTCGAAGCCCGCATCTTAGGCGTTTTGATCGAGAAGCAGCTGTCAACCCCTGAATATTACCCGCTGACCCTAAACGCGCTGATCAACGCGTGCAACCAGAAAAGCAATCGAGACCCGGTCATGAGCCTCGATGAGTCGTCCGTTGTAGAAGCGCTCGACAGCTTGCGCAAGCAGCACCTCGTATGGCAGATCATGACCCATGGCAGCCGCACGCCCAAATACGAACATAACATGAAGGACGTAGCCGCATTTTCCGAAAGCCAGCTGGCCGTATTGTGTGAGCTGATGTTGCGGGGACCCCAGACAGTGGGGGAGCTGCGCACCAGAACCGCCCGGTTGACGGAGTTTTACGGATTATCCGATGTGGAGCATACCTTAAAGAAATTGATGGCCGACGAATCCGGTCCGTTTGCGGTTCAGCTTCCCCGACGGCCGGGACATAAAGAATCCCGTTACGCGCATCTGTTTAGCGAAGTGGACCCGTCCGAGGTCGCAGATGAATCCCCGGCGGCCGCACCGCCGAACCGGCAATCGGACGCGGATCATAGGCGCATTGATATTCTTGAAAAAAAAGTGGACGAACTCCAGGCGGCTCTCAGTGATTTAAGGGATCAGTTTTTAGAATTCAAACGTGAGCTTGAGTAAATAGAGACCCGTTGAAGGAGTATGGGTGCGATGAATTTATTTTCTTAGCTGTTTCGCCTCCTCCCACATTTCTCCGAAGGCTTTTTCCGTCTCTTCACTCATGACCTGCCAGATGGCCACGGTCTTGAAATAGTCGTTGTTTCCCACATTAAACAGAACTTTTTCCTCGGGCGTCACCAGGTCCCCCACATTGGTCACCACAGGGGACACGCCCTGTTGTTTGACCACCACAGCCTGGAATCTGGGGGAGAGCTGAAGATTGATCCACTCCTGGCAGAGTTTTTTCTTATCGCCTGTTGCCGCATGGGTGACGCACCAATAATCAATCCACGCGGTGCCGCCTTCTTTGGGCGCCGCCAGCTTCCAGGCGCCGCCTTTTTGATTCGCCTTCACCACTGAAAATCCCCAAGTGGTCGCCAGATCCAGTCCAGGGAATTCATCCGCATTGGCTTCTCCATCCCAAAGGGTCTTGGCGTTTCTGACAAGCACGTTGAGTTTTTCCTGAATTTTTTTTCGATCCAGTCTCTTGATGTCAAACAGGTGATCATAAGGATATCCCATCGCGAGAGCGGTGATCCATATGTTGCATTTGTGAAAATTATTATTGATGGTATAGTTGCCCGCGTGGGAGGCGTCCCAGAAGACATTCCAGCTTGCGGGCGCCGTTTTGACCACGGCCGTATTGTAGGCAAGGCCATAGGGCCCGCAGTTATAGGGCACACCGTAACGTTTCCCCTCAAACGTCAGGGACTGGTCTTCTTTAAAAAAAGGAAGCAGGTTTTCAAGATTCGGCAATCCCTGGGGCTCGATCTCGGACAAAATCATCTTGCCCTTTTCAAAGCAGTTGAATCGGGGGGTCTTGGCCATATCGGCCGGCGGTGAAATCAAGTCCGCAGACCCATCCTTGGCGGCTTTGTAAAAATCCTCCTGTCCGGTGGCATAGGATGCCTTGACATCCACCTCCATCTTGTATTTCTCTTTCACCACGCTCTTAAAGGCGTCAATCATGGCCTGATCGGCATAGCCCTCCCAGCACATGATGTTGATGGTCTGATCCGCCGCCCGGGAAAGCGTTACTCCCCCGGCAAAGGAAAAAATGAGAATCATTGTTGCAAGAATTGAAAGTCTTTTCATGGCGCTGCCTCCTATAATGAAAGTTTGCATCAGTCGATGCGGTTATAATGCTTCTCCAACAGCGGCGGGCCGCCCGCGGCCGCCGCAAGAAAACAAAATCCGGCAAGGAGCAGAAAAGGGGAAATATCCATCCATGCCGTTTCAATGGTTTGCGTTTCCGCGTATCCCCGGGATTCCTTAAGTATCAAATTCAACAGCTCCCAATATGTTGTTTTTGAATCAAGCACATCGGTACCCCCTGTAAGGTTTGCGATCATTTTGAGGGGTTCCTGCTCCAGGCGGGTTTTGAGATTCGAACCGTCTTCCGCGGAATAATAATCCTGTATTTCGCCGGAATGGTCCCGCATGGGAATCAACACCCCTTTGGGCATCCCGATGCCGACGGTATAGATTCTGATCCCTTTTTGCGCTGCCGATTTTGCCGATTCATAAATGGTCGATTTGTCCGGAGAAATATCTTCGCCGTCTGAAAGCAGAATCATTCTTTTGATTTCGGAGGTTTCGGCGCTTTCGAACATGGCGATTCCGGTTCGAATGGCTGCGCCCAGGTCGCTCCCGGGGGAGGTGACATCTCCCGGATTGATATGCCTTAAGACATACCGCCCATAGCCGTAGTCCCGGGTTAGCGGTATGACTTCGACGCCGTTTCCGGAAAAAACAAAAGCCCCCACCCGTTCTCCGTGCAGATCAGACAAAAAATTAAGCGCAACATACCTCGCCCGGTTCAGCCGGTTGCGGATGGGAAACAGCTGATCGCCTTCGCCGCCCAGAACCGCATCTTCCGCCAGCATGGACTTGGACACATCAATGCCCAGAACAAGCTGAATCCCGCTTCGGTCAAAGACGTTTTTTTCATACTGCACTTTCGGACCTGCAAGCGCCAGCAAAACAGCGATCATGGTCAATGATACAAAGATTTCCGTAAACAAAAACGGCTGCAAGGGTTTGATCCGGCGCGAAAATTCATAGCGCCACGCCCTGGCCTTACGGAATGAATGCCATGAGAGCCACCAGTAGATGGGTATGAAAATCATCAGTCCGGTGATACGGATATTTTCAAACGCCATAATGTCAGCGCCTCACTTTTTGATGCTTCGATCCGCCGGTTCTCCCGGAGCATACCCCCCGCGTTCCGGCATGAGAATTTCCAGATTCTCTTTCAGGTCCAGCCGGTTCTGGTGCTCCGGGTTGAAAAGGGAAAATTTTTCAACATACTGCTGGTCATAGAGAAGCTCCAAATTCCAGCGGGGGATATTTTTTTCCGGCGACCGGCCGGGCAGTTTGTCCACCGTCTCGATCGCCAGTTTGAGTTCGAAAACAGACTCCTTGATGATGCTCTGGACTTTGGGCCAGTTCCTTTCGGTTTCGAGTGTCGCGTAGGCGGTGAGAAGGCGAACTGCGGCGCTGATGTTATGCGCCTGCCAAACTAATTCATCGGGTATCAAGCCGGGTTCCGCGAGGAGAATTCCGCAGCGGTCGCGCATTTTATCCAGATGCGCGAACAGGCTTTCATAGAGGCCCGGAATCTCTTTTGCCAGCGCTGTGTTGAATTTTGAACGGTTGATTTGTCCGATAAGACCCAGCGCCATCCCCCATTGCCGTTGGAGGATTCGAATTTGGATGTCCGGCAGGGGCGGGGAGATGTTTTCATAAGCCTCAATCGCCTTTCGGTTGTTTTTTATGGCGTCGGCCAAGATCACGTCATGAAGTAGCTGGCGTTGCTGCATTCCCTGAATTTTAAAGTCGTGGAATCGCCATAAACTGGCCGCGCCGATGCCGGCCGCCAGGAGCATCCCCAGGATGGGCAGATATAAATCAAACAGTTTTTTCAGACGCATGTCGAACCTCCAAAGGAAACATCATACCCTTCGAAACCACGGAGCGGTTTTCATCAGCGCGAAAAAAATCAGCATACCGGCTGCCGCTGCGGTCAACGGACGGCGGGTATCCTTTTTCCGACGGGATATTTGCTCAAGAAGTTTGTTTTTTTCCATATCATTGATCTGTTGATAAATTTCGGAAAGCTTCTGCCTGCTGACCACCGGGAGATAGAAGATCCTGCCGGCGTCTCCCTTGCCGTCACCCTCAAATACGGCTTTTACTTCACGATTAATATCCGGATCAACTGCGATGAGATAAAATTTGACGCCGAGCTGTTTAAGAAGTTTCACCACATTGGCAAAATTGGGCAGCCCTTTTCGAATGTCTTCTTCGCTCTGGTTGGCTTCGATGCGGCCGTCACTGAAAAGGACAATCGCCATGCCCCGACCGAAATGGATGTTTTTCAATTTTTGGGGAATTTCCAGTTGATTCTGTGTTTTGCCCAGGAGCATATGGCGGAAACTATCCATTTCCTCTACCGAAGGTTGTTGTTCATCAGGCAGCAACATGAAAAAAACGCAGAGGCCGAGCCAGGCTGCGTAGGAGGCGTTCGTGGCGCCGCCCACCGTCAACTCCCGAAAAATGGAGGAGTCCCCCCGCCGGCTCAACAACCTCATTTTTTTTTCCAGAATGGCTTTGTCAAGCGTCGGCGGCGCGATGAGTTGGGCGAAGCTTGAAAAAGCGATGACCCCGATCAGATCATCCTGCTGGCGCATGGAAATAAACTCCCGCGCCCCTTCGAGCGCAATGTCGCCCAGGGTCATTGCCTCTCCCTGACCGGCCACGCGATTCATGGAGCCCGAGAGATCCTGAATGATCATGATCCATTTGGATTCAACATAGGTCTTCTGCCAGTATTCTGAATACTGAATATTGGCGATGGCGAAAATTAGAGTCGCCATCACCGTGACCATGAGGAGGTCTTCACCGTGTCTTTTAAGAAAAGATGCTTCAAGGCGTTTGGATAAAAACATAACCCCCGCAAAGCCCAGCTTCGGCGCAAGCTTTTTTTTAAATCGCAGGAGCGCGGGAATGAGCAGCACAAACGATAATGCCCAGGGATATTGGATATCCATATTACTCATTTCCGGATGGTGTTTTAGAGCGGTCCAGGACTTCCATGACGGTTTTCCGAATTTTTTCCATTTCACCCTCATCCGTAAGTTCGGTTGCGGCCATCCGGTCGATGGCTTCAAGGATGCTTTTTGCCTTTGCCCCCACTTCCAAGGGGAGATGGTGTTGAATCGCTTCCCAGAAAACGGTTCCGCTTCCGCCGGCCGGAGCGGACGGGATCTGATAACGGCAGGTCAAATGGTCCCTGAACAAAGCGTTGACTTCGGCCACCAACTTCAATGGGTCTCCTGTGGATGGACGATCCAATAATAAGCGCATGCGCTCCGACGGCATGTCTTTTCTGCCTTCCAGCCCAAGACGTTCTTTTCCCTTTTTCAGAGACGCCCACCTCAGCCAAAACCAGGCCGCACCCCCAATGATCAGGGCCAAACATACTGCTGCGATGGCAAGATGGATCATGGCTGATTGATGGATAGACTCGATCGGCAGGCGCAGCAGAGGAGGTTCCTCTAAAACAATCAGGCTGCTGTCTTTTTGAGATTCCGGCACAATGCTTGCAATCTTCACCGGAACCGGTTTTGTTTGAAAAGACCGGTCCTGTGGCTGAGAGCATTCAGCACAGTGGTATTTAATGTCCACTGCCGGGATGTCATAGTCCCCCGGGGCATAAAATTTAATTTGGCCGGTGATCAGGACCGGACTGTTGAGGACCGCCTTTGTATAATCAAAGGGATCAAAGGAAATCTCAATGAGTTCCTTTTGAATATTCTCGGGCCTGAGGTTGATTGTGGCCAGAGAACTGGGATCTAAAGTTACGCGCGGAGAGAACGCGATGCGTAGCAGGAATGGAATCCGGTCGCCGATATTGCCGCCGGCGATTTCGAGCGTCAGATCCCCCTGAATGCTGGGCTGGATTCCCACCAGGCAGGGAGCCGCCTCCAAAACATGAACATCTTCGGCAAGCAGGTTTACCACGTGAAAGAAGGGCTTTTGAGTGATATCCACACGAAAGACCTGATCGTCATCATCAAAATAAACGGGAAACTGATTGAGGATTGCCGTTTTTTCAGCCTCTCCGGCGCTTGCCTTCCAGATGAGCGTAAACGCGTTGAAGAAAGCAAGCCTGCGGTCTTCAATTTTCAGCACGGGATGGGCATATGCGACAGAGTCATGCTCATTGAGACGCGTCATCAGTGACGATAGTCCCTCGATGGTCATGTTGGGCCGAATACTGAAGAAACAGGCATCTTCCGCAAGGTTTTTGTCATAATAATAATCCGTGAGATCATCATTAAGGGCGACAAGCTCCCCGGCCCTCGCCTCAACGGTTGCTTGCATGGGCGCATCAGGCGACAGGCCGTCCTCATCATCGGCAACCGCCCGAAAAACGACCGCCATCCAGTAAAGATCAATATCAGGGACGGCTTTATCCCGATGTGTATTGTAAAACCAGATGTCATTGAGGTTAAAGCCGGCCGGCAATACCTTGGATGCATGATCGGGGCTGAAGCGGGTGACCGCAAGGGATTCCGCGGCAACCATTCCCAGAAAGGCGCAAACCGCGCCAAGAATAAGGAGAAAAGACGATTTTTTTAAAGAGAAAAACGACAACGCCATATTAACCTCAAAAGATGTGTATTATGCATGGCCGCCCATAAATTCCGTAATTTTAAAAGGAAAATTATCATCCGGCGTGATAATAAGGGAATCGATCCCCGCCTGATTCAGTCGTTTTTTGATATCATCCATTCTATGCTGCATTTCATCCGCATACGCTTTGCTCCGGCTCAGATCCATCACCATCTGCCGGCGCCCCTCATCATCATACAGACTTGCCATTCCCCTCGAATAAGGCGGCAGCTTGATCTCGCTGGTTTCGAGAACGTGAATGGCCTTGACTTCGTGCTTGTTCGCGCCATGGGCGCCCCGCTGGAACTGGTATTCGGCAGCAAACGGATACATGAAATCAGACAGTATAAAGGTGAGGCTTTCCGGTACGCCGTCGATGAGCTTTTTCAACGCCCTGTTGAGATTTGTTCCCCCGGAAGAAATCGGCTGAGATTGGGCTATGGCGGCCACAATGTTCATGAAATGGGCAAATCCCATTCGGGGCGGCATGAAATATTCCACGTCGTCGGAAAAAAAGATCATGCCGCAGCCGTTATTGCCTGAAATGGCGCTGTAAGCCAGTGAAACCGCAATGTTGGCCTGCACCCACTCTTTGCGGCCGAACGCCATGGACCCGCTGACATCATAGACGATCATCAGGTTGTAGTAGCTTTCCGCCAGGTACTGTCGCACATAATACGTTCCTGTTTTGGCGGTGGCTTTCCAGTCGATATTTTTAAAGGGATCTCCCCGTTCCAGTTCCTTTAAAGACCAGAATTCGTATCCGGTTCCCTTGTAAATGCTTTCCCAGTCGCCGGGAAAAGGCGAGTCCACCCGGTGTCTTAAAAAAACATCCAGAAGCTCTTTTTTTTCAAGAAGAAGTTGCCGGCTCTTTTTCATTTCAAAACGCCCTCACCATGCGAAGCACTTCAGAAACAATCATTTCCGCTGTGATCTGTTGTGAAATTGCCGTGCTGTTGAGGAGAATCCGGTGGCGCAGCACATGGACCGCGCAGGCATTGACGTCATCAAAGCCGACAGTGTTCCTGCCTTCGCAAAACGCCAGGGTCTTGGATAGCGCCAGCAGAAATTCCGTTGCCCGGGGGGATGCCCCGAGCCTGATATAATGATAGAGGTCGGAGCTTAATCGCTGCTGATGATAGGATTCCGGGGGCCGGGTGGCGACGCATATGTTAATGATGTATTTCATCACGGTGTCGGTCACCGTAACCTGTTCATGGATAAACGCCTGCATGTCGCGGATTTCATCGGGATTCAGAATGGTCCTGACGCCGGCTTTGAGCGTTTCAAAATTTGAATGTTTTCTCCTGGCAAGTTCAAGCTCTTCATCTTGACCGGGATATCCCACGTTATATTTCACCATGAACCGGTCGATCTGGGCTTCGGCCAAGGGATAGGTGCCGATCTGTTCGATGGGATTCTGGGTGGCCAGAACCATAAAGGGATTGGGAATGCGGTGACGTTCGCATTCAACCGTCACCTCCCGTTCCTGCATGGCTTGCAGAAGCGCCGATTGGACTTTCGGGGAAGCGCGGTTGATTTCGTCGGCCAGAAATATATTGCAGAAAACGGGGCCGAAGAAGAAATCAAACCGTTTATCTTTTTCATTATAGATTAGAGAGCCGGTGATATCGGTGGGCATCTTGTCCGGCGTGAACTGAAACCGCCTGAACTCACCGCCCACGACCCTGGCAAAGGTTTCCACGGCCAGGCTTTTCGCCAGGCCCGGAACGCCCTCCAGAAGGATGTGTCCTTTGGAGAGCAATGTGTATATCATCAGGTCGACCATCTCCCGTTGACCGATGATGACCTTGGCGATTTCCTCTCTGGCCTCATTTACTTTCCGCGCATACACATGGAGCAGGGATTCTTTTCTTGAATCCACATCCGGCTTTAAATCAGAAGAAGAAGGCTTCATGATTAATTCCTTACATATACTCAAACCGCTTGCGGTGTTTGATCAGCAGATAGAGGAAAAACGGGCCGCCCAGGAGGGATGTCAATATGCCGATCTTGAGATCAACCTTTACCACCAAACGGACAAACAGGTCAGCGTAAACCACAAGGATGGCGCCCAGAAGTCCGGCGCCGGGAATCAGCTTTCGGTTATCCGGTCCCATAAGCCCTCTCATGATATGGGGCGCCATCAGGCCCACGAAGCCGATGATGCCGGAGACGGCTATCGCGCCTCCGGTTTGCACAGCCGAAGCGATCAAAAGCGCATTGCGGGCCCGTTTGACATTTACCCCCAGGTTGATCGCGGTTTCCTCATCGATCATCAGGATGTTCAAATCTTTGACAAAAAACAGGGTGACGGCCAGCGCCGCCGTTGTGGTGGCTAACACGATCTGCACGTGCTGCCAGGAGCGATTATTTAAATCCCCCATGAGCCAGGTCACGATCACCCTTCCCACGTCGAATTCGCGAGTGCTCATGGTGATGACAAACGATGTCATGGCGCCGAAAACCAGATTCAATGCGATGCCGGAAAGCAGCAGCGTGGTGATGGAAGTTCGGCCGCCCCCCGTTGCAATGGCGAAGACCAGCATCAAGGTGAGAAACGAAAAAATGATGGCAAACCCCGGCAGCGCAAACAGTGATTTGGCCGCAAGGCCTGAAAAAATGGCAATCACAGCGCCCAGGGCTGCCCCGGAATCGACGCCGATGATGCCGGGGCTGGCCATGGGATTCTTGAACAGACCTTGCATGATGGCACCGGCCGCTCCCAGGGAAAAACCCACCAGCGCGCCGACGATATACCGGGGCATCCGCCCGTCCCAAACAATGGCGGCTTCAACTTCCGGCAGCGGGCTTCGATAGGCCCAGATCTTGATCAGGGTGATTTTAATCACGTCCTGAACCGAAACCGGCCAAGACCCGCACACCAGCGACAGAAAGCCCGCCGCCAGCAATAGCGCCGAAAGCGCCGCCAGGGTAATGAATTCATTGCTCCATCGAATTTTGCCGAGTCTTTTCATAGAGAATCCCTGCCAATACGTTGGCGCTTAAAATCATGAACTGGGAATCTACCCGCAGATAAACACCGGGAATATTATAAATCCGCTTGTTTTTCACGGCCGCCCCGTGGGAGAGCATTTGGCTCTTCAGCAGCATCTGCTGAAGATTGCTTTCCTCCGGAACAATGATCACATCAGGGTTCCACAGCAGCAAAGTCTCATAATCGATCTGCCGCCAGGATTTAATGCCTTGTTCGGTCCCCACATTGACGGCTTTGATCATCGCGCAGATGGAATCAAAATTGGAGGATTTTCCGGGAATATATCCGCCTTCGTCATAATAAAGAACCCGAAGCGGCTTGGAGTTGTCCGGAATTGCGCGCTGAAGCTCACCCATTTTTTCATCCATCAGTTTAACCAGGGCTTGAGCATTTCCTTCTTCCCCGATGGCACTGCCAATCAGCAGCGTCTGTTTTTTCACGGATTCAATGGTCCCGAAATACCCCAGATCAAAGGTCGGAATTTTCGCCTGGGCCAGTTTTTCGATAAACGCCGGATCGGAATAAAACACCGTGAAAACGAGATCCGGGCGATGGCCGATGACTATTTCAGTCTGTTTGGTCTGAAAGACCGGCCCCTGCCGACGGACCTCGTCGGCAATGATGCAGAACTCCGGATCTGCGGCGAGGTCGTTGAAAGCAATCAGCCTTTCCCGGGGACAGATGGCCCATAGAATTTCCGTAACCCCCACCGCATGGGGGATAATGCGCTGGGGCCTTTGTTTCAGTTCGAAACTCCGAGCGCTCTGCTGAAATGAATCAGTTTTTAAATCAAAAATCTCCATGCTATAGCCCAGATTCCGGGGCCAATCTCCTTTTGAAGGCTCGGGCGAACGCACCTGGCTTAAAGACTGTTTCAAGCTCTCCATATCCAGGGGAGTTGAAATTACCCGGCTTTCCTCTGCGTGAACCGGCAAGGCGCCGTTGATTCCGATCAATCCGGCGGCAATGAGAGTAAAAAAAATCATGCCCTGCTTGAACAGGCCCCCCCGGCAGGATCCCTCAGGGATAAAAATAGAGAAACTTCTTGGAATCACTTGTGATCTCCTTTACATTAACCGAAAAAACGTCCCTGATCCGTTGCGCCTCAAAAGCTTCTGACGGAGGCCCAGTAAACGCAATCATGCCGTTGTTCACGATGGTGATGGTGTCGCAGAACCTGCGAGCCAGGTTTAAATCATGGAGTGTGGCGACAATGGTCTTTCCCTGCGCCTTAAGCCGCCCCAGCAATTCCATGATGGTCAGCGTGTGATGGATGTCAAGGCCTGAGGTGGGTTCGTCCAGCAGGATGATGGATGCCTCTGTCGCCAGCGCCCGGGCAATGATGGCCAGCTGTCCCTCACCTCCGGAAAGCTCATTAATGTTCCGGTCTTTTAATTCATATATATGGGTCTCTTTCAGCGACCATTCAATGCGGTCCCGATCCAGTTTGCGCAGACCTTCAAAGCGGCCCAGATGGGGATGCCGCCCGAAAGAGACCATTTCATATACTGAAATCGGAAAGCTAATCGAGGTGTTTTGGGGCACCAGCGTCACCATGGCGCTTAAAACTTTACGGGGAATGTTACGGCAGTCTTGATTATTGATATGCACAACACCTGACCGGGGTTTCCAGATGCGGCAGATGTTTTTCAGCAGGGTTGATTTGCCCGAACCATTGGGCCCTACAATGCCGTGGAGCATCCGGGGCGCCCACGCAACAGTGATGCCGCGCAGTATTTCCGTATCATCAATGGCAAAATGAACGTTATCAAGCCTTATCATCAAAGGTTCCAATGCGTTAAGAGCATAGGTGCAGCCGGTAAGCCGCGGGTAAAATAAATTTGGATATTACCACCGCAATCAGTCCGAAAACAACCATGCCGGTTAACCACGGGTTGGAAAGCGATGCGGAGAATTTCGTTGTAAGTCCAAGCGCGCTCCATATGAATAACTGACCGATAATGAGCTGGACATTCTGAGATACGGCATAGATCACCCAGAAGTTCCGCGAGAGGTTCTCATCCATTCCCCGCCGGATCTTAATTTCAATAATTTTAAACCAGGTCCGGCCTTCAACGATTTGGGCCGAACCGTCGCAAACATGGTGGAGCAAATATAACACTACAATCAGATGGCCTTTGAATTCAAGGTCATAAAATAAATATTTAAATACCGGGGGAAAGCAACAAAAAAGCAACAGGCCGCCCAAAGCTTGACCCATGGCAATGCCCATCTGTGCCGTGATCAGCCGTTTAATCTGGTTTTTGATTTTTTTAAACGCCTCCAGGTGGTCCATGAAGCCGGATGCATAGGTGCTGCTGACAATGGTGATTCCCGGATAAATATATTTTGCCACTATTCCCAGAATGGCCGCAACTTTCAGCTCTGCTTCGGCCATGGAGAACATGGTATAGAGAATGATGCCGTCGAGAATGTTTTTGCCTATGGTATAGACAATATTCCCGATTTCTCCGTAGCGGTAGAAAGGCACTCTGCCAAGGGCTGAAATATAAAGCTTGATCTTCTCTAAAAAAGGAGGAGGCTTATGCGCATATGATTGATCAATACGGTCTTCATCCATGAAAAGCTTCAGAATAATTAAATTGAATCAGTTAAAACAAATTCATCGCCATTGGCTGACAGACAAGGCAAAAAGGGGCGCTGAACGCGCCCCTTTTTCATAGTCCATCCAACGATTGAGGTTTTTTTTTATATCTTCTTTGGCGCCATTTCCTGGAGAATCTTCACCGTCAGCTTTGCGGCATCCGCCGGCTGGGTTGCCATTTCCGATATGCCGCACGCCACTTTTGTAATATCGTGGTCTACCTGCTTGGCCGCCCATTTTTCGGACTTGGGCGCGGTGATATAGACGGAGAATGCATCCTGTCCGCTCCCCGGGCGTTCTCCGATCAGATGAAGAATTGCCTTGGGTTGATCGGGATCAGATTTCGAGAACAGGATGGTCCCTGCCTGGTACCCTGCACGGACGCGTCCGCCTTGAACCAGAATGTTCTTTTCATCCACCGTATAGCCTGCCGCAGCGAGCTCTTTTCTTACCGCGTCCAGATAGGGTTTTAAGTGAGCCGGCCGCATGATCGATCTCGCGTTTAATCCGTCAGATATGATAATCTGAACATCCGGCGTTTTGCCCGCCCAGGAGTCCCGGAGTTTTTCCAGGCTGGCCACGGATTCCGCGTTCAGCTCCTCTCCGGCAGGCGGATGAATGATATAATCTTCACGGTCTTTGACATTGGTCTTGACCACCAGGGCGTTGGGCACGCTCTTGGTAAATTCGGGCGTAAATTCCGCCCAGATGGCTTTTTTGGCGTCTTCATAAAGGGTGCGAATCTCTTTATCCAGTTCCGGGTTTAAGTCCCATTTGTTCGCGCCGTATCCGGAAGCCAGGGGCACCCGTTGTTTGGTTTTCAGCCATGCGACATGGATATCTTCGAATTTCTTTTTGCCTTCAGCCAAGATAGCTTCCTTGGAACGTTTGTCGCCTTTGGCCAGCAGATACTGGTAATAGACCCAGACAGGGTCGCCGAAATGCTCGGTGTATTTGTTGTCAGGGCCGACGATTTGGATCTTTTTGAAAAATTCCCACATGGCATCGTTGATCTTGAAATTGAATTTCTCGCGCAGCCGCACATGATCCTGGTATGCCGTGGTGAGATAGCTCAGCATGGGGTCGTTTTTGGTGGGAAGGGCCATGAGATAAGCCGGGTTGGCCGGCATAATCTGATCCAGACACCAGTCAAGATCATCCAGACTCACCGCCATATGCAGGGTGGAGCATACATCAAGGCCCGATACCAGCCCCTGAAGCTTGCCCATGCAGATGTCTTCCAGGCAGCAGCGCACCAACTGCTCCCGGGTGCGGAAAACTTCAGGCCCGATGAACCCGGCCACGTCATTGAAGTGAGTCCAGGCGCCTTTGGGCATGACCTTTTCCAATTCAACTTTTAAAGCTCTGGCAAATCCGTATTTACGGGATTCCAGAACCACCATATCCACGCCTTCGGCCGCGCCGTTTGTAAAATCAGCCCCCTGGCCGGTTTCAAAATAGAGCCCGTACTGTTGACCTTCTCGAGCTTTGGCATGGTCGAACATTTTCTCAATGCTTACGTCGAAAACCTTGTTCGCGGCATCCGTGCCGGCCAGGCTCTGGAAGAATTCCGCACACATTTGCGGATCTTTATCGAAGATAGACCGCTGAACATCAATGTGGGAAAGCACGCACCAGGGAATCACTTCTTCGAGCTTGAATGTTACCACCACATCGCGAAGGGCTTTCTGGACATTCAGAATGTTTTCTTCAGTGCTGTCCACGGGATTCGTGCCGATGACGATATCCCCCACGGCATAGGAGAACGCGCTGAAAACCTGCCAAACGATTTCATCAGGGTTGTCTGTGGGGGAATTGGGCTGAATGCGGGCGCTTAAATATCCTTTTGCGCCGATTTTCGACCCCGGCAATGTGTTAAACACTTTGGAATCAATGGTAATCAGCTCTTCATTGCTCATGAGCTTGGGCACGCAGCCCACCACCTCGGCGTTTAAACCCAGCATGATCGCCTTGATGTCAGCTTCCGGCTTGGTGAGAAGGAAAGTTTTCAACTCGCCCATGGTCCAGCCTTTGATTTTTTCATAGGCTGCGGGGTCTATGGTTTTCTGAACCAGTTTGCCCAGCTCATCATCCAGCAACAGATGTTCCTGGAGGTCTTTGATCTTGGTATTGGCCAGAAGTTTGCGGGCGTTTTGACGGCTCGTTTCGTCATCCGCTGCCACACCGATGGCCTCATCTCCCTGTTTATAGGCATTGGCCGCGCCAACAACCTGTCGGTACAATGTCTGATCAAAGGCGCCCTTGGTTCTTTGGACGTACGCAAATACATCTTCACCGGGTTTGACGTCTTTTATGGCAACCGCGCCGCACCAGGTGGAGAGTGAAAGAATGCCCAGACACACCAGTAGGATCATGGGCAGCATCTTTTGCCTTGCCAGGATAAAATTTTGTCTTTTCATACGGACCTTCTCCTTATTTTTTATGTTACAGGTTGTTGCAGGAAAAAAATTAACCGTCTGGTTAGAAGTTGATATTGAATGTGACCCCGCCATAGACAAAATCGGAATCATCGCCGTCAAAGCTGGCGGCTTGCAGGAAATCGTCCGACTTATCACTCAACGCAAAGGAATAATTGACGGCCGGC
>JALOPH010000179.1 GCA_025453995.1 Desulfobacterales bacterium
TTACCCGGACAAAACCACCCGCGGCTATTTCGCTTTTTAAACGCTCAACATGATCCCATGCCACGGCGCTGATGGTGCCTGTTTTATCGGCAAGAACCATGCTGAGAAAATGCTCCCCATCCTTTTTCCGGACCAGCATTTTTTCTTTCAGCAAAAAAACATCCTCTACTGTTTCAGATAGATTCAGCTCGTTGATATATTTTTTTTTCATCGCCCGCTTCAATGGATTCAAATCAACTGTTGATACGCTATGGTCTTATAAATCTTGACTTTTTTTCTGATTTTCGATTTTATACTGGAATTTTACAACAGCTTCAAGGTAATATTCGTTAACTAAAAAATTTTATTAACAAATCTATCAACAAACTTTAAATTCATTCCATGCAAAAAGAAACGCGTCCTTGACAACCCTTCTTTGAGCGATCTTCAAATATTGTGACTGGTTTAACATTAACAAGATCAAGAATTCACAATCAATCGGCTGACCTCCCCGCAGCAAACCGCTCCAGCATCCTATTGGTTATTCTGGCGGCGTTTGCCCTTTGTATTTTACTGAACTTGCCGGCGATGGCATCCGACTGGCAAGCATTTGCCTCCGCGCCATCCGATGGCGCCGCACCGTGGCGCATCGTTGCGGACAAGATGACATATGATCAAAAAGAGAATAGTTATACAGCCTCCGGCAACGTGGTGATTCATCAGGATGACAAAACTTTGAGCGCTGAAAAGGTTCGCTTTGATCGGAACTCCATGGAGGTTTCTGCAACGGGGAACGTTCTGATCAAAGTCCATGAGGATAAGCTCAACGGAGACCGGGTGGACATCAATTTAAACACCGGAATCGGCGCCATTGAAAAGGGGCTGATCTTTATTGAAAAAAGACATTTTTTTATCCAGGGTGATAAAATCGAAAAAACCGGCCGATCAACTTATTTCATCAACCAAGGAAGCTTCACAACCTGTGACGGGGAATCTCCTGACTGGCGGGTAACCGGCCAGGACCTTAATATGACGCTTGAAGGATATGGCACGGTAACACACGCAACCCTATGGGCAAAAAAAATTCCCGTCCTCTATACCCCTTATCTTGTTTTTCCGGTTAAACTCCGCCGTCAATCCGGATTGCTGGCACCCCAGCTCGGGTATTCGGAACGGAACGGCGCCCAATTCATACAGCCACTCTATTGGGTGATCAACCGGAGTTCAGATGCGACATTCTATTATCATCACATACAGGAAAGAGGCGAAAAAATCGGCGGTGAGTTCCGTTACGCCTTGGACGTCCCTTCCAGAGGCGTCCTGATGTACGACAGTCTGGACGATAGAAAAATTGATGATGGCCTCGGTGATAACACCGATGACTGGGGATATTCCGGAGACAAGGCGCTCAGGACCAATCATGACAGGTACTGGTTCAGAATGAAGGCGGACCAAACCTTGCCATATAATTTTACTTCAAAACTTGACCTCGACGTGGTGAGCGACCAGGATTATCTTCGTGAATTTACATCCGGATATACCGGATATCATGAAACCCAAAAAAATTTTGAGTCTCAATTCGGAAGGGACATCGATGATAAAAACGATGCCATTCGAGAAAACAATCTTAATATCAGCAGAATCTGGACAATATACAGCTTCACAACAGACGTGACCTGGAACGACAATGTCATCAACCGCCGCCAGGACAAAGATGATCCAACACTTCAGCAATTGCCGGTCACACGGTTTAATGGGCTCAAGCAGCCCCTGTTCAATGATATTTTTTATGCAGATATAGGCTCCCAGTATACATATTTTTACAGACAGGACGGCCAGACCGGTCACAGAGGAAACCTCAATCCCAGGCTTTACCTGCCGTATCATTACAAAAATTATTTTGCGCTTGAACCTTCCATGGGTTTTTTGCGGACAGACTGGTATGTGGACCAAAAGGACTCCCGAACGCCTCCCGTGGAGGCTCGCCAAAACCGGGATTTATATGATGTCCGGTGCGATCTCTCAACGGATGTTTCAAAAATTTTTGATATCCATTCAGAATCCATCGATAAAATCAACCATATCATCTCCCCGAAACTGGGATATGACTATATTCCCAAAGTCGATCAAACTGATTACCCTCAGTTTGATGAACTCGACGATATTGATCCAAAAAACACGCTGACTTTTTCAATCACCAATCTCCTGACTTCAAAAGAAATGATTGAGGAGCCTTCGGAGGGAAGTGGCAATAAAAAAACTCCATTGTCTTTATATCATCAATTCTGCCGCTTTTTGATTGAACAGCCTTATGATTTTAATAAGGCAAATCAATCCCATGAAACAGCATTTGAGCCCTTGTATGCCGAACTTGATTTTTCGCCCAGGGATTTCCTGACGCTTGGGACAGAGACGAAATGGAGCCATGAAAAAGGCGAATTATTATCAAATAATATCTTCAGCCGGCTGTCAGACACGCGGGGCGATCGCCTCCTGATTGAACACCGCTATACCCGGGACCAAAGCGAGTCGATTTATTTTGACGGAATCTGGGCTGTTACGCAATCATTGAGCATATATGGCGAATATGAACGGAACCTTGATGAAGACCGTGATGTCAGCAAGACCATCGGATGGCTATACCGCGCCCAGTGCTGGTTGATAGAGCTTGGCGTCGAACATGAAGACAATGATAAAAAAATTGGGTTTATGATTCATCTAAATGGACTTGGAGAAGCGGGGAATTCCTTGTAAGCTTTTTTGCGGAAATAATAATGATTGAACATAACACCTTGACTTTTTATAAATTTATATATAGTTATCAGAATTATCATATATTGCGCGTTCAACCATAAACAGGAGGCGATATGAACAAGCTTGAACTTATTTCAGCTCTGAAAAAAGAAGCGGATATCTCAAAATCTGAAGCAGCCAAAATTGTACAAATCTTCTTTGATTCCATGTCCGATGCGCTTACCGAAGGCGAACGGATTGAAATCAGGGGTCTTTGCAGTTTTTTCGTAAAAAATTACAAGAGTTATGTGGGCAGGAATCCCAAAACCGGCGACAAAGTGATGATCAAACCCAAGAGACTCCCGTTCTTTAAATGCGGCAAAGAGCTTAGGGAGCGCGTCAATCAATAATTTGTCCCTTGTGAAAACGTTTAACTCGGCGCCTGGTTTTGATAGCTTAGTGGATCAGGAGCGACCGGTTCGCCTGATAAAAGCGGCTCTCTGCAAAGGGAAGATGCCCTCCGCATTCTTGTTTACCGGACAAAACGGCACAGGGAAAAAAACTGCCGCGATATCTATTGCAAAGGCATGCAATTGCATTTCCGCGCGCCAGAGCTTTAATCGAGATTCAACCCCAAATGCCCCTTGCGGGACATGCCGATCCTGTCAGAAAATTTCCGCAGGCACTCATCCCGACATCCATATTGTCAGGCCATTAGGGACTATTATTAAAGTCGAGCAAATCCGATTCCTGTGCAGCCGGCTTGCGTTGAAACCCAATGAGGCATCCGTTCGACTGGCATTGATAGAAGACGCCCACCTGATGAACTCAGAGGCAAGCAATACCCTGCTTAAAACTCTTGAAGAGCCGCCGGAAACCACCATATTTGTTTTAACAGCACATCAGACGTCGGATCTTTTACCGACTATTGTGTCCCGTTGCCGGCATATTCATTTCAACCCGATTTCAAAGCGCCGTCTTGCTTCTTTTATCATTGAAAATTACGGGCTTGACGCAAATGAATCGAATGTAATTGCGGCAATGGCCGGCGGAAGCTTCACCAAAGCCGCGGCAATGGTTGAATCCGGATGGATCAAAAAAAGGAACTGGGTTATTGAGCAGATTGAATTTTTATCAAATAATTCAATACAATATTCGCTGGCTTTTTCTGAAACATTATCAAAAAACAAAAAATGGTTGACCGATGCCTTTTATATCATGAAAATCTGGTACAGGGATATTGTAGTTGCGAAATTTTCACCGGAAAACATCGTCAACAAGGATTTATTGGAAAAAATCCAGCATAACGCATTCCGCGCAACGGTTGACAAAGCGCTTTCAAACATTGGCGCCATTGAACTGGCTGAACAAAATATAATATCGAACGCAAACGTTAGAACAGCACTTGACGCGCTTGCGGTTTCGATCTTTGGAGAAAATTAATAAGATGGAACATGTTATCGGCGTAAGATTTAAGCCCGCCGGCAAAATTTATGACTTTAACTGCGGCGCCCTGATTCTCAAAGTGGGAGAGCACGTTATCGTGGAGACGGAAAACGGACCTGGATTCGGCATCGTAGCCTGCGCACCCCTGCCCATTGAGGCAAAAAGAAATACCCAGCCGCTAAAAAAAATATCCCGTCCGGCCAATGAAAATGACTTCATTCAGATGGAACAAAACCGCCAAACAGAACAAAGGGCCTATCAATTCTGCAAACAATGCATCAAGGAGCTCAACCTTGAAATGAATTTATTCAGCACGGAAAGTAATTTTGACGCCAGCAAACTGACTTTTTTCTTTACGGCGGACGGACGGGTCGACTTTCGGAAACTGGTTAAAGTGCTTGTCAAGGAATTCAGGACAAAAATTGAAATGCGGCAGGTCGGGATCCGCAACCAGGCGAAAATGTGCGGCGGAATCGGGCGGTGCGGCCGAGAACTCTGCTGCTGCGCCTTTATTACAAAATTTGACCCCGTGTCCATAAAAATGGCAAAAAAACAGGGACTTTCATTAAACCCGACGAAAATCTCAGGAGTTTGCGGACGGCTCATGTGTTGCCTTACCTTTGAAAACAACACTTATGAAGGCCCAAATGGACCGGATGACACACCGGAAGCTTTGGAGGAAGAACAGATTCAATGAGATCGCCCTTTTATGTCACCACACCTATTTATTATGTAAACGCCAAACCCCATTTGGGACATACCTATACAACAATCTCGGCCGATGTCGCTCGCCGGTTTCAGCGCATGCTCAATAAAGAAACTTTTTTTCTCACCGGTACCGATGAACATGGCGACAAAATAGTAAAAGCCGCCCAAAAGCATCATGTCACCCCGGCAGCGTATGCCGATCAGATCAGCAGACTGTTTAAAGACCTATGGCCCGAATTGACCATTGAATATGACGCGTTTATCCGGACAACAGACCCCGCGCATATCAGAATTGTGACCCATGTGCTTCAAAAAATCTATGAAGCAGGAGACATCTATCACAGCGAATACGAGGGGTTATATTGCTTTGATTGCGAGAGGTTTTATACGGAAAGGGAGCTAAGCGACGGCAAATGCCCGGATCATGGCACAACTCCGGAACTCATCAGGGAGTCCAATTATTTTTTTAAAATGAGCCGATATCAGGACTGGCTGATCGGTTATATCAGGGAAAATCCGGATATGATCCGACCGGAAAGATATCGTAACGAGGTGCTCGGTTTCTTGCGGGAACCGCTGGAGGACCTTTGCATATCCAGGCCAAAATCCCGTCTTCAGTGGGGCATCACCCTCCCGTTTGATGTGAATTACGTGACTTATGTCTGGTTTGACGCGCTAATCAATTATATTTCCGCTCTGGGGTATCCCGAGGGGAATAATTTCCAAAAATTCTGGCCTGAGGTGCGGCATATTGTAGCAAAAGACATTTTAAAACCCCACGGCATTTACTGGCCCATCATGCTTAAGGCCGCCGGAATCGATATCTACAAACATCTCTTTGTTCACGGCTACTGGAATATCGATGAAAGCAAAATGTCGAAAAGCCTGGGCAACGTCATCGATCCGGTTGCTCTCAAAGCATCCTACGGCGTGGATGCTTTGAGGTATTTTCTCATGCGGGAAATGGCGTTTGGCCTTGATTCGAACTTTTCGGAAACCGCCCTGATTCAGCGGATCAATTCCGATCTGGCCAATGACCTGGGGAATCTTTTTTCCAGGGTGCTTGCAATGGTCCATAAATATTTTGCGGGCATCGTGCCGGAATGTTCCACCCTTGAAACCCAACTTCATGGCAGGGACTTACAAAATGATGCCCGCCAAACCGCTGAAACTTTTGCAACCGCCATGGAAGGGTTTGAATTCCACAAAGCACTCATCGCCATATGGGATTTCATATCCATCATGAATAAATACGTGGATGCAACCGCTCCCTGGGATCTGGCCAAAAAAGAAGATTCCCGCCATCGCCTCAAAGAAGTTCTCTACAATCTGCTCGAAGGCCTCCGGATTGTTGCCGGGCTTCTTTATCCGGTAATGCCCGGCACTGCATCGACCATGACAAGAGATCTCGGCGTGGACATGGATCACTTCTTTTTCATGGATAAAATCGTTCAATGGGGCCTCCTTCGACCGGGAACACGAGTGGCCAAACCTGCCGCCCTGTTTCCCAGGATCGATACGCAGCAGGAAAATCCGTCCACAGCGGCTCCCAATAAAGACATAAATAATCGAGCAGCAATGAAGCCTGAAATCACATTGGAAGACATATCCAAAATGGACCTGCAAATCGCAACCGTCATGGCCGCTGCAAAAATTCCCAAAGCTGAAAAACTCCTCAAACTCGAAGTTCAGACAGGCCAGGACAAAAGAACCATTGTTGCCGGCATTGCAAAAAGTTACTCACCGGAAGAAATTATCGGGAAGCAGGTGGTTATTGTTGCCAATTTAAAACCTGCCAAACTCATGGGCGTGCGGTCTGAAGGGATGCTTCTTGCCGCTGTCTCTGATGGAATCACATCAGTGGTTACGCCTGAAAAATCGGTCCCACCGGGGACAACGGTTAGATAAAGCCTCAAAAATGTGATATTCATCGATCACAGCGCCATTTCGGCCATTGAGAGTTTCACCAGGATAAAGCCATGTTACTGTCATTATGCTGGATGAATCAGCATCCATTTCCTCTATAGGGTTTTATAAATGAGAGATGCAAAAAACCATAAAAAAACACAAAAGAATTATACAAACGCGGCGAACCTTCCGCTAAAGGATCGTGATATTGCCGAACAGCTCCTGATCAAGGACCGCGCGATATCATCCTCCATCCAGGGCATCGGTATCGGCGACCTTGAGGGGCGGATCATATACGTCAACAACGCAGCGCTGCGCATGTGGGGCGCTGCCGACGCATCGGAGGTTCTGGGCCGTTCTTCTCTTGAGTTTGCAAAATCTCAGGAAGAGGCGCTAAAAGTCATGCTTGCGGTCCTGGAAAAAGGGAGCTGGGAAGGGGAGATTGCGGGCAGAAGAAAGGACGGGACGCCCATCATTGTCCACCTCTCCGCAAACATTGTATACAACGAAAAGGGTGAGCCCATCTGCACCATGGACTCATTCATCTCCGCGTCAAGGACTTTGCCATCGCATCATCGGTGCACGGCATCGGCATCGGAGACCTTGAGGGGCGGATCATATACGTCAACAACGCGGCGCTGCGCATGTGGGGCGCCGCAGACGCCTCGGAAGTTTTGGGGCGCTCTTCCCTTGAGTTTGCCCAATCCCATGAAGAAGCCATCAAAATCATGCTCGCGGTCCTGGAAAAAGGAAGCTGGGAAGGGGAAATCGCCGGCAGAAGAAAGGACGGGACGCCCATCATTGTCCACCTCTCCGCAAACATTGTATACAACGAAAAGGGTGAGCCCATCTGCACCATGGACTCATTCATC
>JALOPH010000180.1 GCA_025453995.1 Desulfobacterales bacterium
GATGCAAAACACGCCTGTCCCCATCCCAGGTGTTCGGCCAATAACTGGGCCACCTGATTGTTGTCGTCATCCACCGCCTGCTTGCCGATTATCACCAGGTCTGGCTTTTCTTTTTCGATAATAGCTTTTAAAATCCATGCCACCGCATCCGAATCGAGATAATCATTGGTTTGCACATGAATTCCGCGCAAACAACCCATGGAAAGGCCATACCGGATTTCAGTCTGGGCCTTATCGCTGCCAATGCCAACAACTATAACTTCACCGCCTTTGTCTTCCACAAGCCTTAATGCGGCTTCTATGGCGATTTCATCAAAGGGATTGACCTTAAAGCTCATGCTGGACAGGTCAATTCCCGAACCGTCTTCCTTGATCTTGATTTTCATATCCGGGTCCGTGACCCGCTTGGCTGTTACCAGAATTTTCATTTAATATATCCTTATATATATGATTATGATCTATCCTTGCGTTTTATGAATGAAGTCCTCGTTTTGTAACATTTTCACAACCTCTTTGATATGGATCCGTTTGTCTTTGGGAACTTCAACCTTATTTTTGATAATCTCACCATATCCGCTGAGCGCTCTTTCTGTAACAGGGTTATCAAAACAACGAATGGTCTGCTCCATTTCAATGCTTAAAGCGTGCCGGAAAGGCGCTTCCAGTCCATCATGAACGGCCAGCTTGATCCCTTCAACCGCAATGGGGATGCGTGTGCTCATTTGGTCGGCAAACAATTGGACGCTTTCATAAAATTCGGATTTTTTAAAACAATCGGTAATCAAACCGATTTTTTTCGCCTCTTCAGGCGAGAGTTGATTCCCTGTAAGCATGAATTCAAGGGCCCTGGCTTTTCCGATCAGCCTCGGGAGACGTTGACTACTGCCACCGCCGGGAATAATACCGACAAGAACCTCCGGCTGGCCAATGGTAAAATCCTGGTCATGGATCATATACCTGAAATCAAAACATGCGGATATTTCTGTGCCGCCGCCATTGCAGGAGCCATTAATTGCCGCAATGGTAATTTTGGGCAGTCTCTCGATGGCAAGATACAAACGATGCATCTGAAACCACAAAAAAAGAGTGGATGAATAACCCCGAATTGCCTTTGTTAATAAGAGCATTAATTTTTCATATCCGGGAATCCAATCCATCTGCCAATTTGAAAAGGTCGTGAGGTATTTCATCAATACACCGGTGATGCGTGATCGGAAGATCAGATTCATCAGAATTCTTCGATTGTGGGGCGTTATTTTTTGGAGCTCCGGTATGGAGAAATGCATGATGAAGTTATGTTCTATGCCGCCGGTCAAAATAAAAACCCGAATGGATGGATCTTTTTTGACTTTTTTGACAAGGCGAAAAAGTTCCTCGCATATGTCCATTGTCAAAAAATTGACGGGCGGGTTATGGATTTCGACCCAAAGCGATGCATTCACCTGCTTTGTCTTTAAATATTTAAATTCCATATTCCACTTCCCCTGGCTGAAGGTTCAATTATGCGACCCGTTCCAGAATGTGTATCCCCATGGCCGCCTCTTCATAGGCAAGGTTGCCGCCGCCATTTTCCGCTAAAGCCAAGCAGCAGTTTTCAACCTGCCTGGGTCCGGCTTCATGGCGGAGCTGGGTCACCAGTTCATGAATCTGACCCAGGCCCGATGCGCCGATGGGATGGCCGCGGGATTCCAGCCCGCCGGACACATTAATGGGAATTTTTCCCCCAAGTTTTGTAGCGCCGGATTCAGCAAAAGGCCCGCCTTCACCCATGGGGCAAAAACCCAATGATTCACTTTGATGCAGTTCACCAAAAGACGTGGCGTCATGGACTTCGGCCAGATGGATATCTTTGGGCCCGACCCCGGCTATGTCATAGGCTTTGCGCGATACCCGGCAGGCGATATCCTGATCTTCCTGCTCAATGGGCCGATCTGTGCCTGATCCCACAACTGAAGCCCGGATCTTGACCGGCCGCGGGGATCCAATTTTCTTCAAAAAATCACCGGAACACAGAATCGCGCCAGCAGCGCCGTCACCCACCGGTGCGCACATGGGAACCGTCAGCGGCCAGCTCACGATGCGGCCTGCCAGAATCTCATCCACGCTCATTTCCTTCTGGAACTGGGCATTGGGGTTCATGGAACTGTGATAATGGTTCTTGGAGGCGATCACCGCCAGTTGGCGCTGGGTAGTGCCGTATTTGCTCATGTGATACCGGGTGAATGCAGAGTATACATCCATGAATGCGCTCCGGTTTGTGCCGGCGCCCCCGCTGTGATCTTCCGCCGGTATCTTGATGTTAATGTTTTTGCTCACATCGTTTAGCGCCTTCATGTGAGCTTCCATGTTTTCAACGTCAATACCGGAAAAGAACGCACGGAACATCTTGAGTTTGTCTTCATCGTACATTTTTTCAGCACCCAGGGCCAAAACACACTCGTAAATACCGGACACAATTCCCATCCAGGCCAGATGAAACGCTGTAGCTCCGCCGGCGCAGGCGTTTTCCAAATTGTAAATGGGTAAACCTTCTATCCCAATAGGTCTTAAGGCCACCTGCCCCCGGATAGAGTGCTGATCCGACTGATACCCCCAGTTGGAATTGGAGAAATAAACGGCTTCGATCTTTTCCTTTGCGATATCTGCATCTCCAAGGGTTTTATCCAAGGCTTCTTTTGCAAGGCTTTTAATGTTTCTATCTAAGTGTTTGGCAAACCTCGTCATGCCGACGCCTATCACATATACTTCCCTCATTTTTCCTCCTAAACAGTGCCTGAACGAAAAATTCTGAACCCAATTGAAGTCCCCCTTTTGAAAAGGGGGATTTAGGGGGATTTTTAATTGGTTATTCTAAATCCCCCCTGCCCCCCTTTACGAAAGGGGGGAGAATTCAGGGTTTCTGTTCAGCTGTTATTTATTTTTTTCGTAAGTCTTCTCAAACGTCTGTCCCTTATAGTGGCTCCGTTCTAAACTGCCGGGCTCAGCCCAGATAATCGATGGGTTGATTTTGAGTTTTTTACTCATAGTATCGACAATCTCTTTGCCAAGCGCGTTGACCTGTTCCTCGGAAAGACCTTTGGCATGCTCCACCCGGATCTTTAACGGCGGCACCACCCGTGGCGGTTTTTCATCCAGAATAATCCGCATTTCACCGGTGACTTTCGGCACGAATTCATTGATCACGCCTTTGATATGACTGGGATAGACCATTACCCCTTTGACCTTGAGCATGTCGTCAGACCTGCCGATCACCTTGTACCGGAACCCGGATCGGCCGCAGGGACATGGATCGGTAAATACCTGGTGAATATCTCCCATGCTGTTTCGAACCATGACCCAGCCGTCGCCTTCAAGAGATGTAAACACCGCCTCGCCTTTGGTGCCGTTTTCCATGGGAATGGGCGCCTTGGTCTCCGGGTCCACCAGTTCGTAATAAGCAAGATCGTCCCCCAGCCAGTGCATTCCCTGGTATTCTTCATGATCGCAGGAGCAGCCAAATCCGGCGCCCGCGTCAAATATCCGGCATCCGTATGCGCTTTCGATTTTTTTCTTAACCTCGGGGATCCCCGCTCCCGGTTCGCCGCCGCACAGCAAAGCCTTAAACCCCAACTCGCCCACTGATTTATTCAACAATTTCGGAGACTGTTCGATCAGGTATTCCGCCAGGGAAGGTGTGCCCACATACACGGTTCCGCGAAACAAACCCTGAATCATCAAAATCCGCTCGCTTTTGGCTTCAGCGCCCACCGGCAGCATGGTTACGCCGAGTTTCTGCATGCCTATCATGGTGGGCACACCGGCAATCACCATGGACAGCGCAAAGCAGAAAAGCACCCGATCCTGGGGCCGGATGCCCGCACGCCATCCCCCCCGTGCCATGACTTCGCCCCAGATATTGTAAATGTCGTTATTGGTCATAGGGTAAGGCGTGGGGATGCCGGTGGTGCCCGTGGTGGTGGCGATATAATCAATCTCATCCACGGAAATCGGCATGGTCTGGTTCAGTGCTTTTAAAATATCCCCGCCGCATTCCATGACCAGAGCCCGCAATGCGGCTTTATCAAAGAGCTTGATCTTATCTGCGTATTCCTCAAACCCGGAGAGTTTATCCGGATCAAGCTTGCTGTCGGCAAGCATCTTTGCATAAAACGGTGCATTGGCTTTTAATCGCCCCAGCATTTTTCTTAGTTTTTTAAGCTGCAATTTCCGGATATCCGGCGTATTGAACAGCGGCTCGATATCCATGTTCCAGTAAGGTCTGTTTTGATCCATTTATCTACCTCTTATCTACCTCAAAAAAAATTCTGGTTATGAGGTTCACAGTTCACGGTTCAGGGGTTGGTTAACCGTTGAACCGTGAACCGTTGAACCCAAATCTTTATGCAGGAATATCTTCATCACTGAAAACACCCCTGTATCTCATGATTTTTTCATAGGCCTTGGCCTGACAATTCACATCTTTTTCAATAAACGTCGCATCCTGCTCCACTTTCATGAAAGTCGGATCTTCCCACCATTTTGGTTTTGTCTTCAGGATGGGATTGCCGCCGCCGGAAAAAGCCATCCACAGCGAGGGGCCGCCGGCCATCTGGGTCATCATTTTTCGTTCAAAGTTCAAGATGTTCTTCCATGCTTCCCGGTCAAACCAGAGGTTCTTGCCGATGGGTCCAATGGGCAAACCCAACACAAAGGATGCGCCCTCGAGACGACCCAGCATCATGGAAACTGCGCCGACGGAAAACATGATCCGTGCTTCCGTGCAATGCCGCGCCGCACAAGCGCATGCAAAATCGCACGCCATGCCAAAATCGATGGCTTTCCAGACGCAGGTCGGGCCGTATCCGCCGATGCCCACCCCTTTATTTTTGCTCGTGTATTTGACATACTCGCCGCATGTTTTAAAACCGCATGCGCCGCAATCCCACAATGCCGGTTTTGTCAAATCAGCGCCCAGCAGCAGCACCGGCGGCATCATCCCCCTTTTGGCAAGATCCTGAAACGCCACGGCGTCATGAAGCTGGAATGCGGAATTTTCTCCGAGTGTCGCCAGCACGTCGATCATCGGGTTTAAATCATCATCGGTTACGATCTCGGCCATGAGTTCCAACCGGTGACTGAGCGCAGGAGCCCTGCCGGCCGCCAGCGCACAAGCCCTGGCCACATCCAGAAGGTGTTCCTGAGTCGCTTTTAATCCATCATAAACAGCCATGGGTTATTCCTCCTTTCCAGGGTCTTTTGACCCGGCTTTTTTGGCCGGATCAAAGGTATGATACGGGTGATTGGGGATCTGGCGTGTAATCGTTGTGATTTTTCTGATCCCATCCACCTGTTTGCTCATATTGGTCAGGTGATAGTTGGGTGGAATGTCTGCATAGGGATTCTTGGAAGCCACACCCAGCAAAATGCCGGCGACAATCTCGGAATTCATGCAGAAACCAAGGTTCCGACCCGCAAGCCCCACCGAATAACAGGCTTTTGAATCCACAAAACAGTCAGCAGCCACCCAGAGCGCCGATCCAATGGCATATCCGAGATCATGGGCACGGACCACGCATACAGGACCTTTAATGGCGGTATCCCTGCTCCGGTCGGTAACATCGATAATTCCGCTGAAATGATTAAGCCGCTCATAGACAAAAGAACAATTCGGCTCGCCGCCGCACAACCCGCACCCGACATCCATGGGGGTTTCATGGGCGCGCTTGTTGCCCAAAAAAACCACCACGTCGCTTTCTCTCACCATGACGGCTTCATACAAGAAGGGTTTTTTGAGTCTTTCCGGAACTTCCTTGTGGGCCAATCGCTCCATCTCCCGGGCGATCAGTTCAAGTTCCTTTTGGCCGTAGGCGATTTCAGCTTCGTGACCGGGGACCCCGCCGGTAAACGGGGCCGTCAGCGCGGCATTGACCATGAGCTTGGCCACAATTAACACATTGTCTTTCTTGGCCTGATCCGATGGCGAATAGGGCGGCCATTCATCAATATGAATTCTTGCCATTTTTTTAGCTCCTTTATAATAAATGGATATCGATATATGAAGGCATCAAAAATCAAGCGGACCTCTGGGATATGTTTCCATCAGAATATGTCCGCCATGACGGGACAGGGTTTCATTGTTTCCATCCTCAATCAATGTGGCGCGGGCGTCCCGGAAAAGTTTTTCCGTTAAGTATTCCTTGGTCAGGCCGTTTGCGCCAAGAAGCTGAATCGCGTCATGGGTGTTTTGAAACGCCATTTCCGTGCACTGGGTTTTGGCCACCAGCGAATACTCCACATGGGGCGGTGAGATATTTAAATTTAGATTCATGGCGGCGCGGGAGATGGCACGGGCGGTTTCCACCCGGGCAAACATATCAAAAACCCGCTGTTTAGTCGTGTAATGTTCTATAAGGGGACGGCCTCCCTGGACCCTTTCCTTGCAATAATTGAGCGCTTCATCAAACGCCGCTCGGGCCAGACCGACCGACCAACTGGCCATACAGAGGTTGGCGGATGCCAGGATAATATCTAAAATCGGCACATAGAAATCCGGCTCCACAAACATATAGTCCTTGGGGATTCTCACATCGTCAAAATATATTTCTCCCTGATTGAGATCCCGTTGACCAATTTTTTCTAATGCTTTCCCTTTGGAAACGCCCGGAAGGTCCAGCGGCACAATGCAGACGCCATTTCCGTAAAATCCTTTAGAGGGATCGATTTGGAGATGGAGCATGGCATGGGTGGCAATGGTTCCGCCGGACACCCAGGCCGATTTCTGGCCGTTTAAAACATATTCATCACCATCCAGCCTGGCGCGCATATTGCCTTTCATTTTTGAAAAATAATCTTCGCCCACGGCAATGACATCAGACCCATGTTCAGGCTCAGTAATCGCCCAGCACCCCCGGATGCTGCCGTCTTTGCAATCGCAGTATGGCTTGACGAACTTTTCAATCAATTCATCGTTATTGGTCAGGCATATGCAGTAAAACGGAAAACATACCACGGTGGTGAGCAACGCCAGGCCAAAACTCCCCCATGCAAGTTCTTCGAAAACCATATGAACCTGAAGCGGAGAAAGCCCCAGCCCTCCGTAGTATTCAGGAAGCAGCAATGTATGATACCCTAAGGAATAGGCCTTTTTCAAAAAGGACCATAACGGTGAATCCGGAGCGACGGCCTCTTCGGCGCTCATCCGGTCGAGCTGTTTTGCGACCGGCCGCATGACTTCCTCGGCAAATTGACGGGCAGCTTCTTTTAACGCAATATCGTCTTCGCTTAAATTTAAATTGATATCGAAATATTTCATAGTATTTCCCCCT
>JALOPH010000181.1 GCA_025453995.1 Desulfobacterales bacterium
TTTATAAATAAAAGTATTAAATCAGGCAGTTGTACAGTCTTTTTAAAAGTAAAAATAATCATGACAAGTTTACTGTCAAGATTTGAATAATTATTTTTTCTGGTCAAAATGAAGCTTCCATGGCTGACAGCAAAACTGGTCGCTTTACCGAATCCGAATTGGAATACCTACGTGAACATCATCGTGTGGATGGTTGATTCGTTCCTGTATTTCGTGCACGCAAGCATAGAACGATTAAGGCATGGTGGTTTTTTGGGATTGATCCTTCCTGACGTGATGCTCTATCAAGCCGACACTCAAAAACTGCGCCAGTTTTTATAGAAAAAATGTCACTGATTCAAATCTGCAATATGGGTGATGTTTTCAATCAAGTAACCCGTCCTGCATGAGTAGTTGTGTGTCTTAATACAATCAACTCTGCTCTGCACCGCAGGTTCTTCTGCGTCGGACTTCCCTCACGGGGTTGGTGTTTTGAGGCTGTCGGGAAACACTCGTCCCGCGTTGAAAAATTTTTGGGCAGGCACAGAGGCCTGCCCCCGAACATTGGGCGGGACTCAGGCATTTGCCGCCTTGTTTCCGCAAAAACCACCGCCGCGCGGCTGCGTTGCATTTGGGAATACACCAAATCTCCCCTGGCCCCTCTTTGCGAAAGAGGGGAAAAAGTCCCCCTTTTGAAAGGGGGATTTAGGGGGATTTTAATTAGAATTGGCGATAGTGAATCTTCGTCCGGGCCAAAAAATGCAGGTAATGGAATATGCCGGTCGTATCGAGCTTATTCCCGAGCGCGATATTAAACAAATCCGCGGATTCGTGAAGGGCATCCTTACGGAATTCAATCGCGAGGAAGACAGAATATGAATATTGTCGATTCCTCCGGCTGGCTTGCATATTTCGCCGATGAGCCCAATGCCAGGCATTTACTTGTCCCATTGAGCGATTCCGCTTCCCTGGTCGTCCCAACAGTAAAGATCTACGAGGTCTTTAAGGTGATTCTGCGTGAATCCAAGGAAAATGAAGCGTTGCAGGCGGCTGTTGCGATGCAGAAGGGAACGGTTGTGGATTTAAATGCGTCATTGGCGATCGTTGTTTCTAGATTGAGTCTGCAATATAATCTTCCAATGGCGGACAGCATTATTCTCGCAACCGCTCAGGAATTCAACGCCATTATCTGGACACAGGATTCAGGTTTTAAGAATATCAGCAATGTGAAATATTTCCCCAAAAAATAAGAATGATCGACTCGTAAAAAGCGCCGAACTCCAAGCTGCGCGGAGGTATTACAGAAAGAAATTTATCTCGCGGGCACGGCCCGCTCCTTCGGGGGGGGGGCACGATAAATGGCGTAGGAGCGGGCCATGCCCGCGCTAACTTCTTTGGAAGTCCGTCATCCGAGCGGTGCTCTGTTCATCGGATTAATCATTAAGCCCAAGTTCCTTTTTGAGTTTCAAAACCGCAAGCTCCTTTGCCTTTGCCTCCACTTCCACCGTAATATCCAGATCGCGCCAGTAATCCGGAAAATCTGAAGGATTGATATAGTCGTGGTGCGGGCGCGGGTCTTTGGAGTGCCAGCCGCTTTTGGGGCTTGAAAGATGAAGCACGGGCTCCCGATCCCAGGTGTCAATGGCCTGTCGGGTGGTTTTTTCAACACTGACGTCGTCCGGCAGGCATCGGTGATGGTGCACGTCATAGACCAGGGGGATGCCCATATCTTTACAGAGTGGGATAAGATCATAAGGGGTGAAAATCCGGTCATCGTTTTCAAGTGTTAACCGGGATCGAATGGAACCCGGCACCTTATCGATTTGCTTTGCCAATCGCTTGAGCGCGCTTTTTTTGTCTCCATAAGCGCCGCCTGCGTGCAGGTTGATGATATCGGCGCGCACCCATTCAGACACCTCGGCGTGATATTCAAGCTCTTTGATTGAATTCACCACAATCGACGGAGTGGGGGAGGAGAGGAGGATAAACTGATCCGGATGAAATGTCGTCCGGATATTATTTTTGCGGCAATATTTTCCGCAGGACTGGAATGTTGTGACGATATCTTTATGTCCCGGAAGTTCGCTGATATCGTATCCGACTTCATGATGGGTTTTCAAAGGAAGGATCTGGCTGTTGATTCTGAAATCAAGAATTTGGTTTTTTTCGCAATAAATCAGGGCTTCCAGCAGGGATTTCGCATTGTGAAGACATATCCCGGACAAATAGTCCAGTTGCTCATCGCGGGGAAACCGGCTGAGGTATTTCGCCGTTGTCCTCCGGAATTTAATGGGTTCGTTTCTGAATATGCAGCAAAGACCAAGACGAATCATTTGAATCTGAATTTAGTTTTTCAAGTTTTTTTATACCACGAGCGGAAGCACAGGGCTCGTGTGTTGCAGCGTTGCAAAGCGACGCAATTAAATTTCTTTCGGGAAATCCTTAAAAAGGATTTTCCCGAAAGAAATTTAGGAATGGTTTCGTAGTTTCAGCGCCACGGGATGCGGATTCAAATAGGTCTGAATCGTCAGATACGGCTCTTTGTATTTGCGAGCGTAATGGTTGATCAGGGTAATAGGAACGATGAGGGGAACATGCTCTTCCCGGTACTGATTGATTACTTCAAGGAGTTCGGATTTTTCATCAGCCGTTAGATTTTGTTTGAAATACCCCATGATGTGTTGGAGGACATTGATATTTTTTTTAATGGTGGTTTTAAGCGAGAGAGTCTCCATCATCAGTTTTTCATATTGAGCGTAAACATCGGCGATGGATCTTGATTTTGCGCCCTGGGCTACCTGTTTGCCCATTTCTTTATACAGGGTGTTGCTGTGGGAGAGAAAAAGCAGCTTGTGGCGGGTATGGAATTCCACCAGATGATTCATTTTAGCCGGCTGTTTTAATGCGTCCCGCCAGCGCTTTAATGTGAAGATGGATTCAATGAAGTTTTCCCTCAATTTCGGGTCATGGAGCCTGCCTTCTTCTTCCACGGGGATTGCAGGAAATTTCTCCATAAACGCCCTGGCAAAGATCCCGATGCCTTTTTTTTCAGGCATGCCTTTATTGTTGTATACTTTAACACGCATCATGCCGCTGCTGGGGGAATCGGATTTAAAGATAAATCCGCAGAGATCTTCTGCTTCGAGGCGCTTTAGCCGCTCGCCGGCCCAGTTCTGCATCCGCTCCGTATGATCAATATTTGTACGGGTGGTGACCAGCCGGGGGGCATCCGCATCCCCCACAAGCCTGAGCGTTTCTCGCGGAATCCCGAGTCCGCACTCGACTTCCGGGCAAACAGGCACATATTCCACATACTGGCCGAGTGTGTCGGTCAGAAAATGATCCCATTTATGCCCGCCGTTCCAACGTACATTTTCACCGATCAGACAGGCGCTGACGCCGATTTTGATTTTATCATTCATGGCAATATTCCTGAGGTTATATTCAATGCGGCTGCTTAAAAAAAAGTTTGTTTCAAAGTCCCCCTTTGTAAAAGTGGGATTTAGGGGATTTTAAAGCGTTGCATGAAATCCCCCAACCCCCCTTTGCAAAAGGGGGGCTTAAGTTAATGACATTGGGTTGGATATGAATATTCCATGTTTACAGATAATTTTTGCAGGTATCAATATAATCTTAAAGTCAACTTTAATTTTTCTTGATTTTGCCGATTCATAAAGTTAAAGTTAACTTTAAATATTATGAGGTATTGCATGGCAAATAGGGAACTGAATCAAAAAAATTCATATACCATTTCAGAACTGGCTGATGAGCTTGAGATCAGTCCTTCGAGCATCCGCTTTTACGAGGATAAGGGATTGATAAGGCCTCAACGGACACCCGGCAATCAGCGACTTTACATGAAAAAACACCGGGCGCGGCTCAAGATGATCCTTCGCGGCAAGCGATTCGGTTTTACGCTCGATGAAATCGGTGAAATGATCGGCATGGAAGACATGCAGATGAATGAAGTCGAGCAGATCAATCGCAGCCAGATGTTTTTTGACAAAAAAATCGAGGAAATCAGATACCGCAGGGCTGAATTGGATTATATGGAAAAAGACCTTCTTTCTTTCAAGCAGAAACTCGAAAGACGCCGAAAAGAGCTCAATCACAAAAAGTAAAAAAAGTATCAACAAGAAATTTATAAGGAGGCCGTTGTGGATTTTGATTTAAACAAGCAACAGGAGATGATTCGGAAAGAGGTGCGTCGATTTTCGGAAAAAGAGATAGCGCCTGTTGCCGCCGAACTGGATGAAGCTGAAACCTTTTCTCCGGAGCTGACCCGGAAAATGGGAGAAATCGGACTTTTCGGTATGTTTGTTTCCGACAAATACGGCGGCCAGAATTTGGATTACATATCCTACATTATTGCAGTTGAAGAGGTAGCCAGAGTGGACGGGTCGCAGGCCGCCACGGTCGCCGCGGGAAATTCACTTGGCATCGGGCCGATTTATTATTTCGGCACCGAAGAACAGAAGCGCAGATATCTCCCCAAACTATGCTCCGGCGAATCATTATGGGGATTCGGTCTTACCGAACCCACTGCCGGATCTGACGCAGGCGGCAGCAAAACCACCGCTGTGCTCGACGGCAATGAATGGGTAATCAACGGGTCAAAAATTTTCATCACCAATGCCGCATGCGAGTTGTCTCTGGGCGTCACGGTCCAGGCTGTGACCGGACGAAAACCCGATGGCCGGCCCGAATACTCCTGCATCCTTGTAGAACATGGCACAAAGGGGTTTAAGACCGTTCCCATGCACCGAAAAATGATGTGGCGCGCCTCCAATACCGCAGAACTTTACTTTGATGATGTCCGCGTTCCCAGGGATAATATTCTGGGGGAGCAGGGAGGCGGATTCCACCAGATGCTCCAGACCTTGGACGGCGGCAGGCTCTCTATCGGCGCCATGGGCCTCGGAGGCGCCCAAGGCGCATTTGAGGCTGCTTTGAAATATGCCCAGAAAAGGGAACAATTCGGAAAGCCCATTTGCAAATATCAGGCTGTGGCGTTCAAGCTGGCCGATGCCGCCATTGAACTCGAATGCGCCCGTAATCTGCTATATAAAGCTTGCTGGCTCAAAGACCATCACCGGCCGTTTCAAAAAGAAGCGGCCATGGCAAAGGTCTTTTGCTCGGAACTCATGGGAAGGGTGGCCAACAACGCGGTTCAGATTCACGGCGGATATGGCTTGATGAAGGAATACAGCGTTGAGAGGTTTTACAGGGATCAGAAGCTTCTCGACATCGGCGAAGGAACATCTGAAGTCCAGCGGCTTGTGATTTCACGGTATATCGGGTGCTGAAATCATAAATATTTATGCCTAAGTTCATGGTTCATAAATATGGTTGCACATACTGAAATCTTTTCCGGGCGGGCGTAAAGCCCGCCCCTACGAGAGATTGCAAATATTTATGTAGAGGCGGGGTTTATTCCCGCCCGTTGGAAGGCAGATTGAATGCGTCATCGAATCACGAACCTGACTATTTAGTTTTATATCAGTTTAGCTGCTTGAAATAAGAATAAATCCCTCCCGGCCTCCCTTTACAAAAGGGAGGAGACAAAACCAGCTTCCCCCTTTATTAAAGGGGGATTGAGGGGGATTTTAAGAATCATGAAATAGAGGAGGAGGCCATCATGCCTGACAAAGTTTTACTCACAGAAATTCAAGACCAGATCGCCGTGTTGACCCTCAACCGGCCCGATGTGATGAATTCATTTAATTTCGAGCTTCTCTATGCCCTGCGGGAAGCCGTGGACAATATAAGATTCAACCCGGATGTTCGAGTCGTCGTCATCACGGGCTCGGGGAATAAGGCGTTCTGTTCAGGTGCCGACTTGAAAGAAAGGATCACGCTCACCCCCCAGGAAGTCAAAAAGTTTATTTATACCATCCGCAATTTATTTACCAATATTGAATACCTTAACAAGCCTGTTATTGCAGCCATCAACGGTGTCGCCCTGGGCGGCGGCACTGAACTTCTGTTGGCGTGCGATATTCGGATAGCTTCTTCAGCCGCAACCCTGGGGTTAACGGAAACCCGTCTGGCCATCATTCCGGGCGCCGGGGGCACCCAGCGCCTGCCGAGACTCATAGGCGCCGGAAAGGCCAAGGAATTGATTTTCACCGGCCGACGCGTGGACGCCAAGGAGGCTCTTGAAATCAATCTGGTGAATAAAATATGCGAACCCGAAAGCCTGATGGATGAAGCCAAAACAATGGCTGCCATGATCTGCGAATGCGGACCGATAGCCATTGAACAGGCCAAATACGCCATCAATGCCGGGCTTGAAACGGATTTGCACACCGGGCTTGCCATTGAGTCCAATGCCTATTGGATCACCATCCCAACTGAAGACAGACTGGAAGGCTTAACGGCGTTCCGCGAAAAACGAAAACCTGTATATAAAGGTAAATAATCATATCGAATCTCGCGCATACTCATGCTCAGCACTTCGGTGTTTGTACTCGTAATCGAATAAGGAATTAACCATGACAGATATACACATTGACAACCGCGCTTTTTGGCAAAATGAAGAATTAAAACTCGACGAACGCGAATATGACGCCATGTGGCCGGGTGGACAGAAGGCTGTTGACCGGCTTCGCAAACAGGGCAAACGGCCAGCCCGCGAGTTGATCGACATGCTCATCGACCCAGGTACGGAATTTTTTGAACTCAGCCGGATCGCCGGTTTCGGCATGAATTATCCCGAAGTTGATGATGTGCCGTGCGGCGGGGTCGTCACCGGCCTGGGAAAAATTTACGGCAACTGGACCATGATTTTCGCCAATGACAGCCGGGTAAAGGCGGGCACGTATTTCCCGATTACCCTTAAAAAGCATATGCGCGCCCAGGCTATTGCCGAGAAAAACGGGCTCAACTGCGTGTATATCGCCGATTCCGGAGGCGCGTTTCTTCCCATGCAGGCGGATGTTTTCCCAGATGACCAGCATTTCGGTTCCATGTTTTATAATATGGCCCGGATGTCGTCCATGGGGCTCAAGCAGATCACCCTTTCCACGGGCGGCAATACCGCCGGCGGCGCATATATTGTATTCATGGCCTGCCAGTCCGTGATGATCGACAAAATGTCCTATTCTTTTCTCGGCGGACCGCCCCTTGTGAAGATGGCCACGGGTGAAGTGATTTCCGCCGAAGACCTGGGCGGCGCCCGGGTGCATACCCATATTTCCGGAGGCGCCGACCATTTCTGCGCCAACCAGGATGAAGCCATTGAACGGGTGCGTGACATCCTTTCCCTGGAGCCCCCCCAGAAAATTCACCTGCA
>JALOPH010000182.1 GCA_025453995.1 Desulfobacterales bacterium
CATCCGGAGCCGTTGAGTTTTACGCCCAGGGAATTGACAATCAATACACCGGCACGGATGTCTATTGGCTGTACTGGGGAAATGATGCAGGCAAGCGCATGAACGCGACAGATGGGTCCGTGGACGGATCGATGGGAACGGCAACCACGTTTAAAGACCTGCTGACGGTGGAAGAAAATCATACCCTGTGGGCTGAAACGCCGGGCGCGCCGGATGCGGATTACTGGTTCTGGGAAAAATTCACCTCGCCCCAGACCAAGACCTATTCATTTGACATACCCTCTCTGGTGAAAAATTCCGCTGAAGCCGTTCTCACGGTCTATTTTCAGGGCCGTTCCGGCGATTCGTCTATTGCCACACACCATACAGTCATTACAGTCAATGACACCCCTGTCAGTGATGAGACCTGGGAAGGCAATATCTCTCATCCCCAATCCGGCGCTATTGAGCAGAATCTTTTAAATGCCGGGTCCAACCAGATAAAAATTCAGAGCAAACAGACATCCGGGGCGCCGGATGTGGTCTATTTCAACCGGATCGAGGTGGATTATCAGCGCGCGCTTACGGCAATCAACAATGAACTTGAATTCACCCTCACCCAGAACGGGCCTGTGAAAGTATCGGTCAAGGGGTTCGGCAGCTCGAACATCCGGGTCTTTGATATCTCCGATCCGGCAGATCCCCGGCGCGTATCAAACGCGCAGATCCAGGCGGATCAAAACAAATTCACCGTTTTTTTCGCCCACAAAGGAGGTGAAAAAACCTATTATGCCATTGAATCTTCCCGCATCGCATCTCCGGAAAAGATTGCCTATCGGAAATTCTCTGATTTGAAAAAGACCAGCAACCGGGCGGATTATGTGGTGATTACCGGCAAGGATTTCATGAGCGCGGTGGAGAATCTGGCCGAGCTGCGCCGGCGTCAGGGGAGAGTCGTTAAAAAAGTTGATATCGAAGAAATTTATGATCTCTTTTCTTTTGGTTTTTTTGACCCTGAAGCCATCCGGAGCTTCCTGAAATACGCCCATGAGAACTGGGATCTTCCGAGGCTTGAATATGTGCTGCTGGCCGGAGACGCCAACCTGGATTACCGGCATTATTTTGGAACCAGCAAGCAGAATGTTGTTCCGGTGTATCTGGACAAGACCCTTGAGCTGGGGCTGACGCCATCGGACAACTGGTACGGGTGCGTTGAAGGGGATGACCGGGTGCCGGAGCTCTATATCGGTCGGATTCCCGGCGACTCCACGTCAACCCTTTCAGCCATTGTCAACAAGATGATCCGGTATGAGTCCACCCAGAACCAGGATTCCGCCGGCGCCCTGTTTGTGGCCGACGACGATGACGCGGCGTTTGAGTCATTAAGCGACAGCCTGGCGTCTTACCTTCCGTCAGGCTATGCCGCAGAAAAAATATACACACGGCTTTACGACGATCTCAGCAAGGCGACTGGGAAAATTCAGTCCTTTGTCAACCAGGGCATGCTGATTACCAGCTTCGTAGGCCACGGCGATGTGACCCGGTGGGGCGCCGAACCTTTCGGCGGCGGTGATTATATCCTGGAACCCGCGGACCTTGACGCCATGACAAACAAGAACCGGCTGACATTTGTCCTTCCTTTGGACTGCTTAAACGGATATTTTTCCCAGCCCTTTGACTATTGTCTGGCTGAAGAGTGGGTCAGGGCTGAAAAAGGGGGGGCTGTGGCCTGCTTTGCGCCCAGCGGCCTGTCTCATCAGTGGGAGCATGATCTGATCAGCCAGCTCATTTTTTCAAAGATATTTTTAGATTCTGAGAACGTTCTGGGCATTGTCGCCACCCAATCCAAAATCGAAGCCTTTTTTTCCGGGGCGTCGGATAACGTTCTCATTTCCTTTAATCTTACCGGAGACCCTGCCACGCGGCTGGCCATCAACCGCAACTCTGCCGACTTAGTGAAGGTCCATGCGATCACGGCTGGCGCCTCCAGCGGCGGCGCCATTTCACCGTCAGGAGAAACGCTTGTTTTCAACCGGGACAGCCAGTCCTATTCCATCACTCCGGCAGCAGGATACGAGATATCGTCGGTGACGGTGGACGGCGTATCCAGGGGCGCGATCACCGCCTATACATTCGCCAATGTGACGGCCGACCACACCATCCGTGCCGTGTTTGAACAGGAGGGAGGCTCGGGCGGCGGCGGGGGAGGCGGGGGGTGCTTTGTGATGGCGGTGCGGGAATGAAATAAAGGGAGGTTAAACACAAAGCAAATCTTTCTTAATTCTCAATTAGCAATTCACAATTATCAATTATCAATTATTTCACATTAGGATTTATTTGTGGCAAAAGGCGATGATATTCAGGAGCGTCTTATAGATTTTGCAGTAGCAGTCATTAAATTTTCTTCGGAATTGCCAAAAGGCCACGCAGCCAAACATATTTCGAGCCAGCTAGTTCGTTGCGGTACTTCACCCGCACCAAACTATGGAGAAGCCCGGGGTGCCGAAAGCACAAATGACTTTATCCACAAGTTAGGGATTACTTTTAAAGAGTTGAACGAAACTGGCATTTGGCTTGAAGTTGTCAAACGCAGTGAAATGATGCCTCTAAACAAGATTGAACCATTAATGAAAGAGTGTCTGGAGCTTTCAAAAATAATTAGTGCAAGCATCCGTACCGTTGGTAAGAAATAAAAGAATTGTCAATTGCCAATTGTGAATTGATAATTGTGAATGGTCAATTGGTGATATCAACCCAACAGGGCTTAATCCATGTTCTCCCTCCCCGGGTATCAGATTGAAGAAGATCAGGAAGTCAGAAATGATCTGAAAAAAATCAGCGCCCGGCATATTCCCACCTCACGACCTGTAGTTCTATTTTTTCCCGCGGATGGATATCCTGATATAAGCGTTGAAGACATATATCAGGCGTTTGTTCCATTGAAAAAATTGTCATCCGATTATGTGGTTCAGGTTCATGGGGTTGAAAAAATATCCGATCTTCAAAACGCCGGAGTTGCCGTCATCATTGAAAAAACAGAGGGCGTTCCGCTTCAGGAATACATCTTTCAAAAAAAACCATTGCCGTCGCTCAATTTTTTGCGGATCGCCATACAGATAACCGTTGCGCTTTCGGATCTGCACAGAGCCGGCATGGTGCTCCAGGGGCTGGCCACCCGCAACATTGGGATTGATCCGGAAACAGAAAAGATCCGCATCAACTCTTTTTCTTACGGCGTCAGCCCGGACCATAATCCCGGCGCATACAATGAGACGGCTGCCAACGGCATCCGTCATGCCCAGGCGCTGATTCCCTATATTTCACCTGAACAGACCGGCCGCATGAACCGCATGGTCGATTTCCGGACGGATTTCTATTCTATGGGGGTGGTTTTCTATGAACTGTTGACCGGGACTCCGCCGTTTATCAGTGAAAACCCCCTGGAATTGATTCACGCGCACATGGCCCGTTATCCGGTTCCCCCCCATGCCATCCGCTCCGACGTCGATCCCATGATTTCCGCCATTGTTTTAAAGCTTCTCGCCAAGTCGCCCGAAGAAAGATACCAGAGCGCCTATGGGGTTAGATACGATTTAAATGCATGCCTTTCCATGCTTGGGGAAAAGGGCCGGATTGATTCGTTTGATCTGTCCGGTCGCGATGTTTCTGAGGATTTCAGAATCACCGGGAGGATTTATGGGAGAGATGTCGAGCTATCCATGCTGGAGGATGAATTTGAAAGGGTTCAGGAGGGGGGCCTTGGGATCACCATGATCGCCGGGTATTCGGGAATCGGAAAATCCAGGCTGGTGAATGAAATCCAGCAGCATGTAGCCGGCAGGGGCGGTTATTATACCGCCGGTCGCTATGACCAGTTCCAGCAGGACATTCCTTACAGCGGCATGCTCCAGGCATACCAGTCGCTGATGAAGCAGATCCTGACGGAGCCGGCTGAAAAAATTGCGGAATGGAAGAAGAAGCTGGTTTCCGCGCTCGGAGCCAACGCCAATGTGCTCATAGACGTGATCCCGGAGCTGGAGCTGATCATCGGCAGGCAGCCCCCGGCGTCTGATCTTTCGCCGGCTGATGCGCAGAACCGGTTCCATCTGGTTTTTGAAAAATTTATCCAGACATTGGCCACCCGGGAACATCCACTGGTCATGTTTATCGATGATATGCAATGGGCGGATCCTGCCGGTCTTTCGCTCATGGAAGCTTTTTTTACAGGCACGAAAAACCGCTATTTTTATTTGATCGGCGCCTTCCGGGACAACGAGATCAGCCCCGGACATCCGCTGCTCAGCGTGTTGTCACAGATCCGGCAGAAGGGCATCATCCTGAAAACCATTACCCTCAAACCCATTGCTGAAACCGATGTGCGCCGCATGATCGCGGATTCACTTCAGGAAAGCACGGACAACGTCAGGGTGCTTTCGAATATGGTTTATGAGAAGACCCAGGGGAATCCTTTTTTTATCCGGCAGTTTCTTCAAACACTCTATAAAGACGGCGTTCTCTCCTATGATTATGAAAGCGGCCGCTGGCAGTGGGACAGCCAGAAAATATCCGCCGAGCGCATCACGGACAATGTGATTGATTTCATGGCCGCCAAAGTGCTGAGGCTATCAGACAACACCCAGCAGACATTAAAGATTGCCGCCTGCATCGGAAACCGTTTCCCACTGCCCCTGTTGTCGGCGGCAGCGGATAAATCGGCTATGGAAGTCCTTTCCGACCTGCGCGAGCCCCTGGCCCTGGGGTTTGTTGTTCCGGAGGGAGATGTATACCGAAACCTGCTCAAATTCGCGCCAAACCTTCGCGCGCCTGAAACTGTGGAGGGCTTTCATAAGTCTGCGCCTTCGGACTGGGCCGATAATATTGTGCTGGATTTCCTGGACGATAAAGTGCGGCAGGCCTTTTATTCTCTGGTTGCCGATGACCAGAAAAAGAAACTCCATCTTCGCATCGGCCGGATGATAATTTCCCGGACCGACCAGATCGACCGGATGAACCGCATTTTCCAGATTGTCAATCATCTCAATTACGGCAAAGATTTGGTGACAGATCCTTCGGATCGTCGCCATCTGGCCGAATTAAACCTGCTCGCCGGCAAAAAGGCCAAAGACGCCGCAGCCTACCGGCAGGCCATTGACTATCTGAAAACAGGCGAGGATCTCCTGCCCGAAAATTCATGGGAAATGGATTACGCGTTGATTTTTGATCTGAAAAAGCACCGGATGGAATGCGAATATCTTTGTTATAATGTGGATATTGCTGAGTCTCTTTTCGAAAACCTTCTGGAACGCGCCAAGACCAGCCAGGACAAGGCGGGGCTGTATACCCAGAAAATGATCATGCTGGCCGGAATCGCCAAGCATGAAGAAGCGGTAAAGATCGGACTGGCCGGCTTGAAGCTGCTCGGCGTAACCCTCCCCCGGAAAGTGACGGTTGTGGATGTGCTGGGGAGCATCCTGGCCTTGAAAATCCGCTTATATGCGCGGGATATTAATTCATTGCTCGATCTTGATGAAATCACAGATGACAGGATTTTGCTGATCCTGAAAATGCAGATGAATATGGGGCTGTCGGCCTATTTCTGTGAACCCTATCTTGCCTCTTATCTGGCGCTGATGATTTTTAAACTGACCCTTAAGCATGGTAATTCGGTATATTCTCCGTATGCCTATGTGATTTACGGCGCAGCCCTGTGCGCCATATTCAAAGATTACAAGACCGGATACGCATTTGGCCAGTTGGCGCTGGCCGCCAATGAAAGATTCGGCGGGCCGGGCATGACCGCCAAGGTGCTGCTCTATTTCGGCGGGGGCATCAATATATGGGTTCACCACATGAACCAGGGAGCTGTTTACAGCCGGAAAGCCATTAAATCCGCCCTTGAAACCGGGGATTTAAACTATTCCCTGTATCACATTCAAGTCTTGATTTTCTGCAACATCGCCTGCGGCGCCCCCTTAGACCAGATCGGTGACGATTGCGACCGGTATTATGAGTTTGTGGAGCAATCCAAGGATTCCGGGGCCCTGAACTATCTGATCTCCGTCCGGCAATGGGTCAAATGCCTCAAGGGGAAAACTCATCATCCGCAAAAGCTGGATGATGAGTTTTTCAATGAGTCTGAACATATCCGGAATATGGAACAGGATGACATCAAAATCATCCTTTTCCGGCATTACCTGCTCACGTTGAGGCTCTTGTACATCATGGGCGATTATCAGGGCGCGATGAAATCAGCCCGGCAATGCGCCAAACTGCAGATCTATCATCTGGGTACCATTGTGATTCCTGAATATTACTTTTACCATGCCCTGCTGCTGGCGGCCCTTTGTAACAGCGCTTCGGCCGGCCGCAGGCTGTTTTATCGGGCCCGGCTGGGGGTGTTTTGTACCAGGCTGGAAAAATTCTCGCTTCAGTGCCCTGAGAATTTCAGCGATAAATATCTCCTGGTCAAGGCGGAATCAGCCAGAATCGCCGGCAGGGACACGGAAGCCATGGGATTTTACCACCAGGCAATTGCCGCGGCCCGGGAAAATGGATTTACCCAGAATCACGCCATTGCCAACGAACGCGCGGCGGAATTTTATATTTCAAAAGGTTTCTATCAAATCGCCGGGCCGTTTGTGGAGGAGGCAAGGAAGAGCTATCGCAAGTGGGGTGCGACCACGAAATTCGCCGCCCTTACCAAAACCCATTCCCATATTATCCATGCCGACGCACGGGGACGTTCCTTGCGGGAGGGGCAGCCCTTTGATTTCGGCTCCATCATGACTTCCCTCCAGATGATTTCCACAGAAATTGTTTTGGATGAGCTGCTCAAGAAACTGATGAAAATCGTCATGGAAAACGCCGGGGCCCGGAAAGTCCAGCTTTTCTCCATCAAAGGGGGGCGGACTTATCTGGAAGCGGAAAACAGCCTGGATCACAAAGAAACCCAGGTGTTCAAATCCCAGCCGGCCGAGAGCCGAACGGATTTGTTTCTGCCGGTGCTCAATTATGTGGAGCGCACCCGCAAGCATCTGGCACTTGACGATGCATCCAGGACCGGAGAGTTTACACATCACGCATACGCCTTGAAATACCAGCCCAAATCCGTTTTATGCCTGCCGGTGATTCATCATTCTGAACTGTTGGCCCTGCTCTATCTGGAAAACAATATTGCCACTGCGGTATTCACGCCGGAGCGGGTGGAGGTTCTCAAGCTGCTGGCCGCCCAGGCGGCCATCTCCCTTGAAAACGCCCGGTTGTATGAAAATGTAATCAGAAATGAAAAGCAGATCAGGGAAATGTCGGGAAAGCGGGAGGAAGAATCATTGCGGTACCAGGCCCAGCTGCGGTCTCTGTCATCGGAATTGTCGCTTGCCGAGGAGCGGGAGCGCAGGCGGATCGCCGTTGATCTCCACGACCGCATCGGTCATGCGTTGGCCCATGCTTCCATGAAATTGCGCCTGGTGAAAGATTCGCTTTCGGCATCTGAAGGAAAGGAAAAACTCGATGAAATCAACGGGCTGATCAGTCAGTCCATTTTAGACACCCAGACCCTGACATTTGAACTGAGCCCCCCCATACTCTACGACCTGGGGCTTGAGTCGGCTTTGGACTGGCTGGCCGAGCAGACACATAAACAGCATGGCATTCCTGTTGAATTTATAGATGATATGGAATATAAACCCATAGATGAAAGCCTGAGGATTTTGTTGTTTCAAGCGACACGGGAGCTTCTCTTTAATATGGTCAAGCACTCCCATGCCACCCGGGCCAGTGTTTCGATTTCCAGGGAAGGCGACAATGTCCGCATCCTGATCTTAGACAACGGGATCGGGTTTGAAGCTTCAAAGCAGAAAAAAGATATTAAAAAAGGGGGTTTCGGGCTTTTTTCCATTCGGGAACGCCTGGCCCATCAGGGGGGGCGGCTGGAAATCAAGTCTTCGCCCGGAAGAGGGGCGGCTGTGACCCTGTTGTGCCCGATGCAGGGGGGCGTATTGCTATCAAAAAATACTGGGAATGACGAATATCGAACAAGGAATTTCGAACCGCAGAAGCGATTATATTACTTCGACATTCGATATTCCTTGTTCAGTATTCTGCGGTTTATAGAATATTTTAATTTTGGTAGAGTACGAATGTGAGCAACAAACCCACAGAGTGAAGATCTAATCGGGGGGCATACCATGACCATACGAATTCTGCTTGCAGACGACCACCAGATTACGCGGCACGGCCTTAAATCCCTTCTGGATCAGCAGAAGAACATGACGGTTAAATCGGAACTTCCTGAAACAAAAATCATCGCCCTTTCCATGTACTCAGACAAGCGATACATCACCGGCATGCTCAAGGCCGGGGTGTCCGGGTATCTTCTCAAGAACTGCGCCTTTGATGAGCTGATCGCCGCGATCTCCGCCGTGACCAAAAATCAGAATTATCTCAGCCAGGCCATCGCCAATACGGTAATGCAGGACTATGCGAGCATACTGACGGGTAGCGATACATCTTTAGCCGCTCAGCTTTCCGCCCGGGAGCGGGAAGTGCTCCAGATGATCGCCGAGGGATCCAGCACCAAAGAAATCGCCGATAAAATGTGCGTCAGCGTCAAGACCGTGGAAACCCACCGCCAGCAGATCATGCGCAAATTAAACGCCAAGAGCGTGGCCGAACTGACCAAGATCGCGCTCAAGGAAGGTCTGACGACGCTGGAGGAATGAAATGCGGAATACAGAATTCAGGAGCCAGAAGCCAGAATAATTGGATATCTTTCTCACTCTGAATAAATGACGGATAGTTGATAATCCCGACCTTGAAAATTCGGTGAGGTCAATGGATATTTCAAGGTGGCTTCAAACCGCTTTTGATATCAGGCCTTTTTACCCAATTGTCATAATTGTCATAAAAGTTGACAAAACCATAAGCCATATATAAAATCTGGACAGACTAGACAGAATGATTATGGAGGCGCATGATGGGAAAAATTTGGCAGCTTCAGGAAGCAAAAAACAAATTCAGCAGCCTGGTGGAGCAGGCAGAAAAAGAAGGGCCGCAAATCGTCACAAAACACGGCAAACAATCCGTTATCGTGCTGTCTGTGTCGGATTATCAAAAAATGATAAAGCCCAAAACAAGCCTGGTGAATTTTTTCAAAAATTCGCCGTTGGCTAAAATATCCATAAAAATACAACGGGATAAAAGTTTTTCAAGGGATGTAGAAATATGAAATATCTCCTTGATACCTGTGTGATCTCTGAACTGGCCAAACCAAAAGCGAGCAAAAAAGTTGTAGATTTTGTTTCGAAAGAAAATGAAGAAAACCTTTATATTTCAACGCTGACATTCGGAGAATTGATCAAGGGAATTGAGAAGCTGCCGGAATCCGCCAAAAAGGATGAATTGTATGCTTGGGTGGAAAATGATCTAAAAGAGAGGTTCGGAATGCGGATCATTGACATCAATGTTGGGATCGCAGAGACTTGGGGCAAGATCCAGGCTGCGGCTGAAAAAAAAGGCAATCCCATGCCCGCCATCGATTCCCTCATCGCAGCAACCGGAATTGCACTGAATTTAATTGTAGTGACTCGTAATGTTGCCGATATGGTGCAAAGCGGCGTTGCACTTTTTAACCCTTGGGAATAAAAATATGTTGAGTGTCTTTGCCTCTGGAGGAGGCAGTCAGCAAGACATTGCTGCCGCAAGGCAGATCATATTTTTCCGCGCCAGCGGAAAAATAATTATTCGTAGATTTTTTCATCCGGCGCGTCCGCTTCCGCTGCATCCGCCTCGTAATCCCTTATCTGCGGCAGTTTCTTACTGCTGAAATGCTCCCGGTACCATTCATTGGCAATGATCATGGACATGATCTCATTGGATCCTGTCCAGATGGTCGCCAGCCGGAGGTCGCGGACGATCCGTTCAATGGGGTAAATATTGGTATACCCGATGCCGCCCATGACCTGCATGGCGTTGTGCGCCACTTTCTGGCAGGATTCTGTGACGAATTTTTTGGCTTCAGACACCATTCTCCGGATGCGGTTGGCGTCAATATTCTGGTCTACGGCCTTGCAGGTCGTGAATATCACGGAGCGGCAGGCATCCATGAGCATGGCAGCTTCCGCCACCTGAAAATTAACGCCCTGAAAATTGGCGATAGTGGTTCCAAATGCCTTTCGGCGGGTGGTGTATTCCGTGGCAACCGCCAATGCCGGCCGGGCGCTGCCGATGGTCATGGCGGCTGTCCCAAGGCGCTCCGGAATCATCATGGTCTTAAAGACCGCATATGCCCCGTTCTGCCTGCCAACGATATTTTCTTTGGGCACTTTCACGTCTTTGAATACTAACCGTCCGGCACCGCCGCCGCGGCATCCCATCAAACCGTATAAGTATTTGGTTTCAACCCCCGGCCCCCGGTCTACGATCAGGCAGGTCAGGGCCCTGTGGGGTTCGGCGTCGGGGTCGGTTCTGGCATAGACTAAGAAATAATCCGCGCCTTCAGCACCCACAATAAAACGTTTCTGGCCGTTGATCAGAAGATAATCGCCTTTATCTTCAGCCGTGGTGGAGGTGCCGAAAAAATCAGACCCGCCCCGGGGTTCGGTCAGGCATTCAGCGGCAAAAATCTCTCCTTTTAACAGGGGTTTGACATATTTTTCCCTTTGTTCATCCGTGCCGTGAAGGATAATGGCGTCGCAGACAAGCTCCGCCCCCACGCCAAAGGTGCAGGCAAAAATATACCCCAGTGTCCCGATTTCCTCCATGACCGCCGCGGTGGTCACCCAGTCCAGGTCCCTGCCGCCCCACTTTTTGGGGTATCGGCATCCGAATAAATTACGCCGGCCTGCTTCCTGGAGAAATTCCTTGGGGAATCTGATCTTGTCCTGATCCATGTCCAAGATCATTTTGCGGGGAACCCAGTTGGCAAGATCCTTGGCTTCATCCCGGATTTTTTTTCCATCATCTGACAATAGATAATCAAACATTTTTTTGCCTTCAATTTTAAAAAGTAGATTTTATAAAAAAATTAACGTTAACGTTAATTTATCGAAACCCGGTTTCTTTTGTCAAGAAATGCATATGATGGATGTTGTTTTTTCGTCGCTTCAGCGACAAAAAATTCAGGGTTTTCGAACCGGGATTTCAGGTTTCCCCTGATTGTTTTTCAAAGCATCGCCGGGTATAAATGAAGTCAGATGAACGGTGATTTTATAAAAAAGCAATGGCTCGTTAACGGAAAATAAATAACAGGGAAAAGCAATGATCCGGAGATTGAGTCAGAAGAAAGGGAATTCAGGGGGAGAGATGAAAAAATTATTATTACTGGCTGCGATTCTGGTGTCACTGGCAATGATTCCGGCAGCCGCTTTGGCAGGCGGCAGCAGCACGGCTTGCGCAACCAAATATCCCATTGTCATGGCGCATGGCATGGGCGCATCCGCTGAAATTTTGGGAATCGTGGATTACTGGTGGGGGATTCCGGAAGCGTTGAAGGACGAAGGGGCCAAAGTCTACATCACATCGGTCAACGGCATGGACAGCACCCGGAACAAAGCCGTATCCTTCAAGAATCAGTTTTTACAGATCAAAGCCGCCGCCGGAGCCGCAAAGCTCAACATCATCGCCCATTCCCACGGCACCATCTATACACGGGATGCGATTTCCAACCTGGGAATTTCGTCTTATGTGGCTTCCTACACCAGCATTGCAGGTCCTCACCGGGGAAGCGCCATTGCCGATGTGATTATCGGTATTGTTCCGGATTCCCTGGAATGGCTGGTGGGCGACACCCTTGATTTCGTGTACTCCTGGATTTTCGGTGATGACAATCCCAACAGCCTGGAAAACGGTTATAACCTGACCCGGACATATATGCAGAATGCGTTCAATCCCAATACACCCAATATTTCAGGCGTCTATTATCAAAGCTGGGCGGCCAAGGCCAAAATTTCCTGCCCGAACCTCTTTCTGGAACCTACCTGGCTGGTACTGCTGGTTTACGAAGGCGCAAACGACGGTCTGGTAAGCGTCAACAGCGCCAAATGGGGAACTTTCAGAGGCGTTCAGGAAGCCGCCTGGTACAGTGTGGGCTGCGATCATTTTAATATTGTGGATCAGGTTTTCGGCATCACTCCCGGTTTTGACGCGCCGGGCTTCTATGTGGACGTCGTCAGCGACCTTAAGAGCAGAGGATATTGATTCGGAAATATTTTTAATTCTCATCATTTTTCAGAAAGCGGGATGCTGATGTCAGCATCCCGCTTTTTTTTGTGCGGATAAATAAAACTTGAATTCCCACCATCACTGAATATATTTAATCATGAAATTTTAAGATTTTTTTCGAAGAAAAAACAGATTTATTTTTTCCGGAGGAAAAAATATGCATTATGAAGGCTATATCATCCGGCCGCCCAGCGAAGCCAACAGCATTCTGCTTCAGGTCACCGTAGGGTGCTCCCATAACAAGTGCACTTTCTGCGGCGCATACAAAGGCGAGCGGTTTAAGATCAAGTCCGACGACATCATATTGGAGGATATCGCGTTTGCATCCAAATACTGCAAGCGCCAGGACCGGCTTTTTATCTGCGACGGAGATGCGCTGATTGTGCCGCAGAAAAAGCTGCTCTGGATTTTATCTGAAATCAAAAAACAGATTCCCTGGGTGACGCGGGTGGGCGTGTATGCCAATACCAAGGGGATAAAGATGAAAACCCCGGAGGAACTTATAGAACTTCGAGAGCACGGGCTCGGCATTGCGTATATGGGGCTTGAAACCGGGGATGATGTAACGTTGAAAAATGTGCACAAGGGCGCCACGGCCCGGATCATGATCGACATGGGCAAAAAAATCCGTGCGGCAGGCATCAAGCTTTCCATTACCGTGCTGCTGGGGCTTGCCGGCAGGGATCGGTCAGATATCCATGCGGCTGAAACGGGAATGGTGTTGTCCCAGATCGATCCGGAGTATGTGGGCGCGCTGTCTCTCATGCTGATTCCCGGCACGCCGCTGCATGATGATTATGCGGCAGGAAAATTCCCGCTCATCGAACCGGTTGAAATGCTTTCCGAACTGAGAACCATGATCGAGCATACCAGCCTTTCAAACGGCCTGTTTCACGCCAACCATGCATCCAACTACCTGCCCATCCGGGCCAAATTCCCGGAAGACAAGATAAAAACCCTGGCGTTGATTGATGAAGCCCTGGCCGGCCGCGTGAGGTTAAAACCGGAGTTTTTAAGGGCGCTTTAAAGGCAGAATCCTGAAGTCAGGAGCCAGAATTCAGAATAAAATCGTGCGAATGTCGAATATCGAACAAGGAATTTCGAACCGCAGAAGTAAGGATGTCACTTCAAAATTCGTCATTCTTTGTTCGATATTCTGCGGTTTATAAAATATAATATTGTCATGTCACGAATGTGAGCCATAGAATTTTATAATAAACGTTTTTAATCTTATGTAAGGAGACACTCCCCATGAACGACTGCATGACCGGAACCGGAACTTATCTTGATACGCTGTGCGTCAATGCCATCCGCACCCTTTCCATGGATGCGGTTCAGAAGGCGGATTCCGGACATCCGGGAGCGCCCATGGGGCTGGCGCCGGCCGGGTATGTCCTGTTTACCCGGCATTTAAAACATAATCCCAGGAATCCGAAATGGTTTGACCGGGACCGGTTTGTATTGTCGGGCGGGCATGCGTCCATGCTTTTATACAGTCTGCTGCATCTGACAGGATATGACGTGACCCTGGATGACATCAAGCAGTTCCGTCAATGGGGAAGCAGAACACCGGGGCATCCGGAATACGGCCATACGCCGGGCGTGGAAACCACCACCGGCCCTTTGGGACAGGGGGTTGCCAATGCGGTGGGAATGGCCATGGCCGAAAGGCATCTGGCGGCGTTGTATAATCAGCCCGGAAAAGAAATCATCAACCATCACACCTATGTATTTTGCGGCGACGGCGACCTGATGGAAGGAATTTCCGCTGAAGCCGCATCTTTAGCCGGGCATCTTGGCCTTGGAAAGCTGATCTGCATTTATGACGACAACAAAATATCCATTGAAGGTTCCACGGACATCGCCTTTACAGAAGATGTGGCCCGGCGGTTCCAGGCATATCTTTGGCATGTGGTCAAAGTTGAAGACGGAAACGACTTAAACGCCATCAGCGCCGCCATTGAAAAAGCCAAAAAGGAAACCCGAAAACCCACGCTGATAATGCTGCGCACCCACATCGCCTACGGAAGCCCCAACAAGCAGGATTCCGCAGACGCCCATGGCGCGCCGTTGGGAGTGGAGGAGGTAAAGCTCACCAAAAAATGCCTGGGATGCCCGGAAGATGAGGTCTTCTGTGTGCCTGACAAAGCGCTTGGACACTGCCGCAACGCTGCTTCTGGCGGTCAAGCTGCTGAAGACAACTGGAACGATTTGTTCGAATCTTATCAGAAGAAATATCCGGATCAAGCCAAACAGTGGTTTGAGATGGTCAATGGTCTCTACGCAGAAGGATGGGAAGCCGGGCTGCCGGATTTCAAAGGAGAAAAATCAATGGCCACCCGCAAGGCGTCAGGGATGGCGTTAAACGCACTTGCCGGATTTATCCCGGCCTTGATCGGCGGGTCGGCGGACCTTGCGCCGTCCAATAACACCATCATTAAAAGGGCTTCTGATTTTCAGAAAGGAAATTACAGCGGCAGAAACATCCGTTTCGGGGTTCGGGAACATGCCATGGGCGCCATTTTAAACGGCATGTCCCTGCATGGCGGGCTCAAGCCTTTCGGCGGCACGTTCCTGGTCTTTGCCGATTACATGCGGCCGTCCATCCGGCTGGCCGCGCTCATGAAACAGCCCGTGATCTATGTGTTCACCCATGACAGCATTGCTGTGGGCGAAGACGGACCGACCCACCAGCCGGTGGAGCATGTGGCGGTGCTGCGGGCCATCCCCAACCTGACCGTCATCCGTCCGGCCGACGCCACGGAAACCGCTGCTGCCTGGCGATATGCCGTCAAATCCACAGATTCGCCCGTGGCTTTGATTTTAAGCCGTCAGAACCTGCCGGTGATTGACCGGGAAAAATTCCCGCCGGCTGAATCCCTTGAGAGCGGCGCGTATGTTCTGGCCGATTCGAACAACAAGCCGGACGTGATTTTGATCGGCACGGGTTCCGAGGTCAGTCTCTGCATGTCGGCAAAAGATCAGTTGGCTGAAAAAGGAATATCAGCCCGGGTGGTGAGCATGCCGTCCTGGGAGCTGTTTAATAAAATGCCCCAAGACTATAAAAATCAGATCCTGCCGCCGGATGTCAAGTCAGTGGAGGCTGGGCTTCCCATGGGATGGGAAAAGTACGTGGGCGACAGCGGCGCGGTTATCGGGATTTCAACATTCGGCGCATCCGCGCCTGGCGGGACCGTGATGAAGGAGTATGGATTTACGGTGGATAATGTAGTGGCAATGGCGATGAAGGTGGCGGGGAAATAGAAAGAATAGAATACATAATTCACCCCACCTAACCTCCCCCCATCAAGGGGGAGGAATGTATTAATTTTTCAATAGAATTTTTCTAGTTGAAGAGTTTGCATTTTCCGATTGTCCCGCAGCCGAGCACCGGAGAGTCTGTGTTGTAGGGGCGAATAATTATTCGCCCCTACCTAAACGCGTTGAGTCCCGCCTATCAGACTTGTTCAAAGCGGGACGAGTTTTCACAAGCTCCCGGCAGGGTCGAGGAGCGCTTTTCTTTTTGGTTCTTTTTCTTTGTGCACACAAAGAAAAAGAATAATATTAAATTGTTAATTAAATACCGGTGAAGTTATTGGTGGGCTACCAAATTCAATTTTCATCTATCAATTTCTTCAACCGCGTCAGCTCAGTCCAGTCGAAATCCCCAAACTGGCAGGGCTGGACGGCGTTGTTGGTGTAGACCGGGTCTGCCGCAAGATCATAGCGTGATGCGGCAACGGCCGAGTCCCAGAGCCTGGTTTGGGGAATGGGCGTGTAGTAGGCCGGTATCGGCGTAATCCCAGCCTCTTTGACCGTGCAGATGGATGATTCTATGGATTCAACCGTCTGGCCGGGCAGTCCCACCAGCAGGTACGCCCCCACCTGGTTTTTGGTAAACCCGGCCTCCTTTAAATATGAAACCGCACGGACGAATTCTTCCTCCCGGACTTTCCGGTCGATATCACGGTGTTCAAAATCCACTGTTTCCAGGCCGAGCCGCAGGGTTTTCATGCCGGCTTGAAACATGAGTCGGGCGGTGTTTAGGGTGATCTCCCG
>JALOPH010000023.1 GCA_025453995.1 Desulfobacterales bacterium
ATTTCGACATTCCTTGTTCGATATTCTGCGGTTTATAGAAATCTAACTTTATAAATTTATGAGTATATTCAACTGCAAGAGATAAACGCTCACATTGAGTTTGAAAAATCTATTATGATCAGGGTTCGGTCAGAAGGCCGTTGAAAAAATCATTTCCCTTGTCGTCAATCATGATAAACGCGGGGAAATCCTTGACCGTGATCAAAAACACCGCTTCCATGCCCAACTCCGGATATTCAATGGCCTCCACATGGGTGATGCAGTCCCTGCCCAGCCGGGCCGCAGGCCCGCCGATGGAACCCAGATAAAACCCGCCGTATGTTTTACAGGCGTCAGCCACCTGCTTGGAGCGGTTCCCTTTTGCCAGCATGATCAGGGAGCCGCCGTGTTTCTGGAACTCCGGAACATAGGCGTCCATACGCCCCGCAGTGGTGGGCCCGAAGGACCCGGAGGCATATCCTTCCGGGGTTTTTGCCGGGCCTGCATAATAAATGATATGCTCCTTGAAATACCAGGGAAGCGTTTTCTCCGCTGTCAATCTTTCAAAAATTTTGGCGTGGGCAATGTCGCGGGCCACAATGATTTTCCCTGTGAGAAGCAGTCGGGTGGCCACAGGATGCTTGCTCAATTCCTGCCTCAAATCGTCAATGGGCCGGTTTAAGTCAATGCGAACAGCATCTCCGCCGGCGTCAGATGGAACCGGGAGGAATCGGGCCGGATTTGAATCGAGCTGTTCCAGAAAAATCCCGTCTTTTGTGATTTTGCCCTTGATATTGCGATCCGCGCTGCAGCTCACGCCGATGCCGATGGGACATGACGCGCCATGACGCGGCATCCGGACGACGCGCACATCATGGCAGAAATACCTGCCGCCGAACTGTGCGCCGATGCCGATTTTTCGGGATATTTCAAGCAGCTCTTTTTCCAGACCATGATCCCTGAAAGCATGGCCATAGGCGTTCCCGACGGCAGGAAGACTGTCCAGATATCCTGCGGATAAAAGTTTAACGGTTTTCAAGGTGACTTCCGCCGAGGTTCCGCCGACAACTACCGCCAGATGATAGGGCGGGCAACCGGCAGTGCCGATGGATTTCATTTTTTTGGTTAAAAACGACGTGAGTGCGCCGGGGTTCAATATAGCTCTGTTCTCCTGGTATAGAAAGGTCTTGTTGGCTGAACCGCCGCCCTTGGCAATAAAAAGAAATTCATAGCTTTGCCCTTCGGTGGCGTATAGTTCGATCTGAGCCGGCAGATTGCAGCCTGTATTCTTCTCTTCATACATGGTCAGCGGCGCCTGCTGTGAATACCGAAGATAATTTCTGGTGTAGGCGTTGAACACGCCCCTGGCCAATGCGGCTTCATCGGATATCCCCGTCCATATCTGCTGGCCTTTTTTCCCGATAACCACCGCCGTGCCCGTATCCTGGCACATGGGAAATATAAAATCAGAAGAAATCACAGCATTTTTAAGCATTTCAAGTGCCACAAACCGGTCGTTTTCTGAACTCTGGGGATCGGTTAAAATGTTTGAAAGCTGCTGCAAGTGGGAGGTTCTGTAGAGAAATGCGACATCGGTAAAGGCTGCTTCGGCGATCAATTCAAGGGCTTGAGCGTCCACCCGCAAGATCTCATGACCGCCAAAGGAATCCACGCGAACATGTTCCGCGGACAATCGCCTGTAGGAAGTTTCATCAGGCCCCAGCGGAAACATTTTTTGAAAATGAAAATCTGCCACGGAAAACTCCTTTATCAATTTATGCAAAGTTGAAAAATCAATGGTTCATACTCATTGATTTGATATGACTATTGTTCTTCAATCGCCCGGTCAAATGTTTTCAACGCGCAGAAATCGCCGCACATGGTGCAAACATCGCGGTCCTTGTCTTCGCTTCGATGCCTCATCTCTCTGGCCTTTTTCGGATAGATAGCAGCAGAGAACATGGTTTCCCAGTCAAACCGTCTTCTCGCCTCAGACATCTGCCGGTCTCTGGCCCATGCAGATTCGATGCCTTTTTCCAGGTCTCCGATATGGGCCGCGATTTTGGAGGCTATCACGCCTTCGCGGACGTCGTCAACATCAGGCAGGCTTAAATGCTCAGCAGGAGTGACATAGCACAAAAAATCCGCGCCGCTGGCAGCCGCAATCGCTCCGCCGATGGCGCCGCATATATGGTCATATCCTGCGGCAATGTCTGTGGGCAGCGGCCCCAGCACATAATACGGTGCGCCGCCGCAGATTCTTTTCTGGGCAATCATGTCTCCGGCAATCCGGCTTAAAGGCACGTGCCCCGGCCCTTCGATCATTACCTGTACCCCGGCGTCCCTGGCGCGTTGGGCCAGCTCGCCCAATATAATCAGTTCAGCGCCCTGCGCCCTATCTTCTGCGTCCAGGATGCTCCCCGGCCGCAACCCATCGCCCAGCGACAGGGTCACGTCATGGGTCCGCGCAATTTCCAAAAGCCTGTCATATTTTTCATACAACGGATTTTCAGAATGGTTCTTTACGATCCATTCGGCCATGAGGCTCCCCCCCCTCGATACCATTCCCATGACCCGGCTGCATTTTTTTAAAACACGGATGGATTCCCTTGTAATACCGCAGTGAACCGTCATAAAATCCACGCCGATCTCAGCCTGACGCTGAATTTCCTTGAAAATTTCATCTTCGGTCACATCCGCGCATGCTCGGCCTTCAGACAAAACTTTGCTAACGGATTTGTAAAGAGGCACCGTGCCGATCATCACCGGCGAATGCTCAAGTATAGCGTCCAGTGTGGCGTCCAAATCCCCGCCTGTGGAGAGATCCATGACCGCATCCGCGCCGGCCGCAACGGCCGCATCCAGTTTGTCCATTTCTTCTTTTATAGCATAATGGCTGGGAGATGTCCCGATATTTGCATTGACCTTTGTCAGGAGACCCTTACCGATGGCCCTGGCGGAAAAAGAATGATGAATGTTTTTGGGGATCACGATGTTTCCTGAAGCCACACCGGTGAGGATGAACTCGGCCGGAAGCCCCTCATATTCAGCGGCCTGCCGCATGGATTCCGTGATATTGCCCCTTCTTGCTTGTTCGATCTGTGTCATTGGCGAACCTTTATATGGATATATTATAAACGTTTTAAAATCTCTTTGGCCACTTTTTCCCCGGACAAAAGCATACCGCCGAATATCGGTCCCATTCTGGGACCGCCCATTGTGGCGTTGGCTGCCATGCCCGCCACATAAAGCCCTGGAAAAACTTCACGGGTGTTTTCCAGGGTCTGCCGCTCGGCCACGTCCGCCCACATGGATTTTTCACCTTCTATTTTACCGCTGGGCGTTAAAAGACTGCCCGGGACCTTGCGGGAGACCACCTTTACCACTTCCGTATCATGCCCTGTGGCATCTATAATGAATTTTGAACGAACCGTCAATGGATCCACATGCAGGCCGGCCATGTCCACCGGCGTCCAGTTGATCACCAGGCCTGTGACGCGTTCCGGCCGCATCATCACATCCTCGACCGTCATGCAGTTAAAAACCGTCACACCCGACTGGACCGCGCCGGCGGCAAAACAGGACATGGCTTCGATGGAATCCGCAGTATAATAGTTTTCCTGATATTTTGAAAAGCGGATGTGAAATTCTTCAAGAATATGGAGGGCGTCTTTCTGAACCACGATTTCATTGAACATCATGCCGCCGCCCCACATGCCGCCGCCGATGCTCAGCTTCCGCTCATAAAGCGAAACTTTTTTGCCCGCTCCGGCAATATAGTATCCGGCCACCAGGCCTGAAGGTCCACCCCCCACAATCGCCACATCGGTGTCAAGATTGGCGGTCAATTTTTGAAAAAAACGCTCGATAATCGCCCTGCTGATAATGATTTCATCCAATGCCATGGCCTGTCTCTCCTTGTTTAAGTCATGTGTTATAAAAACAAAAAAACCGTTTCTCGCTCAAGAGAAACGGTCCATATGAATTTCAGCTGAATGTGTCTATTCACATCGTTTCCCTTCGCAGGCATGATCCTGATCAGGTTCAAAGGGTTACCCGCTTGAAGCGGGTTCTCAGTCGCGTTGCAACACCCCTAACATCAATATATTATTATAAATGAACGCTTGTTGCGGCTATCTTTCTAAAGACATTGAGGATTGTCAAGAAAATATTCCGGTAAATGGGGACCACCCTGTCTTTTTTCCGTTTTTATTTCCTGGGTGAATTCTGTCTTATCTGTTGTTGCTGAATCGGTTGCTTCTTGATCTCTTGCTGTTGAATCTTTTGCTGTATCTGCGGTTGCTGTACTTGTTTCTGTATCTGTGGTTGTTGTGCCTGCGGTTGCGCCTGGGGCTGTTGAATTTGCGGCTGCATTTGCATCTGCTGTTGTTCTATCTGCTGCTGTATCTGCGGTTGAATCATTTGCTGCTGTTGAACTTGCTGCTTTATTTGCGGTTGTTGTATTTGTTGCTGCTGAATCTGGGGTTGATCCATCTGATGTGTCTGGGCTTGCTGCGGCATCTGCTGCTGATGATGTCCTTGTTCCTTTTGCTGCATTTGATTCTCTTGCATCATCTGATTATCTTCAGCATCAGATTGTTCTCTTTTATGATATTGCAACATGATGCTTTCCCTTTCAGAGGGCGACATATTCATTAATTTTCGATACCTCTGACGCATTTCATGTTGTAAATTTAAAGGTAAAGTACGCCAGCGGTTATATCTTTCTTTTAAATTTTGCTTTTTCTCAGGCGTTAATTGTTTAAACCGTAAGAAATTCTCCTTTATTCGCTGCTGCTCTTCCGAAGGCAGCGATTTGAATGCCTTATAATTTTGACGGATCTGATTCTTTCGGTCCTCGGGAAGTTTTCGCCAAATCTGGTATTTTTCACGAATAGCTTCCCGTTCCGTTTCATTCATCTGATTCCATTTCATCTGGCCTGAAGGTTCTGTCTCATCTGCGCCAGTTGATGCCGCCACGCTCAGCATAAAAACCATGAGCATCACCATGAATATATATCTACTCTTCCTTCTCATTTGTATCCCCCTCCATGAAAAGGTCAACCTCCTGAAAAAAATTAATATCTTCTAAAAGCTCCATAATTTCAAATAGTTCCGCATCAATCATCATCTCCTGAACATCTTCAGGTGCAACGGTTGTTTCAGCTTGAGGCTTTTTCTTGGTTTCAGCCTCGAATTGATTCTCCTGGGCGCCAGGTTGATGGGCGGAACCAATGATGATAAATAAAAAAATAAAATGTGCCAGCCAGCATTTCATAGGGCTGATTCTCTTGTTGACATGATTTCGTCCCAATTCTCAAGAAGGTCGAGATGATCTATCATATCCATGTCTCTGTAGAATTCCAAGTCACTGGCAATCGAAAGCTCCACCGGATTCCATCGGGGTGTTTTTATATCTTTGACAAACATAATGCCCGCAAAAATTGCGGTAACCGCCGCGATAACAGCCAATGACGGCCGGAACGCCCATGAAACAAAATTCTGAATTTGCCATCCTGCTCTATTTTTCTCTTTTATGGCATTGATCTTTTTCCAGAATCCATGCTCAAATTGAGAGGATGGTTCAATGGTTTTTATTCCTGCGAGCAGCCGGTCAACGGATTGGAGTCGGCCGAACTCCTGCCGGCAGGCGCTGCATGCTTCCATGTGTCTGCGCACTTCATGAGCCTGATCCTGGAGCAGTTCCCCGTCGATCAGTAAAGAGATTTGTCTGGAATATCTGCATGGCTTATTCATGGCGCATTTCCACTCTTAAAATATCCGGCCAGCAACTCCTGCAACCGCTGGCGCCCTTTATGTATCAATGATTTCACATTTGCCTCGGAAATTTCCATTTGCCTGGAGATTTGCTGATATGAAAACTCATTAAACACTCTGAGCAGCAATGCCGCCCGCTGCTTTTCAGGCAAAGCGGACATGGCCTGCTGAATCATTCTTTCCCTCTCCCCGGCATCGATCACATCCTGGGGCGATAATGACTCCTGATCCTCAATATCACGGTTTATTTCCGAATGTCCCAGCTGAACCGGCTGATCAATGGATTCGATCTTCACCTGAAAATTCCGTTTACGCGTTTCATTCAAACAAACATTGACCGCAATCCGGTACAGCCATGTGGAAAACCGTGCATCCGGACGGTAACGCTCTGCAGCCCGGTAAACCCGGACAAACACCTCCTGGGCCAATTCTTCAGCCACCTGCCGGTTACAGCAAAACCGGTAGCAGAAATTGATAATATTCTTTTGATGCTTGGCAAACAACTCCCGGAAAGCCTTTTCATCTCCCCGTGCAAATGCCATCATCAAAGCAGCATCCGGATCAGTAATCATCTGTATGGATTAAACACGCGAATTCAAAAAAAGTTTCCTGATAAATTTTCTTCGAAAATTTATTCTATCCGTTTTTTTCGCAAACCCGGAAAAAAACGATAAATGAGATCTGAAATCTCATGAATGCGAAACAGATAACCGCATGAAATAAAAATGATCGTAAAAAGCAACCCGATACTCACGCAAATCACAAGACTCCCTGCGAAACCCGAAAGGGGGGTCATCGCGCACAGAAGTTTTCTGATCCATTCCAGAAAGAACCCCATAGGGATAGAGATCAAAACCAATTTGCCGAAAAAAAGATAGACTTGAGCGCTCCCGGCATTTGATGTCCGCCTGTTCCAGACGGAATAGAGCAAGGCGACCTGGAACATGGCCGAAAGGGAAACCGCCAGCGCCAAGCCGTTTGCGCCCATTTGCCGCATACCCAGAACATAAACGGGGATGCTGGCGATCACGGCGATTGTGGCATATAGGGTGGGGAAAAAAGTGTCCTGCACGGCATAATATCCCCTGATCACCACAGTCTGGGCGCCAAAGGCCACGGCGCCGATCATCAGAAAAATAAGAATCCGGGATGTCATTTGAGTGGCGGCAGCGTCAAACTGCCCCCGCTGAAACAAGATCATTACCGCTTCCTGCCGCAGCACCATAATGAAAACGGAAAACGGTATTAAAAGGGCCAGATAGCGCAGCGCGGTGTTGAGCAATTGATTCATCTCTTCCAGACGGTTCTCGGCTGCCATGCGCGCCATAAACGGAAAGGATGCCACACCCACGGCCTGACCGAAAAACGCCACTAAAATCAGCATGATCCTCAAGCCGTAATTCAGGGCCGCGATGCCCCCTTCAGGCAAGTAACTTCCGAAAAATTTTAGAAATATCTCTGTTGAGAATGTCATGGTCAGCCCGAACATCAGCGGCAGGGTCAGGAGGATGTATTTCTTCAAATCCGGATGATTGAATTGAAATGACAGACTAAACCTCATGCCTGCTTTTGCCGCGCCCCAAAGCTGGATCATAAAATTGCCGATAAAAGCGCCTGCCAGAACTCCCCAGGAAAACCCTTCCATGTGCAGCCGCGGTCCGAGGATAATCCCGCCTAAGATAATCCCGGCATTATAGATAAGAGGCGCAAGGGCGGGGATGAAAAACTTTTCCCTGGCAAACTGGACCGCCATCAAAAGCCCGCCGGCAAAGAAAAAAAACTGTGCCGGAATGATGATCCGGGTCATTTTGACAGCGCTTTGAACCAGTTCCGGATTTTCAAGCCCCGGCGCGAGCCAAGCAATCAGGGTGCGGCTGAACATAAAGGTGACAGCGATCATGACGATCATCAGGCTGCCGAAACAGGTCATGATGATGGAGAATGCGCGCCATCCCTCCTCTTCTCTGTCATGGGCAAGATAGCGTGAAAAAATGGGAATGAATGTGACGGAGAGAAAGCCGCTGGCCAGCATATGGTTTAGGATTTCCGGGATGACAAAGGCGACCTGGTAGGCGTCCACTTCTCCTTTGGCCCCGCCCGCATAAGCAATCACCATTTCCCGCATGAGGCCCGCCACCCGGCTCAAAAAAACCGACGCCATCATGATGGCCGATGCAATGCCTACCTTTTTATATACGGACGTGGACATGGGCGCGATAGTAGCCGCAACCGGCAAAAACAATCAAGACATTTCATATCGATTGCTTTTGATCTGTTGATTTTATATATTTATAAAAAACAAAGCCATATGATATAAGGTTTACGTAATTACCCATACCGAAAAATACACCAAAATTAAATCCATCTACAACAACGGCCTGAAGGATAAAATTTCAAATGACAAATACTGAACCCATGATTTCCAAGCGCACTGAAGAAATCACCCCGTTTATCGTCATGGATGTCTTGGAAAAAGCCCATGAAATGGAACGCCGGGGCATCCATGTGATCCACCTGGAAGTGGGCGAACCTGATTTTGACACCCCGGCCTGCATCAAAGATGCTGCTGAAAAAGCATTAAAAGACGGCTATACACATTACACCCACAGCCTTGGCATGATCGAGCTTCGCGAGGCCATCTGCGAACATTATCAGGAGACATATGGCGTTTCCATTGATCCGGATCAGATCATCATTACGTCAGGCACATCGCCGGCCATGCTGATTTTATTCGGCGCGCTCCTGGACATTGGCGATGATGTCATTGTCTCAAACCCCCACTATTCCTGTTACACAAATTTCATCCGGTTCATCCAGGGTCGCCCGGTGTTCGTGCCGGTATATGAAACTGACGGGTTTCAATACCGGACTGAAGCGATTAAAGAAAAAACATCACCCCGGACAAAAGGGATTATCATCAATTCGCCGTCCAACCCCACGGGAAATCTGCTATCCGAAAAACGGATGCGTGAAATTGCAGAACTTTCCCCCTTCATCATTTCAGATGAAATCTACCACGGTCTGGTATATGAAGGACAGGCGCATTCAATTCTCGAATTTACGGACAGGGCGTTTGTGTTCAACGGATTTTCAAAGCTCTATGCCATGACGGGATTCAGGCTTGGCTATGTCATCGCGCCAAAGCCTTTTATCCGCCCCATGCAGAAACTCCAGCAGAACTTCTTTATTTCCGCAAATGCCATGGTTCAAAAAGCCGGTATAGCGGCGCTCAAACATGCCAAATCCGATGTGGAAAACATGCGCGACATCTACAACCAGCGCCGCAAATACATGATCTCACGCCTCAAAAACATGGGTTTCGGTATTACCGTGGAACCCACCGGCGCTTTTTACGTATTTGCCAACGCCAAACACATCAATCCCAACTCATACGAACTGGCCTTTGATATATTAAAAAAGGCCCATGTGGGCGTCACGCCGGGCATTGATTTTGGTGAAAATGGAGAGGGATACCTGCGATTCTCCTATGCCAATTCCATTGAGAATATAGAATTAGGAATGAATCGGGTGGAAGGTTATCTCCAATCAAGATGAATACAAAACGGGCTCTTTCCTTTCAGATAAGAGCCCGTCTCCATTACTCGCTGAATGGAATTAACTGATCGGATTACATGCCGTTTAAGGCAATATACTCGGTCAACGCGGCATAAAATTCCATTTCATCAAAGGTGTCCGGCGGCACACCGATCACGTCCAGATGGTCCTGGTTGATCTTGTAGGAGTGTGAGGTCATCATGGTGGATGTCGGCGCGTTCAGGCTGGTACAGTATCCCGTGCCCGTGCGGACATACACATAATCCAGGCATCCGAAGCAGGACACCCATTCCAGGCGATAGCCCATCTGCTGGGAACTTAAGCCCACCAGTCCGTCATCATCTTCATCATTGGCATTGCCGTCGCCGATGCCCAGGGCGCCGTCGTTGTCGGCGTCCGTGGTGGCATACCCGTCTCCGTCGATATTATAAAATGCCTCTTTGATCAGATACAGCGCCGGGTTCATGTCCAGGCCCTGCTGGGTGGTCAAAAACGACCGGGGATAGGCGATATAGGAGCTGCTCACGGGGTTATCCGTATTGAATTTCTGGCACCCGGTGGTGATGCCGTCGGTTGAGCTGTAGTCATTGTAGACAAACTGTTTGGCTGCGGCATACACATCATTGCCGCTGGCATAGACCACATCGCCGTAGAACGTGGCCAGGGCGGCCAGAACACTCTGAACGCCGGGCTTTAAATCAAGGATATATTTTGCAATGGGGCTGCCCCGGTGGGGAGAAGAAATGCTCACGCCGAATTTCACCACATTACGTCCGTAATACGTGTAAAGAGATTTAGCGGCTTTTCTCAGGTCCAGCCCGCCCTGGGAATGGCCCACCAGGTTGACATAAGACACGCCGTTGCTGGCCATGTAGTTTTTAATCTGGTTGTAGAGCTGGTTCCCGCGATATTCCGATGACTGAAATGGCTGGACGGAGGCGATAAAGGATTTCTGATTATCGTTAATGTCGCCATTGCACGAGGTTTCAAGGAACCCGTCGCAGGGGTCCAAAACAAATACGCCGTAGTCATCGCCCCAGTAGTCATACCCCAGAATGTTGTTGAAGCCGGCGCATCCGTGGGCAAACACAATGGGATAAACAGTTTTGGGCGCATCCCGGCCGATGGCTGTTCCGACAAATCCGGCCAGCAGCAAACATAACACGATGATGACTGTTTTTTTCATGACGTTTACTCCCTGTTGATGATTTATTGATTTATGCTTGAGCATTCCAACATGATTGATTTGATTCAACGCTATTTTTGTATGTAAACAGTGTTTTGTTTGATTCTAAAATATACAAGGTCAGCTCAAAAAACAATCGGGTAAACCCTGATTTTGGGGTTCGAAAAGCCTGAAAGTTGACGCAAACTGGAACATTAAAGATTTTAATAAAAAATATTCTATAATATCAGAATATTAAAAACTTAATTGGACAATAGAAATGCGAATCATTAGGCGCTTGACATTTTTTCAAACAACACTTTCTTTGCATGCACGATAAAGATGAAAATTCAAGGAAAAGGGGCTTCCGGTTTAAGTCCGCCGTTCAAGCTGACCCTGATTTTCTCTTCACCAGGGTAGTTTGTGTGAATGAAAAGGCTGCCATTGATCAGTTTTTTATTAAATTCCGGCAACAGATCAACGCAGACCTGGTATTGAGTCCCTTCTTTTACGGTTAAAACCTTATGAATCAGGACGCCGGTACCATCCTCGATGGCCTGGATTTCAAAACGATCGCCGGGTTTTTCCATGGTGAGGAATATTGTCTTGGCGGGAGGCAGCGACTCTTTATTGAAAAAACCAAAATCAATCCGTTCGGGCTTGACACTGATGTTGCCGATAATTTCTCCGTGAATCTGCACGGAGATCCTGGGATATTTGGGCGAATCGGTTAAGACGGTAATCACATCGTTCAACCGTCCCAGGGGGAGCCCCGGTTTGATCTGAACTTTAATAATCTGAAAGGACTTGTCGTCTTGCTGAATGGATTGAACCGTTCCGTCTATAAGCTTATTGGAGCTCTCAATGTCTTTAATCCTGATCTGATCGGATCTTTCGCCCTGTATGCGGATTTCCCGCGTCAGCTCCATGTATCGCCGGTGATTGCGAAACATGATGCCGTCAGGCTCAAGTTTAAAATCGATCCGGATATGGCCAGATACCGTCAACTTGATTTCACTGTGGTTCGGGTCGCTGCTATAGACCACCACATGCTTGCTGATTTCCCCTTCATAATTTCCTGTGGCAAGGGTCACCCGGATTTCTCCTTCCCCGCCCGGGGGAATCTCTTCGGCGGATGCACTGGCCGCCGTGCACCCTCAGGTCCCCTCAACGCTTAATATTTTCAAAGGCTGGATGCCGGTATTTTTGAACCGGAATGCATAAGAATGATTTTCATTCTGGAAAAGATCTCCAAATTGATGGGCTGTTTTTTCAAATGCTATGCCGGGAATTTTCTCATTTGCCGCCACAGAAAATCCGGCCCCGGGAAAAAAAGATAAAACAACAATAAACACTGGTGAAATAAGCCGCAAGCCCGATCCAAAACGATTCATGCTAAACCTTAACTATTATATTTTAATTTCTTGATAATATAATAATTTTAAATTTTTGTTTGTTGATTTTATTCCATTCCCAGCTTTCTTTTTTCCTGAAAACGATAAAATCCCGACTCCTCTTCATTTTTTATAATTTCCGCCCAGTCAGTCCCGAAAACCTCGTCGCGAAGAGCCTGAAGTTTTTGCGCCTGTTCATCCCCTTCATATTTGGCGGCGATTTCATCTCTGGCGGTCATGTATTTCGTCCCTTTATCCCATTCAGCGTCCCTTTCCCGGTCCAGCTGATCCCAACGCTTCAGGGCCTCCTCATCCAATCCCATGGATTTTCGAAATTCTCGCAGCTTTTGATTCCGCTCCTCTAACGGCAATTCATAAAGATCATCCTGAACCGTTTCCACGGCGAGAAACCGATCCATCAATTCCTGCCGGCGTTTTTCAATAAACCGGTCCGAAGCATCACCATATGCCTGCCTGACCGCTCCCAAATAAGTGGTGTATTTTTCCTCAAACGGGACGTCGGGTTGCCCATTGATCTGCTGAAGGGCATCATAAATTTGTTCGGTTTTGAGCTCAACCTCCCATATTTCATAAGCATCTTCGCCGAATATCTGATACCGGGTGTCCCAGATCCGGTCCATTCGATCATCCCGGGAAAGCAGGTTGAGCTCCTGCCGGTTATCCATAAGCCACTGGCGGTATGCCATATTTTTCTGAAACTGGGCATGTAGCTCATCGGCCAGTTCCGGGAACATCCTTTTCAAAAAATCAAGCACATGGGATTCCCAGTCATCAGGATAAAATTTTTCCAGGTACTCCATTATCTTTTCAAACAGTTTGATCTGAGACCATTTATGATAAATGGTATTTTTATATTTTTCCCTTAAGTTCTGAATAAAGGCCTCATCGTTTTGCTCAAAAATTTCTCCGGGCAACTGTTCTGTCTGATCCGAAGGATCTGCCGGGTTCGATTTTGCCGTTGAAGTTTCAGCGGACTTTTCCGTTTTCCCCATTATCTGGGCATCCGTCAGATGTCCTTTGCCGGCCGGTGAAACGTCTTCGGGGGAAGAGGCCATGATATAAAAAACCAGGGCAATGATACCGGCGCCCCCAAGGCCAAGAATCCCGATGATTAATTTCCGCTTGCCCGAGACTGTCACGTCTTCCTCCTGTCGGTATCTCTGTTCCCGGATTTTCATTTTCCGCCCATGATCCTGCCGCAGATCCGGTCTATTTCAGGCAGGTTTTTGGTTAATTTACGACCCTCCAGACTCTCCATAAAAATCAGATCATCCTTGGGTATGGCGCCGATGATTTTTTTCTCATCCAGGTGCCGCCGCATGACCGGCTCAATGGACGGATCCACCTTGTTTAAAATAAAACCCAGCTCTTTATTGGCCTTAACCGCCATTGCTTCCATTTTCCGCGCAAGGTGAAATGATTCGGCAGTCGGATCAATCACCCCCAGCACCAGATCGCATTCCCCCACGATTCCCCGGCCGAAATGCTCAACCCCGGCCTCCGTGTCCATGACGATAATTTCTTTTTCCCCCAACTCAATGCTGGATAGAAACTTTTTAGACAAAATGCCGATGGGACAGGCGCACCCTTCGCCAAAATGGTGGATCTTGCCGATAATCACCAGATCAACACCATCTGATGATGCCATGCATTCCCGCGGCAAATCTCTGATCTTCTGCTTTCCGGAAAAAATCCCGGCAGGGTTATCCATCATCATCTGCTGGTTGAGCTTATCTTTAAAGCCTTTTTTCCCGCCCAGATACTCCAGAAGATGAACCGGGGGAGTTATACCGACCAGGTTTTCAAGCCCCACATTGGACTCGTCCCCATCCACCAGCAGCACCCGGTATCCGAGCTTTGCCAGCGACCTTGCCATGAGCACCGACAGGGTGCTCTTCCCGCTCCCGCCTTTTCCGGATATTTCAATTTTCATCTTAACTCCCTTTATCTGATCAATTCAAACCGGATGGGCAAATTGATGTGTATTGTGTCGCTAAAATAATCCCGGGGCGGCGATGAAAATGGAGACGCTTTTTTCACCGCATCAATGGCCGCCAGATCCAGAGAAGGATACCCGGAACTTTTTGATATGGAAGGTTCGGTGATCCGACCGTCTAATTGGATCGTAAACTCAACCGTTACCTGCCCCTCGATATTCCTCTGCTGGGCCGCATCCGGATATTTTTTATGGTTTTCGATCTTCACCCTCACCATGTCCAGATAATTCATTTTCGAACCAAAACCGCCTGCCCCTGCCCCTCCCCCTCCCGATGAATTCATCCTGTTTGACCCGGAATTGATTGAATTCCCCGAATCTGATTCCGATGTACCGACCGCTGGTGCGGGCGACGCATTCGACAACAAGGCCATATCAGATTCAACGGCAGGAGAATCTCCCGGCCGATCATCCTTCACGGTTTCCGGCGGATTATTTTCAGGCGCTTTTTCTTTTCTCTCAACAGAAGCTGCCGGGAGGGATTTTTTGGATTTCTGCGCGGATTTTTTTTGTACTATATTTTTTTTGGCATCCGACGGATGGCCTTCCGTAAGACTTCCCGCGGGCTTCTCCATCAGGGAAACGATGCTGACCTCAAAGAAGGACTCATTAAAAGGTATCCATCCCCATGTCTTGTTGAGCTTGAACACAAGCAAAAAAAATCCCGCATGCAGCAACAGGGACACGGCGGACGCGCACAGGAATATCTTGATCAATTTTTTTTCGTCGTTAACCGATACCATTTATAAATTTCTTAACCCCAATGGCGGGGATAGAATTTCATGCCATATGACCGCATTTTTCAAATCGTCATCATTCAGGCTTGCCTGAGATAAAAGGACGGTTTCCGGATGTTCAGGCAAAGGTCTTTTCTTTATTCGAGGGGGGGGGTTATCTTTGAAATCGACCCTATCCCAATCCCCATCCAGAATTTCAGGCCCTTTCCCCCTGAGCTCATCAAAATCAGCTTCCCGGCCGGACGCTTCTGAAACGGATACGGGTTGCATCTTTACGTCTGCCTTTGGTTTGCCCACGGTATGAGGAAGCGGTTTTTCTTCAGGTTCAGCAAGAATGAGGTCCTCCCAGCTTAAGGGAGGACGGCCTGGCTTTCCGGAAGCAGGCTCGGCGTTTTGCTCCATCTGTGCCCGGGCATCATTTATAATATCTTCAAGAATCTTTTTCCACCCGGTCTTTGCCTTTACCGGCGGTGTATCAGGTGCTTTTTTCGATTTTTTCACCTGCTTGAAAATATTGGAGGCCACAATAATGATAAAAATACCAAAAAATATCAGGTCGCCAAGATCCATGATCTTTCCTCTTGTTTAATCACTCCGATGTTCCCGGTGCTTTGGGAGCGCCTTTGCCTTCTTTGGTCGAGCCGATGGCGTCCCGCATCTGGGTGTCCGCCTGGATATTTTTAAACCTCAAATAATCCATGATGCCGAGGTTGCCCTCCCTGAATGCCTCAGCCATGGCCAAAGGCACCTGGGCTTCTGCCTCCACCACCTTGGCCCGCATTTCCTGAACGCGCGCCTTCATCTCCTGCTCGGCCGCATAAGCCATGGCCCGTCGTTCTTCCGCCTTGGCCTGGGCGATTTTTTTGTCTGCCTCGGCCCGGTCCGTGGCCAATTCCGCGCCGATGTTTTTGCCCACATCCACATCGGCAATATCAATGGAGAGGATCTCAAAGGCAGTCCCTGCATCCAGGCCCTTTCCCAGAACGCGCTTGGAAATGCTGTCCGGGTTTTCCAGTACGTCCTTATGGCTTTCCGACGACCCGATGGTGCTCACAATCCCTTCGCCGACCCGGGCAAGAACGGTCTCCTCACCGGCGCCGCCCACCAGCCGGTCGATGTTGGTCCTCACCGTGACCCTTGATACGGCTTTCAGCTGAATCCCGTCCTTGGCCATGGCTGCGACCAGGGGGGTTTCAATGACCTTCGGGTTGACGCTCATCTGCACGGCTTCCAAGACGTTTCTGCCGGCCAGATCAATGGCCGCCGCACGCTTGAACTTCAAGTCAATATTGGCTTTGTCGGCTGCGATCAGGGCCTGAACCACCCGCAGCACATCCCCGCCGGCCAGGAAATGGGACTCCAGATCATTTGTCGTCACCTCGATCCCGGCCTTTACCGCCATGATTTTAGCGTTGACGATAAGCTTGGCCGGAACCTTTCGCAGCCGCATGAAAATAATGTTTAGCAATCCGACCCTGGCGCCGGACACCATGGCCTGAATCCATAGGGTTATGAAGGAACCGAGAAAATAAAATACCAGTACGCCCAGAAAAATAATGATAACAAAACCGATGGTTTGAAAATTCATGGGGAATGTCTCCTTTATGTTATGTTTAAAATTTCAGAAGCCAGACGTCAGGAGCCAGAATCAATCATGGAATCAGTCAAGGAATAATAAAAAAAGAATAAAGCTAAACTTCGACATTCGATATTCCTTGTTCGATATTCGATATTCGATATTTCATGAAAAGTAATTCATATTCTGACTCTTTGTTTCTGAACGCTTATGTTAACATGTTATTTTTTCTTCACCACCACCCGATTTCCCTCAATGTTCAAAACAACTATACCGGCGCCTTTTTCAATATATTCCCCCCGGCTGACCACATCCACCCGTTTGTTCTCGATCATGGCCGTGCCGGCGGGCCTCAGGTCCGTGACCGCAGCCCCGGCTTTCCCGTTAAAAAAAGAAAGGGCCTCAGGCTGGGAGGAAAATCCATCCGCCTTTGACAATGACGTTTTGAGAGTGACCGGTGATTTGACCAGCAGTTTGAGCCCGATCATCAGCACCGCCGGAAAAGCGATGATGTCAACCACAATAAACGCCATTCCCGCAGAAGATGATATCTCTGTAAAAACCAGATAAATTGAGTACCCGATCAAACCGGCGGCGAGGATCGCCAATAGGCCGGCGGATGGAATCACGATTTCAGCGATCACAACCAGGACGCCAAGCAGTTGCAAAACAACCGGCACGATTAATTTGCTCATCATTTTTCATTGGTCCTTGAAACGATAATCCGGTTTCCTTTAACATCCGATACGAAAACAGCGGTTCCCTGCTCAATGAATTCCCCTTCTGTCACTACATCAAACAAGTCCTGGTTGATTTCGGCTTTTCCGGATGGGCGGAGAAAGGTCAAGGCAAAGCCGCGGTCGCCGGGCTTTACTTTTTCGGTTTCTGAAGAGTCCGCGTGGGCGTCTTTAAGCGATGAAGTCAGATAAGGGCCTTCGCGCTTACCGGATAGATAGGGCAGAACAAAACGCAGCAGGAACAACCCGATAAAAAACGCCATGGTGAAAGAACCGAGCACCACAATGAGGTTATGCGTTAGAATATCCGCCTGCCAGGGCATGGACGGGTCCGGAATGACAAAATCCTGAAAAGCCAGAATCAGCCCTATGGCAATGCAAAATATGGCCGCGAATCCGGCCACGCCGAATCCGGGAAGGACCAGCACCTCAACCCCCATCAAAAGAAGGCCCGCAAGAATAATCAGCAGTTCCGTGTAATCCGCCAGACCGACCATGTATTGATTTAAAAATACAATGGCCAGACAGGTGATGCCGATGATTCCCGGCAATCCGAATCCAGGGGCTTTTAACTCCATATACAGGGCCCCCAGGCCGATCATGATCAGCACCGGGGATATCATGCCGATGAACCGCACCATGGATTCCGACCAGCTTTCCTCGATCCGGGTGAGCTTGTATTCCTTTATCCCCATCTGTAAGAGCATATCCTCAATGCCCGAAGCCGTCATGTTGGAAAACCCGAGATCCAGGGCTTCGGCGGCATCCATGGTCAGCAGTTCCCCTTCGGCCACGACGGTTTTTTTTGAAGCAACGGCATTTTTTTCTTCCGGCGTGAGATCCTCGTATTCCTGGGCATCCATGAAAATCCGTTCACCGGCGATTTCCACCGCATAAACCTCTTTCTCCGGCGTGACCATAGCTTCGGCCAGGGTTTCCGGGTAGCCGTTTCGTTTGGCTAACGCCCGGAATTTTGCCCGGATGGGGGATTGAAATTTCTCTCCCAGCATTTCAACGCCTTCCTGGGTATACGAAATAGGCGCGCAATCGCCGATGGTGGTAGCCGGCTTCATCACCAGATCCCCGCAGGACAGCGCAATCAAAGCGCCGGCGGAAATGGCCTTGTTCTCTACAAACGCAATGGTCCGCTCCGGGGGAAACTTGATCATCGTATCCACGATTTCAAGGGCTGAATCCACCATGCCGCCGAATGTATCAATTTCCAGGACCACCAGCCCATCCGGATCACCGGATGTTTCCCGATGCACCCGTTCCATGAATCCGGCCATTCCGGGATCGACTGTGCCGGTGACGGGTATGACATAAACCGTACGCGACGATTCCGCTACCCCGTTGGAAACATAAAGCATACCCATGCCAATGGCAAGGATCAGCCAAATGGCGGATCTTTTGAGGATTTCCAGATTTATGAAATGATGGGGCATTCCGAGGTCCTGAGAATAATAGCCTTTTGTTTCAAAAACTTATATTAATTTCGAGACATTAACCCTACTATGCCCCTTCATACCTGTCAAGCCTATTCCTGCAAGCAGCTTCCATGGATTGAATTGTGGTGATATTGGAAAAAGCCGCAACGAAAATCCTGCCATACGCGTTTTGACCTTTCCCATCTGCCGGGCTGTCAACCCTGATGTTGAGATGCCATTTTTTTCTGCCGGCGAATCCTTTAAATAATCGTTGTCTCCCTGGTTTTCATATGGTATTTGTTACCCTCGTCACGATGAAATGTCAGCGTCTGAAATATTCCCCATAAAATTTTATTAAATGATGAAGACACATGAAAATTGTCTATTGGCCGGATGAATACACCAAAAAACGAAAAACCGCCGCTGAGGCGATGACATTGATCAAGCCCGGGCAGCGGATATTCGTGGGGTCTTCCTGCGGAGAGCCCCAGCACCTGGTTAACACCCTGATCCAAATGGCGGACCGGTTTTCCGATCTTGAGATCGTCCGCCTCATGAGCCTTGAAAATTCCCCGATTACCCGTCTGGCCAAAGATAAAAAATACGAAAACATCAGTATCCGCAACATCTACCAGGGTTCCGCCTCAGCCGGACACCTTGCGCCCAACAAGCCTTTTATCACGCCGATCCATATTTCGGCGGTACCCGGACTTTTCACCAAACGCAAACTCCCCCTTCATGTCGCCCTGATCCAGACCACTTTGCCGGATGATTTCGGATGGATGAGCCTGGGCATATCCGTGGATGTCTGCATGGCGGCCGTGCAATCCGCTGACCTGGTCATCGCCCAGGTCAACCCCGACATGCCCAGGATTCTCGGGCACAGCTTCATTCATGTCAATGACGTGGATATTATCGTTGAGAAGGAAGAAGACCTGCTGACCATCGACTCCCTCCCTGAATTCGAATCCGCGCACAAAATTGCGCGACTGGTGGCTGAAATGGTTGAGGACGGGTCCACCTTTCAACTCGGACTGGGCGCCACCCCCCAGGCGATTCTCCTGGCCATGGCGGACAAGAATGATCTCGGGGTTCATACCCAATTCATTATCGACGGCATCATGGACCTGGTTTCCATCGGCGTAATCACCAACCGTTACAAAGGCATCAATGACGGTAAAATGGTGGCCAGCAACGCCGTGGGATCGAAAAACCTCTATGAATTTCTCCATGACAACCCCTCCATCGCTTTTTATCCGTCTGACTATGTCAACAACCCGGTCATTATCTCTCAGCACCGGAAAATGATTTCCGTGAACATGGTCATGGAGATGGATTTGACCGGTCAGGCATCCGTAGACGCCCTGCCCAATAATTATTTTGCCGGCGTATCCAGCATCATTGATTTCATGCGGGGCGCTTCCGCCTCTGCTGACGGCAAATCGGTTCTGCTGATCCCTTCCACCAGCATGGACGGATCGGAGACCCGGATCGTGCCCATGATCAACAGCGGCGCGGTGGTGGTTCCCAGGGCGGATGTCTCCTATGTGGTCAGCGAGTTCGGCGCCGTCAATCTTTATGGGAAAAACCTTCAGGAACGGGCGACAGCCATGATCAGCCTGGCGCATCCCAAATTCAGGGAGGCGCTTTTCGACAGCGCCCGCGAACTCGGCTTGATCACTCAGCAGCGCAGATTTTCCGAATCCTTGACCAGCGTGTATCCGGCCCAGCTTGAAGAAACAATAAAGTACGCAGATCAAACCGTTAAATTCAGGCCTGCAAAACCCGTGGATGACCGGCGTATCCAGGAACATTTTTACAACCTGGATAAAAAAGACGTTATTGCGCGCTTTTTTTATGAAAAAACCTGCTTTTTAAGAGACGATGTGGAATGCATGTTTGAAACCGACTACATCCACAACCTCACCATACTGGCATTGACCGGCGAGTTCGGATTCGCCAAGGTCATCGGCATCGGCGCGTACATGATCGAACCCAAAAAAAAGATTGCTGAAGTGGCCTTTTCCGTCACCCGTGAATGGCAGGGAAAAGGGATCGCTTCCATCATTTTAAAAAAACTGACCCAGGCGGCCATTGACAACGGTCTTTCCGGGCTTGTGGCCTATACAGCCCCGGAAAATCGAAGCATGATCCAATTGTTTAAAAAACTGCCGTACAAAATTCAGTCCATTCGGGATGACGGCATGATCATCCTGACATGCAAATTTGATGAACCTATAAATAACGAAAAGAATACAGGAGCCAGAAGCCAGGAGCCAGAATAAAAAAGTTTTGCTGTTATTTCTTCTGGATTCTGACTCCTGGATTCAGGATTCTATTTTACATAACCTTAACCAAGGCATTGCTGTATGGAGGACAAATGACCGAACATCCGAAATTCTATGACGCGCATCTTGAAGAATATCGTAAAATCGCATTTATCAACAGCATCAAGCAATATCAGGAAATGTATAACCGTTCCATTAAAGACCCTGAAGGGTTCTGGGCGGAACAGGCAAAAAGATACCTGACCTGGGAAAAGGAATGGGACTATGTCTTAAAGTATGACTTTGCCGAGGCGAAAATCGCCTGGTTCGGCAATGGAAAGATCAACGCTTCGTTTAACTGCTTAGACCGCCACATGGACAAGATCAAAAACAAAATCGCCTATTACTGGGAAGGGGATAATCCGGATGAAGCGAAAACATATACCTATGGAGACCTTTACAATCTGGTAAACAAATTTGCCGCTGTCCTCAAAGCCCAGGGAATTTCAAAGGGCGACCGGGTGATTATTTATCTGCCCATGACCATCGAACTGCCGGTGGCGCTGCTGGCATGCGCGCGAATCGGCGCCATTCACAGCGTGGTTTTCGGCGGTTTCAGCGCTGAAGCCATTGCCAACCGGATCAGGGATTGTGACGCCAAACTCGTTATCACTTCTGACGGCGGATATCGGGCCGGCAAACCCGTCCCCCTGAAAAGCAACGTGGACCAGGCCCTTAAAACCTGCCCCGGCGTTCAGAAAGTGATTGTGGTCAACCGTACTGGATCAGGCATTCAATTGTCCGCACCAAAAGAGATCTGGTGGCATGAAGCAATGGCCGATTCAAAGCTCCCTGCCTATGTGAAACCCGAGGCCATGGACGCCGAAGACCCCCTCTTTATTCTCTATACCAGCGGCAGCACCGGAAAACCAAAGGGGGTTGTCCACACCCACGGAGGGTACCTGCTCTATGCCGCCATCACCACCCGTCTGGTTTTTGATCTCAAGGATGATGAACTCTTCTGGTGCACCGCTGACATCGGATGGATTACCGGCCACAACTATATTGTTTACGGCCCCCTCACAAACGGTCTTTCCAGCGTGATGTTTGAAGGCGTGCCGAGCTATCCGGGCTTTGACCGGTTCTGGGCGATTGTTGAAAAATACAAAGTCAATAAATTCTATACCGCGCCCACGGCCATCCGGGCTCTGGCCAAGGAAGGCGAATCCCATGTCAAAAAGCATGACCTCTCTTCATTGAAACTTTTGGGCACAGTGGGCGAGCCCATCAACCCGGAAGCCTGGCGATGGTATTATCACCATGTGGGCAGGGATTGGTGCCCCATCATCGACACCTGGTGGCAGACCGAAACCGGCGGCCACATGCTCACTCCGCTTCCCGGCGTGGCGCCCATCAAAGCGGGCTCCTGCTCGTTTCCGTTCTTCGGCGTGGACCCGGTGATTCTGGATGACACCGGCGCGGAAGTGTCCTATCCCAATGAGGAGGGCCTTTTGTGCATCCGCAAGCCATGGCCGGGAATCGCCCGGACTGTTTACGGCGATCATGATCGATTCCGGGAAACCTATTTCAGTCAGGTTCCCGGCATGTATTTTACGGGCGACGGCGCCAAAAAGGACGAAGACGGGTATTTCTGGATCATCGGTCGGATAGACGATGTGATCAATGTCTCCGGACACCGGCTGGGAACCGCGGAAGTTGAGTCCGCCCTGGTGCTGCACAAAAACGTTGCGGAAGCCGCGGTGGTGGGATTCCCCCACTCCATCAAAGGCCAGGGAATTTATGCATT